>DATKBJ010000039.1:0-20395 GCA_035514135.1 Gaiellaceae bacterium | reverse complement strand
GGCGAGCTCATCCCACTCGGCCAGGTCCGCCTCTCCGCTCGGCAGCCCGAGGCGCTCGCAGACGAGCCGGTCGAGCCCCTCCGCCCTGAGCGCCTGCGGGACGCGGTAGACGTCGCTCACGTCCTCGTTCGCGATCACGGCCTCGGGATCGACGTCGGCGAAGAGGGCGATCTTGTCGCGGATCTCACGCGAGAGCGGCTCGTGGGAGCGGCAGACGACTATGTCCGGGTGGATACCGATGCGCCGGAGCTCGTTGACGGAGTGCTGCGTCGGTTTCGTCTTCAGCTCCCCGGCCGTCTCGATGAAGGGGACGAAGGTGACGTGGAGGTAGAGCACGTTCTCGAGCCCGACCTCGCGCCGGAACTGTCGGATCGCCTCGAGGAAGGGGAGCGACTCGATGTCCCCCACCGTGCCGCCGATCTCCGAGATGACGACGTCGGTGTCGCTCGCGGCGGCGACGCGGCGGATGCGCTCCTTGATCTCGTTCGTGACGTGCGGGATGACCTGCACGGTCGAGCCGAGATACTCGCCCTTGCGCTCCTTGCGGATGACCGAGTACCAGATCGAACCGGAGGTGTGGTTGGCGTTCCGCGACAGGTTCTCGTCGACGAAGCGCTCGTAGTGGCCGATGTCGAGGTCGGTCTCGGCGCCGTCCTCGGTCACGAACACCTCGCCGTGCTGGAAGGGGCTCATCGTGCCCGGGTCGACGTTCAGGTACGGGTCGAACTTCTGGGCCGAGACGGAGAGGCCGCGCGCCTTGAGGAGTCGTCCGAGCGAGGCGGCCACGATGCCCTTCCCCAGCGCGGAGACGACACCACCCGTGACGAACACGTACTTGGCCACGGGGTCTCACCGTAGCAGGCTGACCAGTCACGCAGATCGGAGATCCGCTAACGCGGAGTCTCCGATCGCTCCGAAGATCCCTAAAGGCGTCCGCTTCGCGGCCGCGGCGCTTGCGACACCTCGAAGCTCAGCTCTCGGCGAGGGTCGCGATGAACTCCGCCCCGCCTGCCATCCGCTCCAGCTCCTCTCGCCGGAGCAGCTCGTCGAGCTCCTCGATGCGCGTGTGCGTCGGGTCTCCCGGCACCTTCTCGACGCGGAAGTGGGTCTCCGCCACGCTCGCGATCTGCGGGAGGTGTGTGATCGTGAGGATCTGCGCGCGCTCGGCGAGCCGCTCGAGCGTGGCGGCGACGGCGTGCGCGGTGACGCCGCCGATGCCGGCGTCGATCTCGTCGAAGACCAGCGTCTCTCCCCCCGCGACCGCCGCCAGCGCGAGCGCGATGCGCGAGAGCTCTCCACCCGACGCCGACTCGGCCACGGGAGCGAACGGCAGGCCGGGATTGGGGCGGACGAGGAAAGACGCCTCGTCGGCGCCGGTTGTACCCGGATCGCGCTCGCGCAGCTCGACGAGGAACTCACCGTCTCCCATGCCGAGCGACGCGAGCTCGTCCGCGACCGCACGAGCGAGGGGCTCTGCACTGCCGCGGCGGGTCGCGCGCAGCTCGTCCGCGAGCTCACTGACTCGTGCCTCCGCGGTCTCGACCACACGCGTCGCAGCCTCGATGGGGCCCCCGCTCGCCGCCGACGCAGCGAGCTCGCTCTGCGCCGCGTGGGCCTGCTCGAGCAGCTGCGCATAGCTCGACACCGAGAAGCGCCGCTTCAGGTCGGCGAGCGCCTGGAGTCGCCCTTCGACGTCCTCGAGCGCGCTCGGCTCGGCGTCGAGCGATGCAACGAATCGGTGAAGATCGCTCCCCACCTCGCGCAAGCGGACCGTGAGATCGCGAAGCTCCTCGCCCGCGGTGGCGAGCTCGGGCGCGATGCGCTCGAGGGGCGCGAGCGCTCGTTCCGCCAGCCCGGCGAGCGCCGCAGCGCCTTCTCCCTCGTCGGGGTCGATCGCAGCGGCGGCCGATGTCGCCGCCTCCGCCAGCTCCTCGACGTACCTGAGCCCCTCGCGCCGAGCCTTGAGCTCGTCTTCGTCGCCGGGAGCCATGCCCTCCGTCGCCTCGACGAGCGCCTGCAGCTCCGCGAGCCGGGCTGTAACCGCGTCGGCGTCGCGTGTGAGCTCCTCGTGGTGTCGGCGCGCGACCGTGAGCTCCCGCCAGGCGAGTCGCGCCTCGCGACGACGGACGAGCTGCTCGACGCCGCAGAACGCGTCGAGCACGTCGAGCTGGTACGAGGGCCGCGCGAGCCGGCGTTGCTCGAACTGTCCCGACATCGCGATGAGCCGCTCGGCCGCGGCCGCGACGTCCTCGCGCGCGACTGCCCGCCCCCATGCGTACGCGCGCGTGCGTCCGTCGCCGAACACACGACGTGCGATCACCAGCCCCGTTTCGCCCTCGGGCCGAAGCTCAGCGAGTGCGGCGAGCTCCTCGTCGTCGAAGAATCCGTCCGGCACGTCGAGCTCTGCCTCGACGTACGCCTCCGTTCCCTCGGCACCGACTGCCGACGCGTCGGCGCGTGCGCCGAGCAGAAGTCCGATCGCCTGGGCGAAGATCGTCTTCCCTGCTCCGGTCTCCCCGGTGACTGCGTTCAGCCCAGGCCCGAAGGTGAGCTCTGCCCCGCGGATGAGGACGAGGTTCTCGATCCGGAGCCGGCGCAGCATTGCTCGGGCGACAGTAGCCGACCTCGGGCCGCTGTACGCTCGCGCCGAGTGCGTCCCGCCCTACGTGATCTCGTCATCGTGCTCGGCGTCTCCTGGATCGCGAGGGCCGTCTTCATCCTCGCCATCGGGGACGCTCATTCCTCCGACGTCGACCACTGGAGAGGAGCACTTGCTGCCCAGGACGAGGGCAGGAACCCGTACGAGACGGGCGTCCTGAACTGGCCGCCCCTCTGGATGATGGTGATCGTCGGCGTCGACTACCTCTCGAACCTCGTCGATGTCGGGTTCTGGTCCGCCCTCCGCGTCTACCTCGTCCTCGTCGAGTCGATGCTCGTCGCGACGCTGTACTTCACGCTCCTCTCGATCGGCGCGGCGCGTCCGGCAGTCCGCCGTGCGCTGCTCGCTGGGATCGCTCTCAATCCGGTCGCGATCCTTCTCATCGGTCAGCACGGGAACAGCGATGTGCAGGTCGGACTCCTCGTGACGCTGGCGATCGCCGCCCTCTGCGCGCACTGGCGGTCGCGTGATGTCGTCCTCTGGCTGTGCGGCTGCCTTTTCCTGGGCCTCGGTGTGCTCGCGAAGACCGCCCCGGTCGTCCTCGCTCCGGTGCTGGCGCCCGGCGCTCGTCTCGCCCCACGCACCGCGAAGGCGTTGGGCGCCGCCCTCTTCCTCGGTCCTGCGGCGCTCGGTCTCGGCGTGATTGCGGTGCTGGTTCCGATCGCCGTCTGGGATCACGTGATCGCGTATCGGTCGACGCGTGGGTTCTTCGGTGTGGCTGGGATCTTCGAGGAGCTCCTCGACACCGACATCTCGTGGTACGAGTCGGCGTTCACGCTCGCCGTCCTCGTCGTCGTGGCGTGGCTCGGACATCGGCTGTGGCGCGAGCTCCCGCCCGCGCCGCCGACGCTGTTCCTGCTCGTCGCGGTGATCTTCATGGCTGTCGTGGCGTTCGGGCCTGGCTACGGCGCGCAGTACGCCTACTGGTTCATCCCGGCGCTCGTGGCGACGTACGTGCTGCTCGACGATGCCTGGCGAAAGCTCCTGCGTATCGCGTACGTCATCGCAGGCCTGACGTACGCGATCGAGTACGCGCTCGTGCCGTTCCTCGGCGCGTGGGCGGTCGCGATGTTCGGGAGCTCGGAATGGATGGTGGAGCTTGCGGGCTACCTGAGCACGCCCGACAAGTGGGTCGTGTTCCGGATTCCGCTCTTCGCCGTGTACCTCGTCGTGATCGCGGCGGGCATCGGGCGTCTGGCGCGCCCAGACGCGGCGGAGCGACCCACCCCGCCCTAGGACGCGAAGCTCTGGCGGTAGCGGCGCACGAACGTGGCCTCAGGAAGCGTGGCGAGCAGGGAGCGCTCGCCGGCGATCCTTGCGACTGCGCGTTCTGCCTTTGCGAGCGTCGACACGCGATGCCCATCCACGAGCACGCCGGCTTCGACGTCGCCCGACCGGTTCCACACGATCACGTCGAGGCCCGGCGGGATGACGAGCGGGCGAGCGTGCAGCGAGTGCGCCGCGACGAAGGTGAGCGCGATCGCCTCGAGCCCCCACATGAGCACCGGGCCGCCGTTCGAGAGGTTGTACGCCGTCGAGCCTGACGGGGTCGAGCAGATGATGCCGTCGCACGGCTGCCGTCCGAGCTCCTCGTCACCGACGGCGAGCTCGAGCTCGATCATGCGCCCGAGCGACGCGCTCGAGACCACGACGTCGTTCACCGCGACTGTGCGACCGTCCGGATGCTCGAGCTCGAGCGTCGGCAGCTCGACGACGTCGTATTCGCCAGCGAAGACGCGGCCGAGCCCGGCCTCGAGATCGCGTCTCCCCATCGAGCTCAGGAAGCCGACGCGGCCGAAGTTCACGCCGATCACGGGGACTCCGGTTCCCAGGAACCGCGTCAGCGCGCGAAGAACGGTGCCGTCGCCGCCTAGGACGATTGCGAGATCGGCCGTCGACGGGTCGACGCTCTCATCGATGCGGTGCTTCGTCCTCTCTTCGCTCGAGAACAGCAGCTCGACGCCGTGCTCCTGCGCGACGGCCTGCAGGCGTGCGAGCCCCGAGCCGATCTGGCCGGGCGTGCCGTGGGTCACCACCGCCGCGCGGGTCACGCGCTTACCCGACGGCGTCGGCAATCCAGCGCTCTGAGTCATCGGGATTCGGTTCGCCGGGTCGGTGCTCGAGGTGGACGAAGAACTCCCGGTTCCCTTTGGGGCCCGGAAGACCTGAGTCTACGACTCCCATCGTGATTGCACCCCATGCGTGGGACTCGTCGACCACGCGTTCGAGCACCTTTCGCTGCACTCCGGCGTCACGGACGACGCCCTTCACGACCTCGGCACGCCCGGCTTCGAACTGCGGCTTGACGAGAACGAGCGCCTCCCAGCCGGGCGCCGACAGGCGGAGCACGGGCGGCAGCGCCTTCGTCACGCTGATGAACGAGACGTCGCAGACGACGAAGGCGGGCGCGAACGGGAGCTCGGTGAGCAGGCGTGCGTTGACCCGCTCCAGAACCGTGACCCGCGGATCGGCACGGAGGCGCGGGTGGAGTTGCCCGTAGCCGACGTCGATCGCAACGATGCGCCTGGCGCCTGCCTGGAGGAGGCAGTCGGTGAAGCCTCCAGTGGACGCCCCGACGTCGGCGCAGTCGCGTCCTTCGACGTCGACGCCCAGGGCGTCCAGCGCGTTCTGCAGCTTCTCCCCACCACGCGAGACGAAGCGAGGCGGCCGCTCGAGCCGGAGCTCGACGTCCTCCGCGACCTGCTCACCTGGCTTCGAGTGCCCGGGCACGAGGCCGGCGAGGACGAGCGCCTGTGCCTGCGAGCGCGTTTCGGCAAGGCCTCGCTCCACGAGGACGACGTCGAGGCGCTTCTTGCTCACGACGCCCCGTGGAGCACACGCTGAGCCGACCAGAGCTTGTACGCCACCAGCAAGACGAGCGTCCGGTCTCCATCCTCGAGCGCTCGCAACCGAGGCGGAAGCAAGAGTGGCTCGATGCCCCGGTCGATGCCGGTCGTCACGGCGGGAATGATGACGATGGCTACGCCGCGATGACTCGGCGCGCGCCGATGAGCCGTGCGCCGTAGTTCGTCCTCGCCAACCGCACGACCTCGACATGCCGCCCTGTCTGCGGTGCGTGCACCATGCGCCCGCGCCCGAGGTAGAGACCTACGTGGCCGAGGCCTTCGAAGAACAGGATGTCACCTGGCCTCATTCCGGACTCGGGAACGCGCTTGCCCTGGCCGTACAGCGCGCACGAGTTGTGCGGGAGGGCGACCCCGACCCGGCCGTAGGCCCAGCGCACGAGGCCGGAGCAGTCGAATCCCGACGCCGGTGACTCACCTCCCCAGCGGTACGGCGTGCCGACGGCGTCGAGTGCGATGTCGACGACCCGCTCTGCTTTGGTCGGCTTGGGCTGAACGGCGTTCGGGCCGCGCTTGCTCTCGTCGACCATCCCCGACGCCGGCCCTGCGAGCATCGCGGCGAGAACGATCGCCAGGGCGAACGTGAACAGGCGGCTGCGGGAGCGGTTCGACATCGAGAGGAGAAAGACGGTCGCGACGCGGGCAGGGGGAGCGCACGCACGAGACCTGGTCTGTTCGTGACCGACTCAGGGTAGCCAGAGTGTCGGCTGCGTCCATCCCTCAACCCGTGCGAACTACGAGCGTGCCGACGAGCTCGCGCAAGACGATCGTCTGCGCGGTAACGGCGTCGAGCTGTCCACGAGCTCGCTCGGCAGCCGCTTCGGCGAGCTCCTCGGCGCGCGTCCGGCCGATCCGATCGACGTAGCCGTCGCCGTCGAGGAGATCGTCGACGACCTGGAAGAGCAGCCCCACGTCGTCACCGAACCGAAGCCAGGGGTCGCGCTCGGAGGACGGCACGTCCGCGATCTCGAGCCCGATCCGCACCGCCGCGACGAAGAGTCGGCCGGTCTTGAGTCGATGGAGCGCCTCGATGTCCTCGTCGTCGCCGGTTATGTCGCGGTACTGGCCGCCGATCATCCCCAGCGTCGCGTTCACGAGCTCCGAGGCGACTCCTTGCTCGTACGTCAGCGAGAGACGAAACGCCTCCGTGAGGAGGGCATCGCCCGCGAGCAGCGCAACGCCTTCCCCGAAAGCGACGTGTACGGTCGGCCGCCCGCGGCGCTCGGCGTGGTCGTCCATCGCCGGGAGGTCGTCATGGACGAGCGAGAACGTGTGCACGAGCTCGATCGCGGCCGCCGCGGGCAGCGCGGCCTCGACGTCGCCCCCTGCCGCATCGACAACCGCGAGGCAGAGCACCGGGCGAACCCGCTTGCCCCCGGACTCGAGCGCGTAGCGCAGTGCGTCCGCGAGCTCTCCGAGGTCGCCAGCGAGCGAGAGCGAGCGAAGGTAGGCCTCGACGGCGTCGCGTAGCTCGTCAGCCGGCCGCATCGGCCAACGTCCGCGCGCGTGTCAGCTCGACTTCGATCTGACGCGCGAGCTCGGCGAGCTCCGCGATGAGGTCGACGGCCGCGTCACCGTCGACGTCGTCCGCCGCAGCGAGCCGCTCGAGCTCCTCGCGCTTTGCGTTGAGCGTCCCCAGCAGCTCCTCGGCCCGGGCGAGCGCCTCGTCGACCGGCGTTGTCATGCTGCCTCCTCGTCGCGCGCGATCCGCGCCAGCACGCCGTTGACGAGCCGCGCCGCGTCCTCGGATGCGTAGCGCTTGGCGAGGACGACAGCCTCGTTGATCGCGACCTCGCGCGGCACCGTGTTCTCCTGGAGCTCGTACACGCCGATGCGCAGGATATTCCGCTCGAGCGTCCCGAGTCGCTCGGCAGGCCAGTCGGGTGACGCATCCGAGATGCGGACGTCGAGCCCTTCTGCACGCGCCGCGACGGCCTCTGCGAGCGAACGCGCGAACGCGTCCGGCTCACCCTCGAACAGCGATGCGAGCTCCTGCCCGGTCAGATCCCACTGGTACAGGAGGTAGAGCGCCTGGCGGCGTGCTCCCTTGCGACTCGTCGACCTGGTCATGCCGGGGCGAGCGACGCGAGGCGCCCCTCGAGGTCCCCGAGCGTCGACGTCGAGTAGTCGCCACCCCGGAACTCGGCCGAGCCGAGGACGTCGAGAGCGAGGTCGCGGGTCGTCGCAATCCCCTCGACCACGAGCTCGCGAAGCGCGCGCTCCGCACGGACGATCGCTGTTGGTCGCGTGTCGTCCCACACGATCAGCTTCGCGATCATCGAGTCGTAGTAGGGCGGGATCTCCGAGCCCGAGCGCACAGCCGTGTCGACGCGTACTCCCGGGCCGAGCGGTGGATCGAACCGCGTGATAGTGCCCGGTGCGGGCAGGAAGCCGCGGGCAGGATCCTCGGCGTTGATGCGGATCTCGATGGCGTGACCGCTTCGCGTGGCTCGCCCAGCGACCTCGAGTCGTCCGCCCGCCGCGATGCGGACCTGCTCACGGACGATGTCGATTCCCGTGACGAGCTCCGTCACCGCGTGCTCGACCTGGAGTCGACAGTTGACCTCGATGAAGTAGAAGGCACCGTCCGGCCCGACGAGGAACTCGAACGTTCCCGCGTTGCGGTAGCCGATCGCCTCGCACGCGCGCTCGACCGTGCCCTCCATATCCTCGCGCGTGTCCGCATCGAGAGCGGCCGACGGTGACTCCTCGACGAGCTTCTGGTGGCGCCGCTGGATCGAGCACTCGCGCTCGCCGAGCGTAAGTACTCCGCCCTCGTCGTCGCACAACACCTGGATCTCGACGTGTCGCGCCGGCGACATGAGCTTCTCGACGTACATCGACCCGTCGCCGAACGCCGCTTCGGCCTCGGCGCTCGCGGCGCTGAACGCGCCCTCGAGCTCGTTGGCGGACGCGACGATTCGCATCCCTTTTCCGCCACCTCCGGCAGCAGCCTTGAGCAAGACGGGGAAGCCGACGTCGGCAGCCGCGCTCCGCAACGCATCCAACCCGGACGCGCCGTCCGAGCCAGGAACGAGCGGGACACCTGCCGCACGCATCGCGTCCTTGGCGCGCACCTTGTCGCCCATCTCGTCGACGACCTCGGCCGTCGGCCCGATGAAGACCAGACCCGAATCGTCGCACGCGCGAACGAACTCGGCGTTCTCGGCGAGGAAGCCGTACCCGGGATGGACGGCGTCGCAACCGGTCGTCTCGGCGGCCGCGACGATGTTCGAGATGCGCAGGTAGCTCTCCGCGGCCGACGGCGGGCCGATGCACACGGCCTGATCGGCGAGCTCGACGTGGAGCGTGTCGTGATCCGCCGTCGAGTAGACGGCGACTGCCTCGACCCCGAGCTCGTGAAGCGCCCGGATCACCCGCACGGCGACCTCGCCCCGGTTCGCGACGAGCACGCGCTCGAACACGTGCGCTAGACGACCGGTTGCGCGGACACGGGCCCGAGCTCGAACAGCAGCTGACCGTACTCGACCGCCTGGGCGTTCTCGGCGTGGATCGCGCGCACGACGCCGGCGGCCTCCGCCTTGAGCTCGTTGAACAACTTCATGGCCTCGAGGATGCACATCACCTGACCCGGGACGACGGTGTCGCCCACATCCACGAAGGCCGGCGCACCGGGATTCGCGGCGCGATAGAAGACCCCGACCATCGGCGATTCGACTCGCGTGACGCCGTCGGTCGACGGGGACACCTGCGACGCGGCCTCGTGCGGCTCGACGCTCGCGCCGACCGGGACTGCCGCCACAGGCTCATCGGCGCGGCGAACGGAGACGCGCATGCCCTCGTCCTCGATCTCGATCTCCCCCACGCCCGACTCCTGCACGATCTTCACGAGCTCACGGATGCGCTCGCCGCGCTCCGCGTCGGCGTCCTCGGCGACGAGGACGGAGTCTCGCGAGTGGCGGCCCCGGATGACCCTGAGCAGCTCCTCGGCGTCCGATCCGAACATAGCGATCAGGACGAGCTCCTCCTCGCTGGCGGCGAGACCCTCCGCCTGCTCGCGCACGTCCTCGGTCGTGACCGGATCTTCCGTCAGCTGCCCGGGCGGCGAGAGGAGCTCGACCGCGCGCATGACAGTCGGATCGATCGGCTCCGGCGTTCTCCCGTAGCCGCCCTGCACGAGCTCTCTGAATTCGTCGATCACCGAGCCGTACCGCCGAGCCTCGAGGACGTGCAGGAGCGCCTGCGACGCAAGGATCTGGCCGATGGGGGCTGCCAGTGGCGGCCATCCCGCTTCCGCGCGAACGCGCCCGACCTCCTCGAGCACCTCCAGCAGCCGATCCGCCGCAGCGTGCGCGCGGAGGTGCACTTCCAGCGCTGCGACGAGGCCCGCGGGGAGATCGTACTCCGCTGCGCGCACGGCGATTCGCGGAGCGGTCGGAGCGACAGGCTCGTCGCCGATCCACTCGTCGATGACGTCCGCCGCCTCCCACAGCTTCCCGACCTCGAGCCCGGGCGCATGGCCAAGCCCCTGCAGCGACTCCGCGACTGACTCGCCCGAGACACGGTGGAGCGTGAGCGCCAGCGGATAGACGGCGGTTGCGACGAGATCCGCGCCGGCGTCGACTGCAGCGAGTGCCGAGGCGAGGCCGATGCCGGCCGCACCCTGCACGTAGAAGCCGACCGGGAGCTCGCTTGCCTCTCGTATCCGCCCGACCAGCTCGGAAGCCCGATGTGGGACGAGCGCCCCCGTGGGATCGTTCACCAGGATCCGCGTCGCACCGAGCTCGGGCAGCTTGCGGGCCTGCTCGACGAGCGTCTCCGTCTCCGTCTCACCCGTTCGTCCGGGGCTGTAGACGAGCCCGGCGTGGAACGCGCCTCCCGCGCTCGTGATCGCGGCGCCGGCTTCGCGGAGGTTCGAGACATCGTTGAGCGGATCGTGGAGCCGAAAGACGTCGATCCCGTTCTCGGCCGCACACGAGACGAAGCGGCCGACGATGTCGCCCGAGACGGGACGGGACCCGACGAGGAAGCGCCCGCGAAGCGCAATGCCGAGCGGCGTCGACACGCGCGACTTGATCGCACGAATGCGCTCCCACGGGCTCTCGACGCGGCGCCGGACGGTTGCGTCGAATACGCCGCCTCCGGAGACCTCGAGGCAGGCGAAGCCGGCGGTGTCGAGGATCTCCGCGACACGGAGCACCTCGGCGGTCGGCAGCTTGCCCGCGAGCGGCTCCTGCGAAAGCAGGCGGATCGTCGTATCGACCAGCTTCGGCACGTCAGGGGACCTTAGCGACCTGTCTCACAGGGCGAGTGCGTCCCCGACGGTGTCAGACACCGTTTCTGTCAAGGGCAAGCAGAGCCAATCCGATCACAAGGTGTCCACCTCGACGTGGCATGCGGATGCCGCAGCCGAAGGCTGGACATGTCCGACGAACAGCACCCCCGACGCTCCGCCCCAACCGGTGTCTGACACCGGGTCAGGCGCGGCTGATGTAGCGCCCTTCGCGCGGATCGACCTTGATCCGCTCGCCGGTGTCGACGAAGAGCGGTACCTGCACCACCGCCCCCGTCTCCAGCGTCGCGGGCTTCGTGACGTTCGTGACCGTGTCGCCACGCACTGCCGGCTCCGTCTGCGCGACGGTGAGCTCGACGGACGCGGGGAGCTGGATCCCGGAGGGCTTCCCGTTCACGGCGAGCATCTGCACGGAGCTCGACGGCGGCAGGAATGCGAGCTCGTCGGCGACGTCCGCGTGCGGGAGCCCGAACTGCTCGTACGTCTCCTCGTCCATGAAGTGCGCTTCGGAGCCGTCGTCGTAGAGGTACTGCAGGTTCTTCACCTCGGTGTGTACCCGGGCGAACTTCTCACCCGCGCGAAACGTTCGGTCGACGACGGAGCCCGACTCGAGCGCCTTCAACTTCGTACGGACGAACGCTCCGCCCTTCCCGGGCTTGACGTGCTGGAACTCGACGATGCGCCACACGGCGCCGTCGATCTCGACGTGCATCCCGTTGCGGAACTGGTTCGTGGTGACGGTCTCGGCCATGACCGCGAGATTGTAGGGGCCGGGCATGCCCGGCCAGCGGCCCTATGAGACGGCGACGAGCTCCTTCGTGAAGTGCGTGAGCCGCTCGCAGCCGTCGTCCGTGACGAGGACGAGGTCCTCGATCCGAACGCCCGCGCCCTCGTCCGGGAGGTAGATCCCGGGCTCGACGGAGACAACGTTGCCCGTCTCGAGCACGTCCGTGGACTCCGGGCGAAGTGTCGGTGCCTCGTGGATCTGGAGCCCGACGCCATGACCCATCCCGTGTCCGTAGGCGGGGCCGAGGCCGGCTGCCTCGATGAGCGTGCGCGAAGCGGCGTCGGCGTCGCGACCGTGGATACCCGGAGCCACAGCGGCGAGCCCGGCGAGCTGGGCCTCGAGGCAAAGGGCGTACAGCTCCTGCAGGCGATCCGAGATCTCGCCGACGGCGAATGTCCTTGTGCAGTCCGAGCAGTAGCCGTGGAGCACGCAGCCGGCGTCCACGACGACCAGCACGCCCGGCTGGATCGGCGCATCGGCGGGTACGGCGTGCGGCGACGCCGCCGTCGCGCCTGCCCCGACCACGGCCTCGAAAGACACCCCCTCGGCGCCGCCCTCCCGGAAGCTCCGCTCGATCCACCAGGCGAGCTCGCGCTCGCTGCGGCCGCTGAAGCGCTCCTGCGCGAGCGCGGCGAAGACCTCGTCCGAGAGCGCGCCTGCGCGGCGCATCGTCTCGACCTCGCCCGCATCCTTCACGGCGCGCAGCCCTTCGACGAGCCCACGCGTGGGCTGCGCGTCGACTCCCGCGTCGATGAGCGCGCGGTACAGCGCATACGGCAGGTGCTGCTCCTCGAACCCGATACGCCGTCCGGAGAGAAGCCCACCGATCGCCGGAATGAGGCCTCGAGCGAGCTCGGCGACCTCGACTCCTTCAATTGCTCGCGCACGGTTCGCATAGCGGAAGTCCGTGTACATCAGTGCGCTCCCGTCCGGCTCGACGAGGACCGCCGAATTGGAGCTCTGCAACCCCGACAGGTAGCGAACGTTCGCCTGACCGCCGAGCACGTACGGAGGGCCCGCGACGAGGAGCGGCTCCTCGAGCAGCTCGGCGAGTCTCGTGATTCGGCTCATGCCTTCCGGCCGACGATGAACTCGATCGCCTCGCGGTAGCCGTCGGGGCCCTTGCCGATGATCCGCGCGGCGACGATGCCGTCGAGCACCGAGAACTTCCGCCACTCCTCCCGCTCGTCGACATTCGAGAGGTGCACCTCGACGACCGGCGCGGCGAACAGCTCGAGTGCATCGCGAATCGCCCAGGAATAATGTCCCCAGGCACCGGGATTGACGATCACGCCGTCGGCCCAGTCATGTGCCTCGTGGCACCAGTCGATGAACTCGCCCTCGTGGTTCGTCTGACGGCAGCGCACCGTCGACTGGAGCTCGAGCGCCCACTGATAGATCTTCGTTTCGAGCTCGGAGAGCCCGATGCCGCCGTATAGCTCGGGGTCACGGTGTTCGAGCATGTCGAGATTGGCCCCGTTGAGGACGACGATCCGCACGGCGTGACCTTATGCGATCAGTTCGTCGAGAGCCGCACGCACGCGCGCCGGCTCGACCTCGGAGGTGACCCGCGGCTGTCCGGGCTCGTCGAGGAGCACGAGATTCACACGCCCGTCGCGCACCTTCTTGTCGCGCTGGAGGGCAGCCCAGGCCACATCGCGATCGACGGCCACGGGGGCGGGCCCGAGCACGTCCGTGACGACGCTCGTCGCGAGCCCGGAGAGTCGAAGCGCCGCCAGAAGCCCGAGCGCGACGGCATGCCCGTGCGGCACCTCGTACCCGGATGCCGCTTCGAGCGCGTGCGCGAAGGTGTGCCCGAGGTTCAAGTGCGCACGGTCGCCGAGCTCGTGCGGATCGCGGAGGCAGACGCCGGCCTTGAACGCAGCGCAGGCGCGGACCTGGCGCTCGACTCCCAGGTCCCAGAGCGGCTCGCCCCTCAGCAGTCCCGTCTTGACCACCTCCGCCAGCCCATTACGGCGCTCCTCGTCAGGAAGAGTGTCGAGCAGCGCCGTGTCGACGACTGTCGCACGTGGCCAGTGGAACGACCCGATGAGGTTCTTCGCCTCGGGCAGGTCGATACCCGTCTTGCCGCCGATCGCCGCGTCGACCTGGCCGACGAGCGTCGACGGAACGGCGATCCAGTCGATGCCGCGCATGTACGTCGCCGCGACGAACCCGGCGAGGTCGGTCGTCGTCCCGCCGCCGACCGCGACGAGCATCGACGAGCGGTCGAGCTCCAGGCCGCGCCAGAGGCGTTCGGCCTGCGCGAGCGTCTTCGCGTCGACGAGGTGCGTCGCAGGGATCGCGTGCAGCGCGGCCACGCGCCGGTCCGCCACGAGCGCGTCTCCCCGTACGTCACGGTGCGCCCCGAAATGGACGCCCGCTGCGGCGAGCACCGCGCCGTCGACGTCCGCCGCCGACGCGTCGGCGGCTTCGTACAGCGGACGGCGCTCCCCGTACAGCGCCCGGAACGACTCCGGGTCGCGCGCGAGCGGTCGGTCGCTCCCGGCGACACGCTCCCACGCTTCCTCGACGGTCGCCTCGAGGTGCAGCGTGAACGCGTGCCGAGCGAGGGCGTCGCGCGTCGCCGTCGAGCCGAGCGCCCCGCCGCCGAGCTCGATCACGGCAGGCGGCGTGCGCGCGAGCACATCCAGCGCCGCAGCTTCTTCGAGCGCACGGAACTCGGCTTCGCCGCTTGTCTCGAAGAGCGCGGCGACCCCCGTTCCGGTTCGCTCCTCCACGAGCGCGTCGACGGAGACGAACGTCCGACCAAGGCGCTCGGCGAGCACTGGCCCGAGCGTCGACTTCCCCGCGCCCATGAAGCCGACGAGCGCGATGTGGCGGTCTAGTGCGTGGGGTGCGGCCACGTGATCCGCTCGAGATACGCCGCATGTGCTCCCACGAAGTCGACGAGGGCGTCCCCTCCGAACTTCTCCTTCGCGACGCGCGCGAGCTCCCAGGCGACGGCTGCCTCCGCGACCACGGAGAGAGCCTCGACGGCCTGCACGTCACTGCGCTCGACGAGCGCAGTCCCTGCCTCGCCTGTCGCGAGATCGACGGAGCGGAGCGGCTGCATCAGCGTCGGCAGCGGCTTCATCGCCGCCCGGACGACGAGCGGCTGGCCGTTCGTGACCCCGCCTTCCAGACCACCTGCGCGGTTCGTCGCACGCCGGCGGTCTGGCTCGATCTCGTCGTGAGACTCCGAGCCACGCATCCGGGACAGCGCGAGGCCTTCACCGACCTCGACCGCCTTGACGGCCTGGATTCCCATGAGCGCCGCTGCGAGGCGCGCATCGAGTCGATCGGGCTTGTCCGCGTAGGAGCCGAGGCCTGGTGGGACTCCCGTCGCCTCGACCTCGACGATGCCGCCCAGGGTGTCGCGATCAGCTCGTGCTGCATCCGTCGCGGAGCGCCAACCGTCCTCCGCGGCCTCCCCGCCGATCTCCACCACGCGGCCGGAGACTGCGATTCCGATCTCCGCGACGAGTGCCTTCGCAACGGCACCCACGGCAACGTGGACGGCCGTCTGTCGTGCGCTCGCGCGCTCGAGCGCGTTGCGGACGTCGTCGTGGCCGAACTTGAGCGCTCCGGCGAGATCTGCATGCCCGGGCCGCGGGAGCGTGACGGGTGTCGCACCCTTGCCCGCCGGCTCGCCTGCCGGTGGCCAGGGGCTCATCCCCCAGGCCCAGTTCGCATGATCGCGATTGCCGATGACGAGCGCGAGTGGCGTCCCGAGCGTCACGCCGTGACGAAGGCCGGCGAGGACGTCGACCTCGTCCACCTCGAAGGTCTGGCGCGGGCTTCGTCCGTAGCCCTGGCGTCGGCGCTCGAGGTCGCGCGCGATCGACTCGCGGTCGAGCCCGAGCCCCGCGGGCAACCCGCCGACGATCGCGACCAGGGCCGGGCCGTGCGACTCGCCGGAGGTCGTGAGGGTGAGAGTCACGCGCGTAAGCCTAAGGCGTCCCTCATCGCGTCGACCGGCGCTTCCACCCCGGTCCACAGCTCGAACGCCGCGACACCCTGCGCGAGCAGTACCTCCAGGCCCGAGACCACCCGTGCACCCGCCTTTCGGGCAGCCGTGGCGGTGGCGGTCTCGGGGTACGGGAGATCGACGAGTGTGTGTTCGGGCCCGAGCTCGACGAGAACCTCGTGCCGCTCGGACGTCGCGTTCACGACGAGATCGGCGCGGGCGACGTCGGGAGGCCAGCCAGCGCGGCGCGAGAACTTCCGTGCGTGTGGCAGGGCGTGCGCGAAAGCAACCGCCGAGCCGCCGTCTCCCAGAACGACGGGACGTTCCGTGGGCAACCCGTCCAGGATCGCCGCATCCGTCGTCCACCCCTCGAGACGCCCGTCACGCACGACCAGCGTGTTCACCGACGGCGCATCCGTTTCACAGAGGTCGACGACAGCCAGCTTGTGCGGCGTCGTGACGTTCGCGCCCGCGAATCCGAGACCGGCCAGTCCGTGAACGGCCTCCACGAGACGCTCGGATGCGGTCGGAAGCGGCACGTATGCCCAGTCGAGGTCGAGCGCTGTGAACGCCTCGTTGTGCATGCGCGGTGAGAGCGAGTGCTGCACGGGCCAGCCGATGACCCCGACGAGCTTCGTCGATCCCGAGATCACTCGCACGCGCAGCCGTGTGTGGGCGGATCGCCGATCAGCGCAGCGACGACGACGTTCCTCTGCGGAACGTTCGGCTCCGGCGCTGCCGGATCGCGGTGCCAGCTCGACATGGCGGCGAAGTATCGCCGCTACGCAGCACACGCCGAAGCGGGTCGCCGCTCTCGAACGCCGCTCGTCGGGACGTGTCCCGTGAGTCAACAGCCGCCGTAGCCGTACTCGAGCGACTTCTGGCAGAACTCGGCCTCGCTCGTCGTGAAGAAGTGGCGGTTGCTCTCGCCCACGCGGACGAAGTACAGGTAGTCGACACGCGCAGGATTCGCCGCGGCGCGCATCGACGCGAGGCCCGGGTTCGCGATCGGGGTCGGAGGCAGGCCGGGGCGCCTGCGCGTGTTGTACGGGTCGTCGCTCTCCAGATCGGACCGCTTCAGTGGCTCCGTACCAGGGACATCGCGTCCGTAGCGAATCGTCGCGTCGATCCCGAGCGGCATCCCGTTTCGCAGCCGGTTGTAGATCACCGCCGCCACGAGGCGTCGCTCGGCAGGGACGACGGTCTCCTTCTCGATCATCGACGCGATGATCAGCACGTCGTACGGAGTGAGATTCTTCGAGCGCGCATACCGGAGATCCACTCTGCGCCAGCTCCGGCGAAACGCGGCGAGCTGGTCGCGCACGAGCCGCGCCGACGACGTGAGCGTTGTGAACTCGTAGGTCGCCGGGAACAGGAAGCCTTCGATCGAGCCGAGCTTCCAGTCCGTGCGGAACTCGCGCGGCGGAACGGCGCCGCCGCTCGCCTGGAGGTATCCCGTCTTCGTCAGACGCGGAGTGACGCCACGCTCGTCGATCGCGATCTCGCGCACGGCGGCGACCCTGTCCGCCATCTCCCGCCGCGAGAAGCCCTCGGGGAAGATGATCCGCAGGCGCTGCAGCGGCGGAGTCGTTTCGACAGGCGGGGCTGCGGGCTCGTCGCCCATACAGCCTGCGACGGCGAGGCCGAGCACGGCGAGCGCTGTGGCGATGACCGCCCGACTCACTCCCGCCTCGCGTTCGCCAGGTAGGTCTCGAGGAGGTGCGCCGCCGCGCGCGCATCCTCTTCCGCTGCACCCCCACCCCGTGCCGCGAGCGCCGTGGTGAATCGCTCGTCGTACGTCTCGACCGGGATGTCGACGGCCTCGCGCAACGCATCGACGAACGTCTCCGTCTCGATCGCCTGCTGGCCGCGCTCGCCCCGCAGCGTCAGCGGCAGTCCCACGACGACGCTCTGCACGTCGTGCTCGCGCACAAGAGCAAGCAGCGCCTCGATGCCAGCCGGCGACGACGCGCGATCGACAACGCCGACCGGTCGTGCGATCGTGCCCGTCGCATCCGAGACCGCGACGCCGGTGCGCGCGGCGCCGTAGTCGAGCGCCATCACCCTCACAGCGCCTGAAGGATCAGACGTTCCGCCTCGGCGAGCGCGTCTTGCAGCTTCTCCGGATCCTTCCCTCCCGCACGAGCCATCGTCGGCCGTCCGCCTCCGCCGCCTCCGACGATCGCCGCCGCCTCGCGGAGGACGTCCGAGGCGCTGATCCTCTCGGCCACGGCGTCGTCGAAGTTCGCCACGAGGTGCACCTTCCCGTCCTCCCGCGATCCCAGAACGACCGCCGCAGGAGCGTGCGTCTGCTTGTACCGGTCGGACAGATCGAGGAGCTGATCGGCGTCGAGCCCGTCGACCGGCTGCACGATCACGTTCACGCCCCCCTGCGGACGAACCTCGGGTTCCGGTAGCGACACGCCCGAGCTGGGCACAGCCTGCTTCGGCGCCTTGCGCAGCTTCGTGACCTCCGACCGAAGAGCCGCGAGCTCGCGCGCGCTCTCGTCGAGCAGAGCCCATGCGGCGCCCGACGTCACGGCCTCGACCCGCCGCACACCCGCGCCCACTGAGCTCTCCGAGAGGACGACGAACGAGCCGATCTCCGCGGTCGTCGTGACGTGCGTCCCGCCGCACAGCTCGACGGAGAACCCCGGTACCTCGACGACGCGGACGATCGCGCCGTACTTCTCGCCGAACAGCATCGTTGCGCCGAGCGAACGCGCCTCCTCGATCGGCGTCTCGAAGACGTGCACCGGACGGTTCGCGAAGACGAGCTCGTTCACCCGGCGCTCGACGGCGTCGCGCTCGACGGCGTTCAGCGCCTGGTCATGCGTGAAGTCGAAACGGAGCTTGTCCGGCCGAACGGCGGAGCCTGCCTGACGCACGTGGTCGCCGAGTACCTCGCGCAACGCTTGGTGGAGCAGGTGGGTACCGGTGTGGTTCGCCATCGTCGGGAAGCGCACCGACCACGGGACGCGCGCGCGAACACGGTCTCCGACCGCGAAGCCGGAGCCACGGAGGAGAAGCGCCTGGTCGTGCTCGAGCCGGTACGCGTCGACGAGCTCCGCGACCATGTCCGGGTGGCCGTCGAGCTCGATGGTGCCGGCATCCGTCACCTGCCCTCCACCCGCCGGGTAGAACGGCGACTCCCGGAGCTTCGCGAGGAAGAGGCCGTCCTCGATCTCTTCGAGCGCGCCGATCTGGGTGAGGACGTCCGTCTTCGCATGCCCGACGAACTCCGTCTCGAAGTCGGCCGCGCGCGCGAAGTCGACGGCGCGCTGCAGCTCGCTCGAGCCGGCAGCGCGAGACACCTCGCGGTGGCGCTCCATCTCGAGCACGTAGCCGTCCACGTCGACCACCTGACCGCGCTCTTCCGCGAGCTCGACGGTCAACTCGAGCGGAAAGCCGTAGGTCGCCGCTAGCGTGAACGCCTGCTCGCCGGAGATCGCGTCCTGGGAGCCGAGCTCCTCGAAGAGCTTGAGGCCGCGTTCGAGGGTCTCTCCGAACCGCTCCTCCTCGAGCCGGAGCACGCGCTCGATGTCGGCCGCACGGGAGGCGAGCTCGGGATACGCCCCGCCCATCTGCTCGACCACGACGCCGGACAGCCGATGCACGTCGTGGAGGCCGATGCGCTGGGCCTGCTGCACGGCGCGCCGGATGATCCGCCGTAGGACGTAGCCACGGCCCTCGTTCGACGGAGTGACGCCGTCGCTCACGAGGAAGGTCATCCCGCGTCCGTGATCGGCGAGCACACGATGCGCCTTCGTCGCCGGCGGCGAGTCGCCGTACGCGACGCCGGACTCCGCTGCGATCCAGTCCATGATCTGGCGGTACCCGTCCGTGTCATACACGGACCTGACGTCTTGGAGGATCGCCGCGCCGCGCTCGAGGCCGAGGCCCGTGTCGATGTTCTCTTTCGGAAGTGGGGTGAGCGTGCCGTCGGCACGCTGCTCGTAGGCCATGAAGACGAGGTTCCAGAACTCGAGGAACCGGTCGCAGCGCGAGCAGGCCGGCGCGCAGTCGGGCTCGCCGCACCCGTGCGACACGCCCCAGTCCCAGTAGATCTCTGAGTCCGGGCCGCACGGGCCCGGGCCTCCGACCGACCAGAAGTTCTCCGAGGTCGGGAGCGCGACGATCCGCTCGCTCGGCATGCCGACCTTCTGCCACAGCTCGATCGAGACCTCGTCCGGCCCCAGCTTCAGCTGGGGGTCGCCGGCGTGCACCGTCACCCACACACGCTCCCAGTCGAGCTTCATGTGCTCCTGGACGAACTCGCGCGCGAACTCGATCGCGCCTTCCTTGAAGTACTGGCCGAACGAGAAGTTGCCGAGCATCTCGAAGAAGGTGAGGTGGTGCCCGTCGAGCCCCACTTCGTCGATGTCGACGGTCCGGAAGCACTTCTGTGAGAGCGTCGTCAGCGGCGCGGGCGGCGGCTCGAGACCGAGGAAGAACGGCATCTGCGGCTGCATCCCGGCCGTCACGAGGAGGGTCGTGTCGTCGCCGGCGCGCGGCACGAGCGAGTACGACGGGCAACGCAGATGTCCGCGTTCCTCGAAGAACGAGAGGAAACCCTCACGCAGGTCTGCGGTCGTGCGCATCCCGGGATTCTACGAGCGAGGTCGCGGACGCCTGTGCCCGCTAGGCAGCGGGAGGCGGGCTCTCCGGCTGCGCCGTGCCCGCGTTGCGAAGCTCGTCGTCGAGCTCGCCCTCGCGGCGCGCTGCCGCGTCCTTCGCGACCCGCACGGCTTCGCCCGCGTTGCGCCGGGACCTGAAGGCGGAGACGCCGTGCGAGATGCCCGAGGCGAAGCCGCTGACCTTCTTGACGGGCGTCGTGATTGCAGTCGAGACGGCGCGAACT
>DATKBJ010000038.1:0-18846 GCA_035514135.1 Gaiellaceae bacterium | reverse complement strand
CTGGCCGGTACGAGTGGCGCCTTACCATCGACAACGAGACGCGCGAGGACTGGCGGGTGCCCTTCACCGTGCGGGCCGAGGAGCAGTAACGACGGTGGGATACGCAACGATGCGCGGCCGCGAAGCGGACCGCCTTCGGGGATCTTTCGCGCACCTGGGGTCCCACTCTGTGCAGCAGTAGGCCGGACGCGAACGTCCGTCCGACGGGGTCCGTACGCTCGACGCATGGTCAATGTCCCGTCCCGCATCGAGCTGCTCGAGCTCGACATCGACCTCCGGCTCGCCGATCTGTGGCGCGAAGCCGCCGACGTCTCGGATTGGAGTCTCGAGATCGTCGCGGCGTTCATTCGCGCCGCGTACGGAAAGGGCTATTGCGATGCGCTCACCGAGGAGTCTCCCGGCTCGCTCTGCGTGGAGCATGGCTATCGGATGCCCGATCGGCGTCTCGAGCGCGACGCGGCCGAACGCGCCGCGTAAGCGCTTGTTCAGAGGACGAGCGACGCTTCAGGGCTAGACTTCCGCCATGGCTCGGAAGGCGAGTCCCGCGCGGCTCGTGATCGCGCTCTCGGTAGCGGGCGTGCTCGCCGTCTTTCTGCTGTACACGTCGATTGCAGGGGGCGGCAATCCGTCTTTGGCTCCCAGCGAGCTCGCAGGGCGCTCAGGAACGGTCCAGCTCGCCGGCCTCGTGGTCGGCCCGGTCGGGGGCGACGCCCACGATGGCGGGCTCCGGTTCAAGCTCAAGGACATCAGCGGGGACAGCCCGGCGACCGTGGCCGTGCTCTACACCGGCTCGGTGCCAGATCTCTTCAAGGTCGGACGGCATATCGTGGTCGACGGTGAGCTGCGGAAGGGCACGTTCGTGACCGAGCCCGGCTCGATGATCACAAAGTGCCCATCGAAATACACGCCGAAGCAGAGCGGCGACTCCGCGTAATCCGCGCCCATGCCTGAGCTGGGCCGCGCCGCACTTCTCGTCACTCTCGGCCTGTCCGTGTACGCGCTCGTTGCCGGCGCCGCAGCGGCGCATCTCGGCAGACGACGCCTTGCGCGCTCTGCACAGAATGCGCTAGCCGCTTCCTTCTTCACCACGGTCGTTGCGTCGCTGGTCCTCGTCGCCGCGCTCCTACGCAACGACTTCTCGTTCACGTACGTCGCGCGCTCGACGAGCGAGGCTCTTCCCACCGCCTACACGATCTCGGCATTCTGGGGAGGCCAGGAAGGGTCGCTCCTGCTCTGGCTCCTGATGCTGACAGCGTTCGCCGCCGCTGCCGTGACGCTAAGCCGTCGGTGGGCGAAAGATCTCACCGTGTGGGTCGTTCCCGTGTTCGCCGCGGTTTCGACGTTCTTCGCGTTTCTCGTGGTCGTCGTAGCGAGCCCGTTCGCCACCCAAGTTGCGCCTGCCGACGGCGCCGGAATGACGCCGAGCCTTCAGAACCCGTACATGCTCGCGCACCCGCCGCTTCTCTACGTGGGCTACGTGGGGCTCACCGTCCCGTTCGCGTTCGCTATCGGGGCGCTCCTGTCCGGCAAGCTCGACGAGCGCTGGCTGATCGCGACGCGGCGCTGGACGCTGTTCGCGTGGGCGGCGCTCGGCATCGGCCAGCTGCTGGGCAGCCACTGGGCGTACGTCGAGGTCGGCTGGGGCGGTTACTACGCGTGGGATCCGGTCGAGAACGCCGCCCTCATGCCCTGGCTCGCGGCGACGGCCTTTCTCCACTCGGTGATGATTCAGGAGCGCCGCGGGATGCTGAAGGTGTGGAACGTGCTGCTTGTGATCCTGGCGTTCTCGCTCTCGCTCTTCGGGACGTTCCTCACGCGCTCCGGTGTTGTGAACTCGATCCACTCGTTCACGCAGAGCTCCATCGGGCCGTGGTTCCTCGCGTTCATTGCGCTCGTCGTCGCCGCCTCGCTCGGCCTGCTGTTCTGGAGGCTCCCGCAGCTGCGCTCGCCTACGAAGCTCGAGTCGCCGATCTCGCGCGAGGCAGCCTTCCTCTACAACAACCTGCTCCTCCTCGCGCTCTGTCTGGCGATCTTCTGGGGCGTCGTCTACCCGTTGGTCTCGGAAGCCGTGCGAGGGGAGGCAGTCGTGCTCGGGAGGGCGTACTACGACTTCTTCCTGCGCGCGTTCGGGCTCCCGCTCCTCCTGCTCATGGGGATCGGTCCGCTCATCGCCTGGCGCCGAGCATCGCTCAAGAGCCTCGCTACGACGTTCCGCTGGCCGACCTTCGTGGCACTCGCCGCTGGCGTGGTGTTGCTCCTGCTCGGAGCAGGAAGCTCCGTACCGGGCCTCGTTGCGTACACGTTCTCGGCCTTCGTGATCACGACCATCGTGATGGAGTTCGCGCGCGGGACGCGTGCACGCAAGGCGCTCGGTGCCGAGTCCTGGCCGTCCGCATTCGGCTCGTTGATCTCACGGAACCGGCGGCGCTACGGCGGGTACATCGTCCACGCGTCGATCGTCATGCTCGCCATCGGCGTCGCAGGCTCGAGCGCGTTCGACTCGGTGGCGGAAGCCAAGCTCACACGAGGCGAGTCGATGCGGATCGGCGACTACACGCTGGTCTACCGCTCTCTCGACGAGCGCGCGACCGCGAACGCGACCGAGATCCGCGCGACGCTCGAAGTTCGACGCGGCGACCGAGATCTCGGGACGCTCGAAGCGGGCAAGAATGCGTACACGATCGAGGAGCAGGTGTCGAACGAGGTCGGGATTCGAAGCGATAAGGTCACCGGTGAGGATCTCTTCGTCATCGCCGAGCAGATCGACCCGGACGGCGGCGTGTACTTCAGAGTTTTCGTCAAGCCGCTCGTCAACCTCATCTGGATCGCCGGGCTGGTCTTCCTTCTCGGCTCGGTCATCACGCTCTGGCCTGACCGCCGCGAGCAGCGCAGGCTCGTCACGCGGTCATCCGAAGCCGGCATCCCCGCGACGCCTTGACGTTGGCGCTCGTGCTCTCCGCGACGCTCGCCGTCGCGTGTGTCGTCGCGGTCGCGCTGCCCTTCTTGCGTGAGCCCGAGCCGGAGTCCGACGCCCTCGACGATCTTGGCGAGGACGAGCTGCGGCGGCTCGAGCTTCTCGAAGCGCGTGATCGAGCGCTCTCCGCGCTGAAGGAGCTCGAGTTCGAGCATCGCACGGGGACGGTCTCCGACGACGACTACCGAGCGCAGGTCGGATTGCGCCGTCGTGAGGTCGCGTCCGCGCTCCAGGCGCTCGGACGTGAAGCGGGGGAGGGTCTGCATGCGCGTGCGCGAAACTAGGCGCATGGGGCGACGATCCCTGGCCGGTGTCGGCTTCGTTCTCGCACTCGTGCTCGCGACGTCGGCGTTGGCGCAGGCGCCCGAGAACGAGAAGGCCGCTGTGGACGCACGCATCGCGGCGCTGCAGGCGGAGATCGCCGAGTCGAAGACGCAGGAGGGCGTCCTGACGTCACAGCTCTCGGCGGTGGTCTCGGAGCTCGAGAGCGCGCAGGCAGCCGTCGACTCCGCCCAGTCGGCTGTTTCTGCGCTCGAAGCGGAGCTGTCGTCCGCGCAGGGCCGCCTCGACCAGCTCACGGTCCTCCTCGAGCGACAAACGCAGCGTCTCGAGCGGCTGCAGACCGAGTACGCCAAGGCTGTCGCGATCCTCGAGGCGCGCGTGCGATCGGCGTACATCGACGAGCCGCCGGATCTCCTCGCGTTCCTCGTGTCGGCGGCGAGCTTCGACGAGATCATCGACAGCGTCGAGCTCGTGTCGCGTATCGGAGCGCAGGACCGCCGGATCGCGCGGCAAGTCGAGGAGTCGAAGGTCAAGGCCGCCGCCGAGCGTCGCGCGACGGTGGAGACGAAGCGATTGCAGGCGGCGACGGTCTCCGTAATCAGCGCGCGAACAGGCGACGCACGGGTCGCCCGAGATCAACTCGCGGGCGACCGCGATCGCCTCACGACCGTGCGCTCGCTCAAGCAGTCGGCACTCACGGGCACGCGTGAGACGCGCGAGGATTTCATCCGCGAGGTCGAAGCGCTCGCCGTCGAGAGCGCCGCGCTGGCGGCGCGGATACAGGAGGCACAGCGTCGTGCCGGGTCGACCGGTAGCGGTCAGGCGTCCGCCGCAGGCCTCATCTGGCCCTGCGACGGTGTCGTCGTCAGCGGCTTCGGGATGCGGTGGGGACGGATGCACGAGGGCATCGACATCGGCTGCGCGTACGGCACGCCGAACCGTGCTGCAGCTTCCGGCACGGTGATCTACTCCGGCTGGCTCGGCGGATACGGAAACCTCATCGTGATCGACCACGGTAACGGCCTCTCGACGGCATACGCGCACGCGTCGGCCTTGCTCGCGGGCGTCGGCCAGTCCGTCTCGCAGGGCGAGACCGTGTCGCTCGTCGGCTCGACCGGAAACTCGTCCGGGCCTCACCTGCACTTCGAGGTGAGGGTCAACGGCGCCGCCGTCGATCCCCTCTTCTACCTCTGACGGTTGGCTACGCGGCTTCCGTCGCAGCGCTGGGGAGCGCCACCGAGCTCACGACGTGGAGATCCGGGAGCGCCCGCCAGCGCTCGTCGAGCCCGAGGCCATACCCAGCGAAGAGCTCGTCCGGAACCCTGAAGCCGATGAACCTGAGCGGGAGCTCGTCGACGAGGCGTCTATGAGGTCGATCGAGCAGCGTCACTGCGGCGAGGCTCGCCGGGTCCCGGAGCCCGAGCGTGCGGCACAGGAAGTGGAGCGTCAGACCCGTGTCCACGACGTCCTCGACCAGGAGGACGTGGCGACCTTCGAGGGGCGTGTCGGTGTC
The DNA here is from genome assembly GCA_035514135.1 of Gaiellaceae bacterium. Lineage (GTDB taxonomy): Bacteria > Actinomycetota > Thermoleophilia > Gaiellales > Gaiellaceae > GMQP-bins7. The sequence continues at coordinate 14,077 of DATKBJ010000038.1, read as the reverse complement.
CTTGAGCAGTCGCACGCCACCGTCGCGGCCGTCCGTATAGGGCGCGAGCTCGATCACGTCGAGGGTGTGCGGGATCCGCAGAGCGCGCGTGAGGTCGGCGAGGAAGACGACGCTCGACTTCAACGGCGCGACCAGTAGCGGGTCGAGACCGTCGTAGGCGGAGCCGATCTCCGTGCCGAGCTCGGCGACCCGTACGGCAATCTCCTCGCGCGTCAGGTAGACGGCACCGACTGCACCGTTCTCCGATGGGGGCACGTGGGTCACTACGAGGCGAGGCGGAGGCGGTAGCGCTGTGCAAGGCGCTCGATGTCGCGTCGGTAGAAGAGCTTCACGCGCACGTGCGGGTAGAGCCTCTGGATCTCGCGGAGCTTGCGATTCTTGCGCGTCACGAGCGACTGCTTCATGACCGTCACCTCGATGAAGAGGTTCTGTTCGGGGAGGTAGAAGTCGGGCGTGAACGCACTGACCACGCGCCCTGTCTCATCCCGCTCGAGGACGAACGAGTGGGGCTCGTAGTCCCAGGGGACGCCGTAGTAGTCGAGGATCTTCGCGCATTCAACCTCGATGCGATTCGCGAACCTCGGGGGTTCTGCTCCACGATATGCCTGGAAAACGGGACGTACTTCCCGCACCCGCGCCACCGTAGCAACGGCCTCGGACGACTCCGCAGTGCGGCCATAGACTTCGGATGTGTTCCGGATCGCCCAGCTCTCCGATCTGCACTGCGGTGAGGCGTACTTCGAAGCAAGCCTGCTCGAACGCGCGATCAGCGAGATCAACGAGCTCCAGCCCGACGTCGTCGTATGCTCGGGCGACCTGACGACCTTCGGTTTCCGCCACGAGTACCTCATGGCGCGCGAGTACGTCGACCGCATCGACTGCGACGGGCTCGTCGTCGTCCCGGGAAACCACGACTCGCGGAACGTCGGGTACGTGCACTTCGAGCAGATGTTCGGCGACCGGAACTCCGTGCTGCGAAAAGGGCCTGTGTCGATCGTGGCGGTGGACTCGAGCGAGCCCGATCTCGACCACGGCCAGATCGGACGTGGGCGATATCGCTGGATCGAGGAGGAGTTCGCCGCGGAGCCGGCCGAGCTCAAGGTCTTCGTCCTGCACCATCACCTGCTGCCGGTGCCGGGCACGGGGAGAGAGCGGAACATCGTCCACGACGCGGGCGACGCGATCGAGTGCCTGCAGCGCGCCGGTGTGCGACTCGTCCTCTCGGGGCACAAGCACGTGCCGTACGTCTGGCGGCTCGAGGATCTCTTCGTCGTCAATGCCGGAACCGTCTCGTCGCTGCGCCTGAGAGGCAACACCAGGCCGTGTTACAACGTGATCGAGATCGCCGATCGCAGGGTCGACGTCTGGCGACGGCATCCGTTCCACGGTCAGGAGCGGCTCGTCTCGTTCTCGCTCGACACGCTCGAGTACGCGAAGTTCACAGGCGCGATAGAGGACGAGGTCACAGCACGAACGTGAGAGCGGTCGCGATCGTCGACGGTGAGCACTACGCCTCGGTCGTGCGACATGCTCTGGCGGAGCTGCCATACGAGTTCGCCGCTGCGGTGCTCGTCGGCGGACAGGAGAAGCTTCGCGGTGGAGAGGACTACGGCGTGCCCCTGGTCGCCGACGTCGGTGCCGCCATCGAGCGGTACGAGCCGGACGTCGTCGTCGATCTCTCGGACGAGCCCGTGCTCGGGCCCGCAGAGCGCCTCCAGCTCGCCAGTCGTGTCCTGGCACGCGGCGTGCCGTACGTCGGTGCGGACTTCCGCTTCGACCCGCCCGAGCGCGCGCCGTTCGCGGTGCCGTCGATCGCGGTCGTCGGCACGGGCAAGCGGGTCGGGAAGACAGCCGTCACCGGGCACCTTGCACGGCTTCTCGCCGCGGAGCACGATGTCGTCGTCGTCGCGATGGGGCGCGGGGGTCCGCTCGAACCCGAGGTCGTCACGATCCCGCCGACAGTCGAGGCCCTCGTCGATCTCTCCCGGTCGGGCCGGCATGCGGCCTCCGACCACCTCGAGACGGCTGCGGTCGCGGGCGTGTCGACGGTGGGCTGCCGCCGATGCGGGGGAGGGCTGGCCGGAGCCGTCGCGGTTTCGAACGTCGGGGACGGCGCCGCAGTCGCAGCCGGTCTGGCGCCGGATTTGGTCGTCTTCGACGGCAGCGGCGCGGCACTTCCGCCGATCGCCGCCGACAGCACCGTCGTCGTGGTGGGTGGGCACCAGAACCCGGATGTCGTGGCCGGGTACCTGAACACGTATCGACTACTCGTCGCGGACGTTGCCGTCGTCACGATGGCGGATCACGACGCGAGGTGGGAGATGGTGCGAGACCGTGTCGCGGGTGCTGTTCGTCCGGGCACGCCCGTGGTTGCGACGACACTGCATCCGCGGCCCCTGGTCGACGTGCGCGATCGGACGGTCGCGTACTTCTGCGCGGCACCCGTCGCTGCGCACGCGCAGCTCCGAGCACATCTCGAGGCCGTCCACGGCGCGCGGATCGTGCACGTCTCCGGAAACCTGGCGAATCGCGTAGCGCTCCACGACGAGCTCGCGGACATTTCTGCCGACGTCTACCTGGTCGAGTTGAAGGCTGCCGCGATCGACGTCGTGGCCGAGGGCGCGCTCGGAAGAGGGGCTGAGGTCGCGCTTGCGGCGAACGACGTCGTCTCCGTATCCGGAGAGCCGGACCTTGACGAGCTGCTGCTCGGCATGGCCAAATTGCAGGTATGAGAGAGCGCCGGCACCGCCTCCCGCTGCCCCTGGGCGACGAGGTTCCGTTCTCGAAGGGTCTGATGGCACGCGCGCTCGTCGTCACCGGCCTCGATCCTGAGCGTGCCTACCTCATCGCGCGTCGTGCCGATCGTGACCTCGTCGAGCGCGGCGTCGTGTCGCTCGACCTCGACCGTCTCGGAGAGCTCGCATCCGAGCTGATCGGCGAAGAGGAGGCTGCGCGAACGGTTCGCCGGCTGCGCAGGATCGATGCGCTCCAGCGGCTCGACGAGCCCCTTCTGTTGCTCGTGGGCGGCGCGACGGGAACGGGGAAGTCCACGATTGCGACCGAGGCCGCTCACCGCCTCGGGATCACGCGCGTCACGTCGACCGACTTCATTCGGCAGACCATGCGGACGTTCTTCTCGAAGGAGTTCATGCCGTCGGTTCACTACTCGTCGTTCGAGGCGAGACTCGCGCTGACGCGAGCCGAGGAGGACGAGTCGGGCGACGCTGCGATCCTGGGTTTCCTGGATCAGACGCGCAACGTGCTCGTCGGCGTCGACGCCGCGCTCGAACGCGCTGCCGCCGAGCGCTGGTCGATCGTGCTCGAAGGCGTGCACCTCGTGCCGGGCATGGTCGACGTGAGCTATCCGGGAGCCTTCGTCGTGCAGTGCGTCGTCGCGATCGAGGACGAGAACCTGCACCGCAGCCACTTCTGGGTACGCGATCACGCGACCGAGGGGCTCCGACCACTCGAGAAGTACCTCGACTCGCTGGCGCAGATCCGCGAGATCCAGGACTACCTCGTCGAGCGCGCGCGCAGGCACGACGTCCCGGTGATCTACAACGACTCGCTCGACAACGCGGTCGGTGACGTGCTCGATCTCGTCCTCCGGCGCGCTGACCAGCTTGTCGGCGTCGCGTAGGCCCGCGTCTCTACACTTGCTGCGTGGTCGCACGCGATGATGTCGTCGAGGCACTCCACGGAGTCGAGGATCCGGAGCTCGGCATGGACATCGTCGAGCTCGGGCTCATGTACGACGTCGAGGTCGACGGGCCGGCGGTCAAGATCACGTACAGCCTGACGTCGATGGGCTGTCCGGCCGGAGCGATGATCGCCGAGGGGATCGTCGACGCCGCCCGCAGCGTGCCTGGTGTCTCCGAGGTCGAGGCCGAGCTCACGTTCGACCCGCCGTGGACGCCGGATCGCATGTCCGATGATGCAAAGTTCATTCTCGGCTTCGGCTGAGTCTGCGCGAGATTCCTGAAGGCGTCCCCTTTCGCGCCAGCTGGCGCAGCTCAGGACGACGTCATGGAATCGTCAGCACGACCTTCCCGAACTGGGCGCCCGACTCGAGGTGCTCGTGGGCTCTCGCTGCGTCGGCGAGCGGGAACGTGCTGTCGATGTGGACGCGCGCCCGGCCGGACCTGATGAGCTCGTATGCGCCCTCGAAGTCCGAGGGCATGCCCATCGTCGATCCGTAGACGCTGAGCTGCTTCCACCAGAGACGGTAGAGACGCGCCGGCGGGCTGTGGCCCGACGTCGCGCCACACACGACGATGCGACCCTCCTGGGCCGCGGCGGCCAGTGACCGTTCCCACGTCGCCTCGCCGACGGTCTCGACCACGACGTCGGCTCCGTTGCCCTCGGTGGCGTCCTTCACTGCCTGGACGACGTCACCGTCGCCGTGGTCGACAGCTAGGTCGGCGCCGAGCTCGCGCGCTCGCTCGAGCTTCTCGGGGCTCGAGGAGGTCACGATCGTGCGTGCGCCGAGTGCGCGCGCGATCTCGAACGCGGCAAGAGCGACGCCTCCGCCGATCCCCCAGATCAGCACCCACTCGCCCTCGCGAAGCGCGGCGCGGGTCACCAGCATGCGATAGGCGGTCTCGAAGACGAGGGGAAACGCCGCCGCCTGCTCGAACGTCAGGCCGTCGTCGAGTGGGTGCAGCTGCGCGACGGGGATCGCTTTGAGCTCACAGTATGTCCCGTCGGTGTGCTCGCCGATGACCGTGATGCGCCCGTCGTGCGGGATTCCCGGGTTCACGACGACACGGTCGCCAATCTCGAACCCCTCGACACTCTCGCCGAGCGCTGCGACGACGCCCGCGCCGTCGGCACCGAGGATGCGTGGCTTGGGCACTGAGGGCAACCCCTTGCGTACCCAGATGTCGAGATGGTTCAGTCCGGCGGCGCGAAGCTCCACGAGTATCTCGCCCTCGCCAGGTTTCGGATCGTCGACGTCCTCGTAGCGAAGCACGTCCGGACCCCCGTCCTCGTGGATGCGCACGGCCTTCACGAGGCAGAATCCTCTCATGACCGGCGCCGAGCTGACGGAGCTGGCGATCGAGCTCGGCATCGACGCCGTCGGTGTCGCCCTGGCCGCGCCGTACGACGACACCGAGCACCACATACGCGAGCGTCGCGAGCGCGGACTGTTCGCGGATATGCGATTCACGATGGCGCGTCCGGAGATCTCCTGCCACCCCGAACGGCTGGTGCCTGAGGCCAAGAGCGTGATTGCGGCCGCGCTCTGCTACTACCGCGAAGGATCTAAGCCCGGCATCGACGAGGGTCGCCTGCCTCGGTACACCTGGCGAGACGAGTACATCGTGTTGCGTGAGCGACTCGACGAGCTCGGCCGGCGGCTCGGCGGCGCGTACCGTGTGCTCGTCGACGAGAACGATCACGTCGACCGCGCGGCCGCTGTCCGTGCCGGTATCGCGTTCTACGGCAAGAACACGATGGCGATCACGCGTCGCCACGGCTCCTGGGTCGTCCTCGGAGCGCTCGTAACCGACGTCGAGATCGAGCCGTCTCCGCCGCTCGAGCTCGACTGCGGCGACTGCCGCGTGTGCATCGACGCATGCCCGACCGGCGCGCTCGACGATCCCGGCACGCTCGACGCGACGAAATGCCTCTCGTACTGGACGCAAGCGCACGCAGCGATTCCGGAGCCGTATCGAGCCGAGCTCGGCGACATGGTCTACGGCTGCGACATCTGTCAGGACGTATGCCCGTGGAATCGCGGGGTCGAGAAGCGGCGTCGCGGGCTCGGCACAGGCGGAACATCGGGGCGCGTCGGCCTCATCGACTGGCTCGAGCGCGACGGCGAGGCACTCTTGGCGGACTTCGATCGCCTCTACGTCCCACGCAACGACCCACGCTGGCTACGGCGGAACGCACTCGTCGCCGCCGGGAACGTGGGGAGCCCTGCACTCGCGCCGACCGTCGATCGCTACGTCGGCGATTCCGATCCGATGCTCCACGAGACGGCCGAGTGGTCGGCGGCCCGAATCCGCGAGCGCCACGTATGACGGAGTCCTCCGGCGATCGCGTCGCGATCCTCGTGCACGAGGTGCGCAGCCCCGTCGCTGCCCTCGCAGCGGTCGCCGAAGCGATGTCGGGCAGTCCCGGCGACTCCCCAGGGCACCACGAGCTCGTACGGCTCGCCGTCGGTGCGTGTGCGGCAATCGAGCGCATAGTCACCGACATCGCCGTCGCGTCGGTGCGTCCGGTGCTCGTCGATGTGGGAGCTCTCGTCCACGACGTCGTCACGTCGAGAGCGATCGGTGGAGCGAACGTCGAAGCACATGTCGAGGCCTCTCTGCCGCTCGTCGACGGCGATCCGGTGAGGCTCCGCCAGGCTCTCGACAATCTCATCGTGAATGCGCTCATGCACGGAGACGCGGCCGAGACGGTCGACGTCCGCGCGACGCGAACGCCGACAGGGGTGGCCCTCTCCGTCGGCGATGCCGGCCAGGGTATCTCGCCCGAGGATCTCGGTCGCATCTTCGAGCCCGGCGTTCGCCTGGACGAGAGCCGGCCCGGCTCGGGACTCGGCCTTGCGCTGACGCGCGCGATCGTCACGGCCCACGGTGGCAGCCTCGACGTCGACTCGTCGCCGTCACTCGGCTCCACGTTCACGATCAGGCTCCCGGCCGCTCCTGCTCACCCGGAGACCTGAGCGTCGAGCACGTACGCGCTGATCCGCCTTCCGTTCGCGGCGTGCTCGCTGACGTCGAGGCGAGCTGACGAGGTGGCGACGTCCACCTCCGCCGTCGTCACTCTGACCGGGGCGGAGCCGGCGACTGGGTACACCTCGGCATAGCCGCGCTGCTCGATCACGACGTAGGCGGCGGACGGGCGGGGCTGGACCCACGCAAAGCCGAGCGGCGTGCCGCCCTCTTGGCTGCAGGTCAGACTCAGCCGCGGGTCGAGACGGCGGTTGGATCGGATGTGGGCGAATGCATGCCCGCACCAGCCGTCCGCTTGCGCGCCGTCGCACGCCCGGACGGCGCGCTCGCCCCGCGCAACGAACGTGATACTCGATCCGCTGACACCGACGCGGCGGACCGCGCCCAGCCCGGGCGCCGGCAGGCCGCGGCCGCACGAGAGCTTCGCGCCTCCGATGCGCACGATCGTCGTGACGGCGGTAGTCGAGATGCCTTCGAGTGTGACGGGCGGAGCATGCGCCGGTGTGCCGTCAACCAACTGAGTCGGCTGTGCCGCGTCGTGTCGACATGCCGACGCCACGACACAGACCACAGCGACGGCGAGACGCGCTGCAGGGCGTCTCGCCGTCGGCGGCACCACCTCAGGAGCTCCAACCAACGCGCCGCACACCGCTGTAGCTCGAGCTTCCACGGTAGGTGCGCGTCCAGATGCTCGTGCCGTAGGCCTCGCCCTTCGCCTCGATGATCTGGTCGGTTCCGTCGGGGTTCACCGCGTAGATCAGACCGATGTGCCCGTCGCTCGCGAGGGCGTCCATCTTGATCAGACCCGACTTTGATGCGGTGATGTTCGGCGCACCCGCGCCCGCCTTGAATGCGGCGGCCGTGTACGGACCGTGGACGTTCCGGAGCATGCCCCACTGGTGGAAGCCGGCGTTCGACGTGTCGAGTGCTTCGCGCCACACCTTGAATGTGAATCCCGAGCAGTCGCCCCCTTCACCACCCGTGCCAGCGTTGGTGGTCGGGTCGTTGGGCGAGTCGTCCTTGTCGTTGTCGTTCCAGCAGCCCCCTGCCCACTGGTAGCCCTCGTGTCTTGCTCGTAGAGCCACCGTTGCCGAGCCGTCACGCGTGATGAAGGTCGTGGGCGTCGGAGACGCGTAATTGCAGTTGTCCGCGACGAACCTGGTGTGGTACGCGGCGGCAGCGCCCGCATACGTGAGCGCGAACGACGCCACGAACGACAAGACCGCGACGGCAGCAGCACTTCGATAAATCGTCATCAGCGCACCTCCAGATCGAAGCGGTCGACGAAGACGCCGGCCGGCGTCGAGCCAAGTCTGTAGAGGTCTCGGCCGACAAGCCGAAACCGGCCGAGCGGAGCGGCCTCGGCCCAGTCAGCCGCGTCGACCGTCGTGCGTGACACGAGGCCGCGCCGGTCGAGGAGCAAGACGGCAAACTCGTCCGAGCGGCCGTCGTAGAGCCGGACGACCACGACGAATCGCCTTCCGACCGGCTCGGCGAGCTGGACTTCGCCGAGAGGCGTCTCGCTGGTGATTCGCCAGGAGCGGGTGCTCCTGCCGCCGGCCACCACGGCGACTCTGAGCTCGTTCGTGCGGCTCAGGACGACGACCTCGCCGCCCGAGCGTAGGAGCCGGCCCATCCTGCCGCGCTGCAGCTGTGCGGCCTGCGATGCCGGGACGCCAGCGACGGCCGCAGGCATCCACTGGTGCGAGGGGCGCTGCAGGACGACGGGCCCATCGGGGCCGATCCGGATCTGAGCCGTGCCCTGCTCGGCTGCCTCGACGGCCTCCAGCTCACGGCCATGGTCGTCGAACCGCCGGATGAGCGGCGCTTTTCCGTTTCGGGCGGTCGTCTCCATGACGTAGAAGGAGCCGTCTCCACCCGACGCGAGGTCTGCGATCGTCCCGTTGATCGACACCGGCACGTGCACTGGCGCGCGCGTGCCTTTCGTCCACCGGAGCAGTCGGCGATTCGCGTGGTCGAGCACCACGATCGCACCCGATGCGTCGACATCGAAAGCGGAGGCGCCGACGGGCTCTAGGTTGCGCCCCTCCTCGAGTCCCGCCGCGTCCGGGCCGTCTCCCCAGCGCGCGAACACGAGCCGCTGTCCCGATCGGCGCGCTTCTCCGAACGAGTGTCGGCCGAGTAAAACGGGCGTGGCGTTCCGCAAGCGTCGTGAGACGGACGGGGCGGACTGTGCACCCGGCGGAACGGTAAGGCGCGCTTCGGCCTCGGCCGACTCGAACACCGCGAAGTACTCGAACGCGTCCGAGTCGAGCAACTCGTCGGGAACGGTTGCAGCGAGCTGGCGGGTTACCGGGTCCCTCCGCTCGAGCGGTATCTCCCGAAAGGACCCGACGCCGACACGTCGTGCGAAGACGGTGCCACTGACACTGCAGTTTGCCTCTGGATCATCGACGCCGGCCGCGGAACAGTGGACGTCGTAGACGAGCTCGCCACTCGCGTCGGGGACTGTGAGAAGCGGCGGTACGTGCGTCACATCGAACACGGCGCCCGACCCGGACGCCCCCTGAGCCAAGGCGTTCGTCGCGAGCGAGATCGCCAGACCGGCCGCGACCCCTGCTGCTACCCCGACAGCCGCGAGGGCCCAGACGCGATGAATCGTTGGGAGCCACCTCATGTCGCTCTCCTTTGTTGGCTAGGGCGACAACGGTAGCGGCGCGGTGCGCACCTCGACGGCCGTGTGAACGGCTCGACGCGGTTCCTTGACGCTTATGTGACGATCAGCGCCGCGAGGGGACGCGACCGAGCTCGCGCTGCAGCCGACGTGCCCGCTTCGCGACTACGTCGCGCAGGCGCTGAGGCTCGAGGACGACCGTCTCGCCCCTGTCGGCGAGGACCTCCGAGAGCAGCCACTCCTCGGTCTTGAACGGAACGTCGGCGATGGCCGAGCCGTCGGTGAGAGGGCGTGCACCTCGCTCGAGCTTCCAGCGAGCCACGTCCGGAGAGTGGAGGAGGCGTGCGACGCGAGGGTTGCGCAAATAGGACGGATCGAAGCCGTCTCGCGCGTCGAACCGCTCGGCCGTAAGCCGCGCCGAACGCATGCGATCGAGCCGGAACGTCCGCGCTGCGTCCACGGTGATGTCCCAGGTGTGGACGCGCCAGACGGGAAGCTCGCGCTCGATCGTGTACGGCTCCACCTTGCGGAGACTCGGGCTGTCGTCCCCCTCTTTCATGTACTCGATCTCGACGATGACGCGCTTGTCGACCCCCTCGGAGAGCACGCGCACGAGCGTCTCGTCTGCCGATGCGTCCTTGGCAACCGGTGTGCCCGCCAGCTCGAATCGCCCGAAGGTCTCCTCCAGCTTCTTGCGCACGCGCTTCAGAGGAGTGTGCGCATCCGCTGCGATCGTCGGGCCGACGTACTCCATGGCGAGGTGGAGCGCTCGCGCCTCGAGCGGCGTCAGCTTCGGCGGGCGCCTGAACACGTCGCCGTAGAGCTCCTTCTCCACGCGGATGACGTCGCCGTCGTGCTCCGCGTACACCGCGTAGCAGCCGCCCCCGAAGTTCACGAGATTGAGGAGGGAGAGGTGATCCTGGAGCTCATCGAGCGGAATCGAGAAGCGGGCAGCGAGCTCGGACGCGTCCAGGACGGCCGAGCGGTCGTCCCCGCATGCCGCGAGCAGGTGCGCAAGGAGCGCCTGCAACACCCCGAACCGCTCGGGAGCGACGGGGCCGGCAGGTCGCTCTGGAAGCGGTCGACGCGGATCGGTTCGCTTCGGCCCGGCGACGCCAGGGGCGTCGCCGTCGTGCGCGTCGGCGAGTGCGGCGAGTGAGGCGACGACCGAGTCCACGAGCTCGCTGGGCTCGAGCGGCACTGCGCGCCCGTTCTGACGCAACACCCAGCTCGCGAGCAGATCGACGTTCGAGAAGTCCGTCTCGAATACTCCGTCGTCGACCTCGCCGGCATCGGAGAGCGTGCGCTCGATCCACCAGGCGGTGTCGTCGGACACGGCGATGCGCGCGCGACCGACGATCTCGCCGATCTGCCACGGACGCGGAATCCTGTGCTGCTCGACGTCGAAGTCTGCAGGGATGCGGAAGTCGCGCTCGCGGCGCGTGGCGAATCGGATGTCTCCACGCACGCGCGAGACCTTGAACGTGCGGATCGCCCGGCGGTCGAGGTCGTGTCCCACGACGTACCACGTGCCCTCGTCGAGGCGCAGGGCGTACGGATTGACGGTGCGCTCACCCGCTCGTGGACGCTTCGGGCTCCAGTAGCCGAACCGCACGGTTCGCTGCTTCGAGATGGCCGACTCGAGCTTCGCGAGCCGGCCGGCGAGCTCGGGCGAGTAGTCCGGTGCGCTCACGCGGACGCGCTCGGCGGTGTCGGTCGGAGGCTCGGAGAAGCCCGATCGTCCCAGAGCGAGATTCTGCAGCGCCAACCGCAGCGGCTCGGCGTACGCGAACTTGCCTTCGAGGTAGAAGAGCGCCGTCTGGAGGGCCGCCAGCTCGTCGTCGTCGAAATCCAGCCGATCGAGGAAGTAGTTCTCGGAGCGCAGCGTGTACAGCTCCTCGCCGGTGAACTCGTCCCGCTGGGACTGGAGCGGCACTCCGAGCGCAGTGAGCTCGGCGCGGTCCGAGTAGAAGCGGCGCGCGAACGCCTCGTCCGACATCTCGCTGTACCCCTCGACGTTCGATTTGACGTCCCGTGCGGTGAGCAGACGCCGTTCCGCCATCAGGAACGCGACCAGCGAGAGCTGACGGATCAGCTTGTCGGCGTCATGCGACATCGAAGTGCGAGCCTAGCGGTTGGGTGAGTAGTGAACCGGCGAGGCGCCTCCGCCTCGCGCCGAGTGCTAGGCGGCGACGGTCGCGGTCTGCTCGAGGTGCTGGTGCGACGGGCAGTAGTCGCGGCTAGGGAGCGGCGTCCGCTGGCACGCCTTGCCCTTCCGCGTCGTCGCGTGACAGCGGGCGATGCCGCCGTCGAGCAGCCCGGCCTCGACCTGCTGTTCGATGAAGGATGTGGCCGCTCCGATTCCCTCGCGTACCGACCACGCCACCTGCGCCTGCGCGGTGATCGGGAAGTACCGCCGGATGTCGGCGAAAAGCGCCCTGTCCGGCCGTGCGAAATAGTGCGGATCCTCGGCGAGCCGGCCCATGGTGCGCTCGCATTCGATCAGTACTGCTCGGCGATAGTCGAGCTGGTCGTGACGGGACGCGTACGGATCGATGAGATCCTTGATCGAGCGGTAGATTGCTCGCGAGTATTGATACATACAGGAGCGAAGTTGGGCTGTGTGATCGTCCAACGGATCTACTCGATCTCCCCGAATTCCTTGGTACTGAAAGAAAAAGGCGCGAAGCGGACGCTTGGCACGGGCAGTGTAGCGCCTTTTTCTACGATGTTACAAAGTCGGAGGCCCGGGTCGCCTGAGCAGGCAACTCGGCGTCACGGCACGATTCGTCTGACGACCGCTGTTCGCGACGTCCGCCGCGCCTCCTCGAGGGCGCTCGTCGCCTCGGCCTCGGAGGAGTAGACGCCGGAGAACACGATCCAGTACCCGGGATGGAGGCTCGCATAGCGCGACGAGTCGAGTACGCCGACCTGCGGTAGTCGTTTGGCTCGCGCTGTGCGTGCCCGAGCGACGGCGGTTGCGCGACCTGACGTCTGGGGAACGGACGCGAGTGCGATCGTCCAGCCATCCTCGTCGTTCGGCCACTCGGCGACTCCCGACGGGCCGACCGGAGCATCTCCGGTCTGGCTCCGCGGGGTCGTGGCGAACCCCCCCAACGCGGTGATCACCGCGGCTCCGCCCGTGTCGCTTCCGGTCGCAGCGATTGCAGCGGCTCCTCCGATCAGGGCGACGACCCCAGCGGCGAGTGTGCGAACGATCCACGTGGAACGAGTGCCTACGCGCGAGCGGCGCGGCTCTCCGACTCGCGTGCCGCAGACGAGGCAGTACTCCTGACCGGAGGCGAGGGGCTCCGAACAGCGCGGGCAGATCGTCATCCCACGGCGTCCGAACCGGTCGGGCGCGCCTCGACGGCGCGCCCGAGAGCGCGTCCGCATGTGGCACAGAAGCTGGCCCCGAGAAGGATCGGCGCGCCGCAGATGCACACGGCTCCGGCTCCACCTCGGCGTACGAGAGCGCTCCCGTCCAGGAGCGCGTCGATCTCCTGGACGCGCGCCTCGAGCGCGACGAGCTCGGCGCAGCGCTCGACCACGAGCCCGGCGTTGAAACGGTCGCGCTTGAACATCTCCAGGGCGAGCCCCCCGAGATCGCGCAGCTTCTCCTCGCGAATGTCGAGGAGCGCCTTGCGCTCGCGCTTCAGCTCGCGCGGAGGGGGTACGACGTACGAGCCGGGTTCGTCGGTCATCGCGATTCAGCCTAGAGCTGGAGGACGACGAGTCGCTCTTCGGTCATCTCGCGGACGGCGTATGCCGGCCCCTCACGGGTGTTGCCGGAGTCCTTCACCCCGCCGTACGGCATCTGATCGGCTCGGAAGGTCGGCGCCTCGTTCACCGTCACCCCACCGAACTCGAGCTCTCGCGCCGCGTGCAGTGCGGCCTTCACGTCTCGTGTGAAGACTCCGGCCTGCAGCCCGTAGCGCGTCCCATTCGCGAGCGCGATCGCCTGATCGAGCGAGTCGTAGGAAGCGACTGTACAAACCGGGCCGAAGACCTCTTCACATGCCACCTTCGACTCGGTCGCGGCGTTTGCGACGACGGTGGGTCGGAGGAGCTCGCCTTCGAGCGTGCCTCCCGTGAGAATCTGCGCGCCGCCGATTCGGGCCTCATCGATCCACGTCAGGACGCGGTCGCGCTCGTCCGTCGAGATGAGAGGGCCGACGTCCGTCTCGTCGTGCGCAGGGTCTCCGACGACGAGCGCCTCCACGCGTGGGAGGAAGCGCTCGAGGAAGGCGTCGTACGCAGGTCGCTCGACATAGATCCGCTGAACGGAGATGCAGCTCTGGCCGGCGAACGAGAACGCGTTGGCCGCGAGCCGGGTCGCGACGTCGTCGAGATCGGCGTCGGCTGCGACGATCACCGGCGTCGCATTTCCGAGCTCGAGATTCACACGCTTGCGAGGCGCTCGCTCGCGCAGCTTCCAGCCCACGCCCGACGATCCCGTGAACGTGATCAGCGCGACGCGCTCGTCCTCGACGAGCACGTCGCCGATCTCCGACGCCGGCCCGCAGATCACGTTGAGCCAGCCGGCCGGAAGACCGGCCTCGGCTTCGAGCTCGGCGAGCAACAGCGCCGAGAGTGGTGTCTGCGACGCAGGCTTGAGCACGACCGCGCAGCCTGCGGCGAGTGCTGGTGCGACCTTGTGCGCTACGAGGTTGAACGGAAAGTTGAACGGCGAGATCGCGCCCACGACGCCGATCGGGATCCGGAGCGTCATCGCCACTTTCCCTGCTCCGGC
>DATKBJ010000037.1:0-3770 GCA_035514135.1 Gaiellaceae bacterium | reverse complement strand
GCGATGAGCTGGCTGCGCGGCGGTATCGCCGACCTGCTTCTCGTCGCCTGCGCCGGCTACTCGGACCGCGCCCTCTTGCTCCTCGACGGCGTGGCCCGTCAGAACCCCGACCTGAACGTGATGGTGCTGGGGCACGGGTCGCCCAACGGCTTCCTCAGACGCGCGTTCGAGGCCGGCGCAGACGACATCGTCATGCTCCCGGCGACACCTGACCAGATCCGCTTCGAGATCCACAAGCTCATGGCCCGCAAGCAGGGCGAAGAGACGCCCCTCCAGAACGAGGGCTCGCGACTCGTCTGCGTCCTGGGCCCGAAGGGCGGCACCGGCAAGACGTTGACGTCGACGAACCTCTCCGTCTGCCTCGCGCAGCGCGGGGGACGGGTCGCGCTCATCGACCTCGACCTCCAGTTCGGCGACGTCGCGCTCTGCCTCGGCCTGCCGCCGGAGCGGACGGTGTACGACCTCGCGCAGTCGCCGGGCGCGCTCGACTGGGACAAGCTGCAGGCGTTCATGGCGCAGCACTCGTCGGGTGTCTACACGCTCATCGCGCCGCGCCGGCCCGACCAGGCCAGCGCAGTCGGCGCCGAGCTCCTGCGCGAGATCTACGCGATCCTGCGCCAGAACTACGACTGGGTCGTCGTCGATACCCCTCCGGGCTTCACGGCCGAGGTCATCACCTCGATCGACCACTCCACCGACATCGTCATGGTCGGGATGCTCGACTCGCTGTCGCTGAAGAACACGAAGCTTGGTCTCGAGACGCTCGAGCTCATGAAGTACGACACCGACCGCATCTTCCTCTTGCTGAACCGCGCGCACAGCCGCGTCGGAATCAGCCAGTCGGACGTGGAAGCGGTGCTGGGGCGGACGCCGGACGTCTTCATCCCGTCCGACCGCGAGATCCCCCGAACCGTGAACGAAGGCATTCCGATCGTCGTCGCCCGACCCCAGTCGGAGCCCGCAGAGGCGTTCGGCCGGCTCGCCAATCTGCTCATGGGCGAGTCCGTGCCTCTCGTCGTCCCTGAGCCGGCAATGGCTGCGGTTGGCGCCGACGCACCCTCCTCCCGCCGTCGGCTCTTCGGACGAAAGGGCTAACCCATGGAACTCCACGAGCGACTCTCCAGCCAGCGCGGCCCCCTCAGCGAGCAGGAGCCGTTCGCCGAGCTCAAGAACCGCGTCCACATGAGCGTCATCTCCGAGCTCGGCCCCCAGCTCTTCAACATCGCGGTCGATCCCAACGAGCTCCGCGATCGTGTGACGGCCGACGTGCGCCGGCTCCTGAACGACGAGCCCGGCATCGCCCGCGAGGATCGCGAGCGGCTGACGTCGGAGATCCTCGACGACATCCTCGGCTACGGCCCGCTCGAGCGTCTGCTCGCGGACGACTCGATCACCGAGATCATGTGCAACGGACCGGACGACGTCTGGATCGAGCGCGGCGGCAAGCTGTACGAGACGACTGTCCGCTTCACCGACGAGTCGCACTTGCGCCGCATCATCAACAAGATCGTGTCGCAGATCGGTCGCCGTATCGACGAGTCGTCGCCGATGGTCGACGCACGCCTTCCCGACGGAAGCCGCGTGAACGCGATCATCGCGCCGCTCTCGCTCTCGGGTCCACTCCTGACGATCCGGAAGTTCAGCCGCCGGCGCTTCTCGTTGGAGGACATGATCAACATCGGCTCGCTCTCGGAGCAGTCGGTGGAGTTCCTGTCGCGCTGCATCGAGGCCCAGTGCAACGTGCTCGTCTCCGGCGGCACGGGCTCGGGCAAGACGACGCTTCTGAACGCACTCTCTGCGTCGATCCCGAACAACGAGCGGATCGTGACGATCGAGGACGCGGCCGAGCTCCAGCTCCACCAGCGCCACGTTCTTCGCCTCGAGGCTCGCCCGCCGAACATCGAAGGCGAGGGCCAGATCCCGATCCGCGACCTCGTGCGCAACTCACTGCGCATGCGGCCCGACCGGATCATCGTCGGCGAGGTGCGCGGCGCCGAGGCGTTGGACATGCTCCAGGCGATGAACACGGGCCACGACGGCTCGCTTTCGACCGTCCACTCGAACTCGCCTCGTGACGGCCTCCACCGGATCGAAACGATGGTGATGATGGCGGGCTACGACTTGCCGCTTCGCGCGATCAGGCAGCACATCGCCGCCGCGCTCGACCTCCTCGTGCACATCGACCGCATGGAGGACGGATCGCGTCGCGTCGTTGCCATCACCGAGGTGCTGCGCATGGAGTCCGACGTCATCCAACTGCAGGACATCTTCGAGTTCGAGATCGACTCGGTCGCGCCGGACCGCACGATCACCGGCGGCCTCACGGCGACCGGTCTTCGCCCGGTGTTCCTCGAGAAGTTCCGCAAGCGCGGGATCGAGCTTCCCCAGGCAATGTTCGGCGAGCGCGTTCAATCGCTCGACGAGCGACGAGGCGCGACGGCGTGAAGCTCACCCTGCGGCTCGCGATCGCCGGCGCTGCGCTGGCGGCGCTTCTCGTCCCGACCCTTGCGGTTGGGCAGGGGAGCGCACCCTTGCTCGCCGAGGCGCAGGACTCGGAGTTCCCCGATCGCGTCTATCTGTATCGCACCCCGCAGGAGACGAACCTCCGTCGCCTCGAGGTGACCGAGAACGGCGGGCCCGTATCGGGTCTCTCGGTGGACAGCGGCACCAAGTCGAGCGGCGCGGTCCTCCTCATCGACGCGTCCAACAGCATGGCCGGCGAGCCGATCGACGCGGCAATGGCCGCCGCGCGGGCCTTCATGGCACAGCGGAAGGACGAGCTGCCGGTTGCCGTCATCGCCTACAGCCCTCAGATCACCGTTCTCACCGACTTCACCCGAGACTCGGGTGAGCTCTCCGCCGCTGTCGCCGAGGCGCCGCCCACGGCGGAGGGTACGCGCATCTATGACGCCCTTATCGAGGCCGCGAGGCTCGCGCGTCAGCAGGGCTACGCGAGGACGACCGCCGTGCTGCTCTCGGACGGGCATCGGCGTGGAGTTCAGGCGACGCTCGACGAGACGCTGGCGGCGCTCAACGACGCCAACGTCCGTGTCATCTCGGTGGGTCTGCAGTCGCCGCAGTACGACCCGGAGACGCTTCAGAGCGTCGCGAAGGCGACCGGTGGCACCTACGTCGAGAGCGCGACGCCGGAGCAGCTCGCGCCCATCTTCACCGCAATCGGTCAGCAGCTCTCGAACGAGTACGTCCTCAGCTACCGCTCCCTCCTTCCGCCGAACGTCAAGGCCACGGTCACGGTCGTGTCGCCGGGATTCGCACCGGCGTCGGCGACCTACACGACTCCGGCGCTCGACTTCTCGCCACAGGGCACGTTCGACCGGAGCTTTGTCGACGACACCATCACGTCGCCCTGGCTCATGATCTTCGTCGTCGTCTCCGTGCTCGCGCTCGTCGCATTCGCGATCTTCTCGGCGATCGACGTCCGCAACCGCTCGCTTCGCCGGCGGATGGCTGCGTATGTCACCGTCCCGAGCGAGGAAGAGTCCCGGCTCCGCCGTGCCGAGGTCGCGTCGATGCTTGCCGATACGGCACAGCGCACGGTCGGCCGCCAGCGCTGGTGGCTGCGCTTCGAGTCGGACGTCGAGCTCGGCGGCTTCAAGCTGTCGGCGCTCGCGATCGCAGGCTGGACGATCGTCGGCGGAATCGTAGGCTCCATCATCGTCGCGCTCTGGCAGCAGTCTCTCTGGGGCCTGCTCGCCGGGCTCGCGGCGCCGTTCGTCACGAGGTACATCGTGTCCCGGCGCGTCGCGAAG
>DATKBJ010000036.1:0-8422 GCA_035514135.1 Gaiellaceae bacterium | reverse complement strand
GCGCGCCCAGCTCTCTGGGTTCAGCCGGGCGGCGCCGAGTTTCTCGCGTCGCTCGGGGAGCGGCTCGGCTTCCCCGACATGTTCGAGCGCACGTTCGAGCTCTCGGAGTACGCGCCCGACACCCCGTTCGCGATCGGAAAGCTGACCGTCACGCCGACGCGTGTCCCGCACTACACGCTCGAGACGTACGCGTTCCGCGTGCACGCGAACGGAGCAGTGCTCACGTACTCGGGAGACTCGGCGCCGTCGCAGGAGCTTGTGGAAGCGGCGCGCGACGCCGATCTGTTCGTCTGTGAAGCGACCCTGCTACGAGGCGAGCTGGACGGAGAGCCGCGCGGGCACCTTTCGCTCGACGAAGCCGTCGAGGCGTTCGAGGCATCCGGCGCGAAGCGACTCCTCGTCACCCACCGCCCGCGCGAGCTACCCACACCCGATCGGTTCGAGCTCGCGTACGACGGTCTCGAGCTCGAGGTCTAGATGACACGCGGTCGGGTGCTGCTGGCACTCGCCGGTGTCGCGATCAGCGCCGTCTTCCTCTGGCTCGCGATCCGCGACGCGGACGCGAGTGCCGTCCGCGAGGCGCTCGAGGACGCGGAGGTCGGTTTCGTCCTGCTCGCCGTGGCGGTGTTCGGTGTCGGCTACTTCTTCCAGGCCGTCCGCTGGCGGTCGATTGCGAACACGCCGCAGGTCGGGCTTCGAAGGTTCTTCGAGATGGTGCTCGCCGGGCTCGCGTGCAACAACGTCCTGCCGGTTCGCATCGGGGAGGTGCTTCGCGCCGGGTGGCTGAGCCGCCAGGCCTCGATCCCCGGCGGACGTGCTCTTGGAAGCGTTGCTCTCGATCGCGTCTGCGACGTCGTGGCGCTCGTCGTGTTCCTCGTGATCGGGCTCCAGGCCGTTCCCACGCCGGACTGGCTGCAACGGATCGTCGTCGGGGCGCTTCTCGCGCTCGTCGTGCTGGGCGCCGCGCTCGTCTTCGCTCGGCTGTACACGCGCTCGCGCGAGCGAGATCGCCGGTTGCGTGGGCGTGTCCGTCAGATCGCCCGCGACACGATCGACATGCTCGGAGAGCCGATCGGTCGTCGTCGCGCAGCCATGTGGATGGGGTTCAGCTTCGTCACGTGGACGCTCGGGAGCGTCGCCGTGCATCTCGTGGGCCGGTCGGTGGGAATCGACCTGACCGCGATCGAGTCCGTCTTCGTCGCGTCGGCTCTCGCGCTCGGCGTCGCGATTCCGTCGTCGCCGGGCTACGTGGGCACGTATCAATGGCTCGGCGTTGCATCGCTTGGGCTCCTCGACGTGCCGGTGAACGAGGCCCTCGCGTTCGCCATACTCATGCAGGCGAGCTGGTACGTCCCGACGACGCTCGCCGGTGGCGCGATTCTCGGCTGGCGCGCGCTCAGGATGCGCTGAAGGTGACGACCTGAGACGCCGATACCCTCCGTTGACGTGATCTCCGTCGTCGTCCCGCTGCTGAACGAGGAGGGCTCGCTCGAGGAGCTCTATCGCGAGATCGCCGCTGCGCTCGAGCCCCGCGGAGAGCCGTTCGAGGTCATCTTCGTCGACGACGGCTCGACGGACGGGAGCATGTCCGTCCTGTCCCGTCTGCACGACGAGCTGCCCAACGTCATGGTGATCCATCTCCGCCGCAACTTCGGGAAGGCAGCGGCCTTGCAGGCGGGCTTCCTCGAAGCTCGCGGCGAGATCATCGTGACCATCGACGCCGACCTCCAGGACGATCCCGCCGAGATCCCGCAGCTTCTCGCGAAGCTCGACGACGGGTACGACCTCGTCTCGGGGTGGAAGACTCGGCGGAACGACCCACTCCTGAGGCGCGCGTTCTCGCGGGTCTTCAACTGGGCGACGAGTGTGATCTCGGGCGTGCGGCTGCACGATGTGAACTGCGGGCTCAAGGCCTACCGCGTGGACGTGCTGCAGGACATGCGGTTGTACGGGGAGCTGCACCGCTTCATCCCGGTGCTCGCGTCGTATCAGGGATATCGGATCGCCGAGGTCTCCGTGAATCACCGGCCGCGGCGGCACGGCAGCTCACGCTATGGCCCTGAGCGCTACCTCCGCGGCTTCTTCGACCTGCTGAGCGTGACGTTCATGGGCCGGTACCGATACCGGCCGCTCCACCTGTTCGGCGGCATCGGGATGCTCATGGGTGCGATCGGCTTCATCGTCCTCACGTACCTCACCGTGATCTGGTTCTGGGGCGAGGGGATCGGGACCCGGCCGCTCCTGACGCTCGGCGTCCTACTGATGGTGGTGGGCATCCAGTTCGTCTCGCTCGGCCTGATCTCGGAGCTCATCACCTCGCAACACGAGGAGCGGATCTCCGAGCGCGAGCGCACGGAGCGCATGGTCGAGGACGTCCTGCGCTGAGCGCGGGCTCGTGAAGGTCCTCGCGATCACGTCGTCGTATCCTCGGTACGAAGGAGACGCAACTGCGCCGTTCGTGGAGTCGATCGTGCGCGGCGTCGCGGAGCTCGGGCACGACGTGCACGTTCTCGTTCCGGAGCACCATGAGTGGCGGCGGCCGGAGAGCGAGGGACGTGTCCATTTCCACCGGTATCGCTACTCACCGGTGCCGTCGTGGACGCCGTGGGGCTTCTCGGAGTCGCTCGAGGGCGGTGTTCGGATCCGGAAGTCGTTGTATCCGCTGGCCCCCGCTGTCGTGGCGGCCGCAGCGCGGGCAGCGCGATCGCTTCTTGCGAAGGGCGGGTTCGACGTCGTGCACGCGCACTGGGTGATCCCCAACGGGCCGATCGGCCGGCTCGCCGTGCGTGGGAAGCTGCCTCTGGTCGTGAGCTTGCACGGGTCGGACATCGCAGTCTCCGAGCGCTCACGCGCCATCGCGCGCGCGACGAGGTGGACGTTCGAGCGGTCGGCGGCGGTTACCGCGCCGAGTCGTGATCTGCTCGAGCGCGCACGAGGACTCGGCGCGCGCGGTCTGCTCGACTGCGTTCCCTACGGCGCGGACGTCGAGGCGCTCACGGCGCCCTCGGGCGCCGCGGCGACGATGCGCGCGCGCCTGGGTCTCGACGCCGACGACATCGTCGTGGCGGGCATCGGAAGGCTGATCCCGGTGAAGGGCTTCGAGTACCTCATCGAGGCGCATGCACGGGGCGTGGGCGACATCCCCCGGCTCCGACTCCTCCTGGTGGGCGACGGCACGCTGCGGGAGCAACTCGGGCGGCGTGCGCGCGAGCTGGGCGTCGCCGACAGTGTGATCTTCGCCGGTATGGCCGCACGAGACGAGATTCCCGCGTATCTCGCAGCCGCAGACGTCGTCGTCGTGCCCTCGATCCGGCACGAGGGCTACGTCGACGGACTGCCGAACGTGGCGCTCGAGGCCATGGCCGCAGGTCGTCCGCTCGTCGCCTCACGAGTCGGTGGGTTGCCGGATCTCGTGCGAGCGGGTGAGACCGGGGTTCTCGTCGAGGAGAAGGACTCTGTCGGGCTCGCAGCAGCGATCGTCGAGCTGGCGCGCGACGGTGAGTTGCGCCATCGCCTCGGTGTTGCCGGACGGGCGGAGATCCGCGCGCACCGCAGCTGGAAGGTCGTCGCAGAACGCTTCGTCGACGTCTACGAAGGAGCGATCGCCGTCAGTTAGAAGACCGGCGTCTCGCGCCAGACTCCCCACACCTCGCGCAGCGCATCGCACATCTCGCCGAGCGTGACGTAGTCGCGCGAGGCCTCGACGATTAGCGGCATGAGGTTGACGTCCGGCTTGGCGGCAGCCTCCTTCAGCGCGGCGAGTCGCTGTTCGACTCGCTCAGAGTCGCGCCCGGCCTTCACCGTGGCGAGCCGGTCGATCTGCTTCTGCTCGAGCGCCGGGTCGATCTTGAGGATCGCGATCGGCTCCTCGTCGTCGAGGACGTAGCGGTTCACGCCGACGATGACGCGCTTCCCTGACTCGACCTCGGACTGGTAGCGGTACGACGCCTCGGCGATCTCGCGCTGGAAGAAGTTCTCCTTGATCGCGGGGATCACGCCGCCTAGGGCATCGATGCGGTCGAAGTACTCGTACGCCTGCGCTTCGAGCGTGTTCGTGAGGCTCTCGACGTGGTACGAGCCGCCGAGCGGGTCGATCGTGTTGACCGCTCCCGACTCGTGGGCGATCACCTGTTGCGTTCTCAGGGCGATGCGGACGGCGTCCTCGGTCGGGAGTGCGAGCGCCTCGTCGAACGAGTTGGTATGCAGGCTCTGCGTTCCGCCGAGCACGGCCGCGAGCGCCTCGAGAGCCGTGCGGACGATGTTCACCTCGGGCTGTTGTGCGGTGAGCGAGACGCCGGCGGTCTGCGTGTGGAAGCGCATGAGCAGGCTGCGCTCGTTGCGCGCGCCGTAGCGGTCGCGCATCTCTCTCGCCCAGATGCGGCGCGCGGCGCGGTACTTCGCGATCTCCTCGAAGAAGTCGAGGTGGGCGTTGAAGAAGAATGAGAGGCGCGGCGCGAAGTCGTCGACGTCGAGGCCGCGTTCTGTTGCCGCCTCGACGTAGGCGAAGCCGTCGGCGAGCGTGAACGCGAGCTCTTGCGCGGCCGTCGAGCCGGCCTCGCGGATGTGGTACCCGGAGATCGACACCGGGTGGAAGAGCGGCATCTCGCGCGCGCAGAACTCGATCATGTCGACGACGAGCCGCATCGACGGCTCGGGCGGGTAGATCCACTCCTTCTGCGCGATGTACTCCTTGAGGATGTCGGTCTGCGCAGTGCCGCGGAGCTTGTCGCGCGGGACGCCCTGCTGCTCGCCGACGCAGATGTAGTAGGCGAGGACGATCGCCGCCGGCGAGTTGATCGTCATCGAGGTCGAGACGTCGCCGAGCGGGATGCCCGCGAAGAGCGTCTCCATGTCGGCGAGCGAGTCGACTGCAACGCCCTCCCGCCCGACCTCGCCGAGCGAGCGGGCGTGGTCCGAGTCGTAGCCCATGAGCGTCGGCATGTCGAACGCGGTAGAGAGGCCTGTCTGGCCGTGCTCCGTGAGGTAGCGGAAGCGCTCGTTCGTCTCCTCGGGCGTGCCGAAGCCCGCGAACTGGCGCATCGTCCACAGGCGCCCGCGGTACATCGACGGATAGACGCCGCGCGTGAACGGGTACTCGCCGGGGTAGCCGAGGTCGCGTGTGTGCTCGATGTCGACGCTCTCGGAGGTCGAAAGCGGCTCGTTCTCGATCCCCGAGATCGTCGAGAAGAGCTCGTCGGTTCGCTCGGGCGCTCGGTCGTAGACCTGCTCGCGCCAGGCGCCGAGCGACTCGGACGCGCCGCGGTCCTCGGTCGTCGCCATCGCGGCGCATTGTAGGCGGGCAGGCCGCGGGGTCGGGTACCGGACCTGACCCCTGCGTGTCCGAAGCGGCACTGGCCATTGGAGCCGAGCTTTGGGGCGGTTGCGGCGTCCTCGCCGTGGGGACCTGACCCCCGGGCACGTCCCTGCCGGCCATGGCCCGGACGTGATGGCAAGAACGAGGGATGGGTGGTCGCTTCGGCCACGCCGACGTCATACGCATGCGAGCACGACCCCTCGTCGCTGCCCTCGTCGGCGCTCTCGGCCTCGCCGCGCTCTTCGGGGCGACGACGACCGCCACAGCTGGACGCGCCTGCGTCGCCGCCGCGAACGCCGGCGGCTACTCGTACGCGGGCCATCAGTCTGCGTATCACGGACACGGCGTCCGCGCGACGATCATGCTCACACGTGCCCCAGCGATCGAGGCCGGCCACGTCGCCGGCTGGGTCGGCGTCGGCGGTCCTGGCCAGGGCGCGAACGGTGGCGACGCGTGGATCCAGGCCGGTATCGCCTCGATGCCCGGAATGGAGCCCTTTCTCTATGCCGAGATCACCCGGGATGGTGGCGACCCGGAGTTCATCCTCCTTTCGGAAGGTGTCCCCGTCGGCCGGAGCCACAAGATCGCCGTTCTCGAGGTGGCCGGCCGCCCGGGATGGTGGCGCATCTGGCTCGACGGCCAGGCCGCGACGCAGCCCGTCCGCCTGCGCGGCTCCTCGGGGCGCTGGGCGCCGATCGCGACCACCGAGAGTTGGAACGGAAAGACGGCCGCGTGTAACTCGTTCGGCTTCCGGTTCGAGCGCGTGTCCGTGTCGTATGGCGGGGGCGGCTCGTGGCGCCCGTTCGTGTCGGCGCACCGCTTCCTCGACGGCGGCAACAAGCTTCGCGATCTCGCCGCTGCGCCCGCCGAGTCAGGTCTCTACGGCCGCACGCTCGCGAACAACAGCAACGGCGTCCTCCCGTACGCGTTCGTCGCATCGTCCGCCGGTTAGACATTCCGGACCTTCACGGCGGCGAGCTCTGCGCTCCCGGGCGGGAGTCCCATCACCAACGGCCATGCCGCGACGAGCCTCGGCGCTGCGCAGTCGCCGCCGACGTCGACTTCATCGGCGTCAGCGACGTACAGCGTGAAACGAGGCCGCGCGCTCGCGCATCCGAACGTCAATGTCGACGATTTCGGTATGGCGATCGGCTCGCCCTCCCTGTTCACGGCGCGAATCTCGATCTGACAACGCCTGTCCGCGCAGGTCGCAAGATAGGTGAGCGCGGCGATGTGACGACTCTCGAGACGCGGAAGCCCGGCTGACCGAAGGTGCGCGACAAGGGCAACGGCGACGACGGACGCCACGACCGTCGCAGCGAGGAAGCCCATTTCTGGCGAGGGCAAACCGCGACGGCTCACTCGGGCGAGGAAAGCCCAAAGACCGCACGCCGCCAGCGATACGGCGACTACCGCAGTCAGCAGCGCGGGCAGCATGAACTCACGGGCATAGCCATAGCGAAGGTGGCTCGATCCGGCGATCGTCGCTGCCACGTACCCGAGGCTGATCCCCGCCGCGGCCAGAGTCAGCTCGAGGTAGAGCTGCACCGTGCGCAGATCCCGCGGGTTCCTCGCCTTGCGCTTCAGCAGCAATACCGTCACCACGCCAACCAAGCAAAGCGGTAGGAAGACGAGCGCGGGAAGCTGGACCGCGAGCGGAAGGCTCCAGAGGTCGAGGTTTGAGCCGTTGCCGCCACCGGTCTCGTAATCCGCGACACGGCAAAGCGACAGATAGCAAGGGTCGACGAACAGCTGGACGAGCTTCGCAGGGACGAGACCGAGGCTCAAGGGCGGCGTCTCGGCGATCTCCGTCGGAAGAACATCGGCGGACTGTCGGTCGAGGTTGCCGGCGTACAGAACGAACGGTGTCCTCTTTCCGGTCGCTGCGTACGCACTCACAGTCGTCGCAACGAATGCTGCCGTGCCGAGCGCGACGTGCCTGGCGCTCACATTCCTCGCAGGAAGCATCCGAAGTGCGGTGAGAATGATGGCGGCGATCAGCCAGGCGAGCACCAGTGCGAGCATCTCAAAGCTTCGGGTGGCAGCGAGCAGCGCGATCAGGCACCCGCAAAACACCGCAGATATCCCGGATGATCGCGTGGGTGAAAAACGGACGGCGAAAAGAGCGACAGCTAGAGCCGTCGCGACGAAGTGCGTCCAGGGGACGTCCGACCACCACCACGTACCCGTTGCGAAGACGAGAGCGACGAAGCCGATCTGAGCCGCGAGTGACACAAGAGGTGTCACGCTCAGCGTGCGACTCACAAGGAGACGCACGAGCACCAGTGCCGCGGCGATTGACACGAGATAGGCCACACGGTTGAGCGCTACTAGCGAGCTCTCGGGCGTTAGCCCGAACACGCCGTGTATCGCCGCCGCGAAGGCAACATACGCAGGGCCGATGATGTTGTCCGCGACGAGCTCCGACTCTCCGTCGCGAAGGACATCTCGAAGGGCACCGAGGAACTTCTGCTGGTCATGCCACGATTCGAACATCTCCGTCGCCCACCCACTCACGGGCAGAAGCAGATACAGCCCGACCCAGACCAGCGGGAAGAGCCGGTCGAGATGTGCGACGAGCCCGGCTAGCCGAGGCACGCCCGTGGGGGCGACTACGTGGCTCAATCCGCCGTCACCATCGACGGATTCGACGCTCGCTGTGAGTTCCCGCTGCCGCTAGCGGACGATCTTGACCGGCGTCCCGACCGGGACCCGGTTGCGGAGAAACTCGATGTCGTCGTTGTGCAGGCGGATGCATCCGTGCGAGACAGCCTGCCCGAGCAGGTGCGGCCACGGCGTCCCGTGCACTCCGACGATCCCACCGCCGGGCCAGTCGGTGAGCTTCGAGTACGCGCTCGTCTCGAACGCGTACGCGCCGAGGATCGACCACTCGGGATCGATCGCGGGGTTGAACTTGTCCGTCACGTAGAAGAGCCCGAGCGGCGTCTCGGCTCCCGGTTTCCCGACGGCGACCTTGCCCGTGCGCACGAGCCGAGAGCCGTCCCAGAACTCGAACTTCCGCGCACCGCGATAGATGACGAGCCGCTTGCGAACGGGCTGCAGCTCGAGTGCCGCGGCTCGCACCCACCCCGTGCGCCCATTCGGGCG
>DATKBJ010000035.1:0-13770 GCA_035514135.1 Gaiellaceae bacterium | reverse complement strand
GTTCGAGATGAACGCTCGCCTCATCATCGCGCTCAAATCGTTCAAGCAGGCAGCCGACCGCTCCGCGCGGACACTGAATCTCTTGACCGCCGTCCTGGTCGTGCTCACGATCGTGCTCGTCGTCTACACGGTTCGAGCGGGCTGAGTAGCGGCCCGCAGTCGAGCTCTTGAGCGTGGGAGCACCGGTGGGAGCACGGGACGCCCCCGACCGGCACTCCTGACTCTCCTGTCCCGCTTTCCTAAGCCAAATCCGCTTAGGTGCGAAGCCCTGTAAGGCCCATACGGGATTCGAACCCGTGCCGCCGCCGTGAGAGGGCGGTGTCCTAGGCCACTAGACGAATGGGCCGTGGCGGGTGCCCAGGGTACCGAATCGGCAGCGACTGGGCGCTCGTAAGCTACGTCGATGGACGAGCCGTCGTTCGTTCCACTCGCATTCGAGCGCCTCGCCGAGCCGGAGCAGGTCGCGCGTTCGCGGGCGTTTCTCGACCGCATGCGGGGACGCCGGTCCGTGCGCCACTTCTCGCGCGACCCCGTGCCGTTCGAGCTGATCGGGAACGCCGTCGCGGCGGCCGGCAGCGCGCCCTCCGGCGCACATCAGCAGCCGTGGACCTTCGTCGCCGTCTCGGAGGTGAACACCAAGCGGCGCATCCGAGAGGCGGCGGAGGCGGAAGAACGGCAGAGCTACGAGAGCCGGATGTCCGCAGACTGGCTCGAGGCACTCCGCCCGTTGGGGACGGATTGGCAAAAGGCGCACATCGAGGACGCGCCGTATCTCATCGTCGTCTTCGAGCAGGCGTACGGCGTCGGGCGGGACGGGCGCAAGGTGAAGCACTACTACGTGCGCGAGTCGGTCGGCATCGCCGTCGGACTCCTCCTGGCGAGCCTGCACGAGGCAGGCCTCGCGACGCTGACCCACACGCCGAGCCCAATGGGCTTCCTTCGCGAGATCCTGGATCGCCCAGAGAACGAGCGCCCGTTCGTGCTCGTGCCCGTCGGCTACCCGGCGGCCGGCTGTCTCGTGCCCGACCTCCAGCGCAAGGCGCTGGACGAAATTCTGATCAGGCGCTAGACGGTTTCCGGCTCGCGCGTGTCGAGCTTCGACTCGAAGTCGCGGCGGATCGACTCGCCGCTCGAGAGAACCGTCTCGTAGCGAACGCGTCGCGGAGGCAGCTTCACGATGCGGACGTTCTCGTCGCGGTCGCCGTGGCAGCGCGCGTATGCAGCAGCCTCATCGAGGGGCCGAAGGCGGTCGCGCTTCCGCTGTCCCCACACGTTCCCGGGACACCTACCAGATAGACCGCCTCGGCGATACCCGCGACCGAGCCACGGAACCGCAGTTTGCGCAAAACGAGCGGTCAGCTCGCCGCCCAGCGACAGGCCCACGGGCTCCAGTCGCGGCCCGCGCGCACGAAGTATCTGTGCGCCGCGACCGCCTGGGCGCGTGCGGACGCGCCGTGCCCGAACAGACGGCGCTCGTACGAGCCCATCTGGAAGAGGCCCAGGTACTGCCCGTTCTGTGCCGTCGTCGAATGCCGCGACTCGCACCAGGCGATGGCGAGCGCCTCCTGGCAATACGAGCCGAAGACGCTGCAGATCGCCTCCTTCGGAGGAAGCGACGCAAGGCGCCGCGCGTCGCGAGCCCGGATCTTCGTGCGAAGCGCGGCAACGGTCTTGGTGAGCTGACGGACGCGCGTACGGGCGTGCGCGAGGCGTGACGTGGCCGTTGTGCGATTCGCCGCCGCGACGAGAAGAGTACGCCGGTTCTCGAAGAAGCGGACGGCGCCGCGGTACTTGCGGAGTGCGACGAGCTTGCGCTCGAGACGCTGGTCGAGCGTGAGGACGCGCTGTTCAACCACTACCTTCGGGCGAGGAGCGTGCGCCGTCTCGGCCTGCATCGTTGCCGCAGAGGCCTGGGTCACGAGACAGAACGCGAACAGGCCAACGAGTAGGGCTCTCAAGCGATACCTCCTGGACGGGGACAGGTGCGCGACCTCGCTCGAATCCGCGCAGAACGGGAACGCGTGAACGCGAGTCCCTTCGTGCGAAGACCCCCATGCGGGTCACTCGTGTCTCTCGATCGCGCCACGGTACACGCCTCGTCACGAGACTCCGCTCGCTTCCTTACAAAGAGCTAAGGAATCGCGTCACGAGCGTAACCGCACATGACAACGTCGTTCGAGGCTGCGGGGCAGGGATTCGAACCCCAACTTCCCGGTCCAGAGCCGGGCGTCCTGCCGTTAGACGACCCCGCAACGGCGGTCGGAGTGTACCGGGAGCACTCCGCGCCTTCGCGTCTCAGATCTTGAGTCGATAGACCGGAACGAGCCGCTTCTCTGCTTCCGTGTCGATGCGCGCGACGACCTCGACGTAGGGCTCGAGCCCGGATCCGCGGAGTTTCGCCTTCAAGAGCCCGTCGACCTGGTAGATGCCCGACGAATTGTTCATGACGATCTCGACCATGACGGGGCGGCTCTCCCCATCCGTGATCCGCACTTCGTCGACGGCAGCGGCGGAGAGCGAGTGGATCGAGACCGAGCCGCGCTCGAACGGAATCCGCGAGCGGCCCTTCGCCATGTCGAGCGCGTCCGCGACGCGGAGCACGCCGGCCTCGAGCGACAGCGGCTCGCCATCGGCGCGATGGCTCGTGATCGACTGCAGCGCCTCCGACACGACGACCGTGAGCTCGGGCTCGTCGTAGATGCCGTCGAGGAGCTCGCGCATCTTCGGCTCGGCCAGGAACAGGCTCCAGTCCTCGTGGTCGCGCCGGTGGATCGACATCCCGACGTCGTGGAGAAGCGCTGCGAGGACGACGACGACCTCGGAGTCGTCCGCGGTCATCCCGTAGTCGCGCTGCAGCGATGGCTGCACGCCGTTCTTCACCAGGAGGCGTAGCAGCCGCAGGGCGATGTTCGAGACGATCTGGATGTGCACCCAGGAGTGATCGTTGATCTGCAGGCGGAGCACGGCGTTCACATTCGAGACGTGCCACCACGCCTTGATCTGCGAGTCCGCGTTGACCCGCTCGACGACGCGGCGGAGCTTCCGGTTCCCGCGCACAGGCACGCGAAGCTGCATCGGCGCGATCGCCTCGACCGGCGTGAGCCTCGACTCCGCGACGACGTCGGCCGCCGGAACCTCGACGACCTCCTCCGGCTCGTGCTCGGGGGCCACGGTGTGAGCTTAGAAGCTCCGGGGGCGCGACGGCGTCAAGCGACGTCCGCCGCCCAGTCGCCGTAGAGCTGTGTATAGGGGCCGGGTCGTGCGATGAGCTCGTCATGAGTTCCCGCGTCGACGATGCGACCGTGGTCGAGCACCACGATGAGATCGGCTCGCCGGATGGTCGACAGGCGGTGGGCGATGATGAACGCCGTGCGTCCGGTCACGAGCTGGCGCAGGCCGCGTTCGATCCTCCGCTCGGTGCCGATGTCTACCGACGACGTCGCCTCGTCGAGGATGAGAATCCGAGGGTCGGCCAGGAGCGCGCGGGCGAAGGCGACGAGCTGGCGCTGCCCCAGTGAGAGCTTGAAGCCACGCTCTCCTACCTCGGTGTCGTAGCCGTCAGGGAGCTCGTCGATGAACCCGTCCGCCCCGACAGCTGTCGCAGCCTCCTCGATGTCTGCGGACGCTGCGCTCGGCCGACCGAATGCGATGTTCTCGGCGATCGACCCGGAGAACAGGAAGCCCTCCTGCGGCACGAT
This sequence comes from Gaiellaceae bacterium, assembly GCA_035514135.1. GTDB lineage: Bacteria > Actinomycetota > Thermoleophilia > Gaiellales > Gaiellaceae > GMQP-bins7. Next base: position 10,072 of record DATKBJ010000035.1, on the reverse strand, counting down.
CCCGAGCTGCCGGCGCAGCGACGACTGCGTGACGTGGCGAAGGTCGGTGCCGTCGATCGTGATGCGGCCGTCGCGCGGGTCGTAGAAGCGCGCGAGCAGCTTCGCGAACGTCGACTTGCCGGCTCCCGTGTGGCCGACGAGCGCGACGGTCGTCCCCGCCGGCACGTCGAGGTCGAAGTCGTGGAGCACGTCGGAGAGCTCGCCGTATCCGAAGCGCACGTGCTCGAAGCGGACGTCTCCCCGGATCGGCGGGAGATCCTGTGTATTCGCGTCCTCGACGATGTCCGGCTCCTCGTCGAGAACCGCCGTGATCCGGTCGAGCGCCGCAGTCGCAGACAGGAAGGTGTTGTAGAGCTGCGAGAGCTGCTGGATAGGGTCGAAGAAGTTGGCGAGGTAGAGCGCGAACGCGAGCAAGGTGCCGGTCGTCATGTCGCCGCTCACGACGAGCCAGCCGCCGACGCCGAGCACGATCGCCGTCGCGACCGACGAGAGGACGTCGACCACGGGGAAGTAGATCCCGTTGAGGATCACCGTCTCGTAGTTCGACTCGCGGTAGCGACCGTTGATCCCGCGGAACGTCGATTGGCTCGTCGGCTCGCGCGTGAACGACTGCACGACCCGCATGCCGGAGATGTCTTCGGCGAGCGTCGCCGTGACGAGCCCGAGGCGCTCCCGAACGCGGCGATACGCGTGATTCGAGCGCGAGCGGAACCAGGCGGTCGCAAGGCCCATCAGCGGTAGCACGACGAGCGTGGCCAGCGCGAGTCGCCAGTCGAGCAGGAAGAGCACGATCACGGTTCCGACGAGCACGAGGGAGTTCTGGACGAGGCTCGAGATCCCGTCGGTGACGAGCTGGTCGAGAGCCTCCACGTCGTTCGTGATCCGGCTGATGATCCCGCCGGTGCGATTGCGCTCGTAGTAGCCGAGCGATAGTCGCTGGAGGTGACTGAAAAGCTGGATCCGGAGATCTGCCAGGGCGCGCTCTCCGACCCAGCCCGTGTAGTAGGTCTGCGCGCTCGAGAGGAGGAACGCGGCGACACCGGCTGCGAGGAACGCGGCCACGACGATGCTGAGCGTCTGAAGATCGCCCCGCCTGATTCCGTCGTCGACGGCGATCTTGGCCAGGTACGGCGGGAGCAGTGCGACACCGGTGTAGGCAACGAGCGTGACCACGGCGAGCGCGGTCCGCGCCCGGTAGGGCCGGGCCAGTCGAATGAGGACGCGAACGCGTTGCCGGGTCCGGCGCCACGACCAGTCGTCGATGCGGGCGCCGCGCTCGTCGCTCAGGTGGCTTCCGTGCTGCCAGACCTTCACGAACCTGGGCCTTTCCGACGGGGCACCCCGGCCCACCACCCACTGCGAGCATAACCCGGAAAGTCGTACGGGTGGGACACGGCTCTGTCACGAGTTCGTGCCGAGACGCGCACGAATCCGTCCCGGCCGGAAGGCGTGATGCAGCTCATCCCGCCACTACCTGCTGCAGGAGTCCGTGCTCGTGGATCTCCCGGAACACAGGACTCGTCTCGAGCAGCTCGGCCTGCGTGCCGCGCGCGGCGATGCGGCCGTCGTCGAGCACGACCACCTCGTCGGCGAGCGCGATCGTCGAGAGTCGGTGCGCGATGACGATCGTGGTCCGACCGCGCATCACCTCACGCAGTCCAGCGCGGATCCGTGCCTCCGTCGTCGCGTCGACGGAAGCGGTCGCGTCGTCGAGGATGAGGATGCGCGGGTCGATCAGGAGCGCCCGCGCGATGGCGATGCGCTGGCGCTGGCCGCCCGAGAGCGTGATCCCGCGTTCCCCCACGATCGTCTCGTAGCCGTGCGGCAGCTCGAGGATGAACTCGTGCGCCTGAGCGGCGCGCGCCGCTGCCTCCACCGCATCGGTGGGGGCGTCCGGCATGCCGAGAGCGATGTTGTCCCTGATCGACGCGGAGAAGAGGAACGGATCCTGCGAGATGACGCCGATCTCACGGCGTAGCGATCGACGTGCGAGGTGGCGAACGTCGATGCCGTCGACAGTCACGCGACCACGAGAGACGTCGTAGAAGCGGGGCACGAGGGTCGCGAGCGTTGTCTTGCCCGACCCGGTGCGACCGATGAGCGCGATCGTCCGCCCGGCGCCAACCCTGAGGTCGACGTCCTCGAGCACGAGCCGCTCCGGGTCGTACCCGAACGCGACATCGTCGAACACGATCTCGCCCGGCCCGGGCGGAAGCGTGCGTGCTTCCCGCAGATCGGCGACCTCCTCGGGCTCGTCGAGAACCTCGAAGATCCGCTCGCCGGCCGCGATCGCGCGCTGCGCCTGGCCGATCCACATGCCGAGCATCCGGAGAGGCATGACGAGCATGGCGAGCAGGAGGTAGAAGCTGAAGAAGGCGCCGAGCGTCATCGAGCCGGAAACGACAATGCGTCCCGCGGCGAGCAGCACGAGCGCCTGGGCGGCGAGTGGAAGAAACGTCAGCAGCGGGACGTAGATCGCCCGCTGCCGGTTCGCGGCAAGGCTCTTCGTGAACACCGTGTCCGCGGCCCGCGAGAAGGTTCGCTCGCGGCGAGACTCCTGCGCGAACGACTTCACGACATGAACGCCCGTGATCGATTCCTCGGCGACGGTCGCGACGTCGGCAAGGGTCTGCTGGACGTCGCGAAGCACGGGGTGCGACACGTGGCTGTAGCGATACGCGGTCAGCGCGATCACCGGCGTCAGGGACAGTGCGATGAGCGCGAGTTGCCAGTTGAAGACGAACAACACGGCGGTGACCGCCACGATCGTGATCACGTGCTGGGCGAAGAAGATGAGCCCGTAGCCGAGGAAGAAGCGCACGGACTGCAGATCGATCGTCGCGCGCGACATCAGCTGCCCGGTCTGGCTGCGGTCGTAGAAGCCGAAGGAGAGCCGGAGGAAATGCGAGTACAGCTCGTCGCGCAGGTCGTACTCGACTCCGAGCGCCTGCCGACCCGAGATCACGCGGCGCCCGTACATGAGCGCGCCGCGGACGAGGCCGAGGACGACGATCGCGCCGATCTCGAGCGTGAGCAGCTGGGTGTCCTGAGCACCGTCGAGCTCGTTGACGACGACCCCGACGAGGACGACGGCCAGGATCCCGGCGACCTGTGACAGGATCGCGAGGACGGACGAGAAGGCGAGCGAGGCGCGATAGGGGCGCAGGAAGCCGAGCAGTCGCACGAATGTGCGCCAACTGCTGTACGAGGAGCTTCGAGAGTCGTCCGCTGGCACGGCTTCGTAGGGTACGGATCGTGCTCGAGGCCGTGCCCAACGTCTCCGAGGGCCGCGACACGCGCGTGATCGCCGCGATCGGCGACGCCTTCGAGCGCCGTGCGGCGCTCCTCGACGTCCACTCCGATCCCGACCACCATCGCTCCGTCTTCACGCTCGTCGCCGGTGAGGACGAGATCGTCGACGCGTTGCTCCGGGGAATCGCGGTCGCGCTCGAGCTCGTCGATCTGCGGGCCCATTCGGGCGCGCACCCACGCGTCGGCGTCGCCGACGTCGTCCCGATCGTGCCGCTGGCTCCCGACCGAATGCCAGAGGCGGCCGCAACAGCGCTCGTCCTGTCACGTCGTACCGGAGCCGAGCTCGGCCTCCCTGTGTTCCGCTACGGCGAGATCGGCGACGGCCGTCGACCGGCGTTCTTCCGCCGCGGCGGGCTCGAGGAGCTGATGCGGCGGGTCGGGTCGGCCGAGCTCGTCCCCGACGACGGTCCCGCTCGGATCGATCCTCGCTCAGGTGTCGTGCTCGTCGGTGCACGACCGCCGCTGATCGCGTACAACCTCGAGCTCGACACCGACGACGTCGCGGTCGCCCGCGCGGTCGCCGAGTCGGTGCGCGAGTCGAGTGGCGGGATGCGTGGCCTCCAGGCCATCGGCCTGGAGCGCACCGGCTCGGGGCGCGTGCAGGTGAGCATGAACGTCATCGACATCGACAACGCGCCACTGCACGAGGTCGTCGAGCGCGTGCGGCGGGAGGCCGCCAGGCGCGGGGTCGAGGTACGTGGCGGCGAGCTCGTCGGTCTGGTACCCGATCGCGTCGTCCGCGCTTCGGCAGCCGCGGGCGTGGCCCTCCCCGGAGTCGACGAGTCCCGGGTGCTCGAGAACGTGCTCCGTTCTAGACTCGAAGAGTGACCGGCCCAGTCGTCCTCACGGGGGAGGATCTCACCCTCGCGGAGGTGTGGAACGTCGGCGTCCACGGCTCGACGGCCGAGCTCTCGAACTTCGCGCGCGAGCGCATGAGAGCAGCACGCGAGCTAGTGGACGGAGTGCAGGGAGAGCACACGTACGGCGTCAACACGGGGTTTGGACGGTTCGTCTCTGCGCACATTCCCGAAGAGCTCTCGGAGGAGCTCCAGCTTCGCCTTCTGCGTAGCCACGCGTGCGGTGTCGGCGAGCCGTACCCGGAGGAGATAGTCCGCGCGGCGATGCTCCTTCGCGCCAACGCACTGGCGAAAGGGTTCTCGGGCGCGCACGTCGGGACCGTCGAGCTGCTTCTCGAGTGCTTGAACCGAGGGCTGATCCCGCACGTGCCGGCACGTGGCTCGGTCGGTGCGAGTGGCGACCTCGCGCCGCTCGCGCACCTTGCGCTCCCGCTCGTGGGGGAAGGTCAGGCCACTGTCGGGGGAACGTTCCTCCCGGGCGCCGAGGCTCTCCGCGCCGTCGGCCTGGAGCCGATCCGGCTCGCAAGTAAGGAGGGCCTGTCGCTCGTCAACGGGACGCAGTTCATGGCTGCGATGGCGGTGCTCGGCGTCGTTCGCGCGCGCCGGCTGGCGGCGACGGCGGATCTCGCGTGCGCGCTCTCGCTCGAAGCTCTGCAAGGCTCGCGCACCAGCTTTCTCCCGGCCGTGCACAGCGCTCGACCGCTGAAGGGACAGCAGGAGTCCGCAGCGAATGTCTGGCGGCTCCTCGAAGGCTCGGCGATCATCGAGTCGCACCGGTGGTGCGGCAGGGTGCAGGACGCCTACTCGCTGCGCTGCGCGCCGCAGGTGCACGGCGCCTGTCGTGACCTTCTCGACTACATCGAGGCGACGGTGACGGTGGAGCTCAACGCAGCCACGGACAACCCGCTCGTCCTCCGCGACGAGGGCGAGATCGTCTCGGCCGGAAACTTCCACGGGCAGCCGCTCGCATTCGCGCTCGACACACTTGCCATGGCCGTCGCCGAGCTTGCCAGCATCTCGGAGCGCCGTGTCGAACGGCTGGTAAATCCGGCGCTGTCGGAGGGACTGCCACCGTTTCTCGTCGAGGAGGGAGGCCTGAACTCGGGCTTCATGATCCCGCAGTACGTCGCGGCGGCGCTCGTGTCCGAGAACAAGGTGCTCGCGCACCCCGCAAGCGTGGACTCGATTCCGACGAGCGCGGGCCAGGAGGACCACGTGTCCATGGGCAACGCAGCCGGCCTGAAGGCGCTCCGCGTGCTCGACAATGCCGAGCACGCGCTCGCGATCGAGTTGCTGGCGGGTGCGCAGGCGATCGAGTTCCTCGCCCCGCTGCAGCCGGGGGGCGGTGTGCGGGCGGTGCACGACGTCGTGCGTTCCCTGTCACCTCGCCTCGTCGAGGATCGTTCGCTCAGTGCCGAGATCGGGCTCGTCGCCGATGCGATTCGCGCGGGGGTCGTGGTCGACGCCGCCGAGTCCGAGGTCGGCGCACTCGCATGAGCGCCACTCTTGTCGAAGCGCTTTGCGGCGATCTCAGCGCGATCCGTGCACCGCGCGGTGCATCGCTGAACGCGCTCTCCTGGCAGACCGAGGCGCCCCTTCGCATGCTCCTGAACAACCTCGACCCCGACGTCGCAGAGCATCCCGAGCGTCTCGTCGTCTACGGCGGAACGGGTCGCGCGGCGCGCAGCCACGAGGCGTTGAAGGACATCGTGCGGACACTCCTGCGGCTTCGCGACGACGAGACGCTCCTCGTCCAGAGCGGAAAGCCCGTCGCCGTGTTTCGGACGGGAGAGTGGGCGCCTCGCGTCCTCATCGCGAACTCGCTGCTCGTTCCGCGCTGGGCGACATGGGACGAGTTCCGCCGCCTCGAGGCCGAGGGGCTGACGATGTTCGGCCAGATGACGGCCGGAAGCTGGATCTACATCGGCACGCAGGGGATCCTCCAGGGCACCTACCAGACGTTCGCCGCGGCGGGGGAGAGGCACTTCGGCTCGCCGGATCTCACCGGGCGGACGATCCTGACCGCGGGCCTCGGGGGCATGGGTGGCGCACAGCCACTCGCGGCGACGATGGCAGGGGCCGCAATCCTGTGCGTAGAGGTCGATGCGAGCAGGATCCAGCGACGGCTCGAGACGCGGTACCTCGACGAGGTCGCCGACTCGCTCGACGACGGCGTGGCACGGGTTCGCGCGGCCGCTGCGGAGAGCCGTGCTCTGTCCGTCGGCGTGCTCGCGAACGCGGCCACGGTCTTCCCCGAGCTCGCGGCGCGCGGAGAGCACTTCGACTTCGTGACCGACCAGACCGCTGCCCACGACCCGCTTACCGGATACGTCCCCGCCGAGGTGCCTTTCGAGGAAGCGGCGGCGTTGCGCGAGCGAGACCCGGACGGATATCTGCGCCTTGCGCGGGAGTCCATCGTCGCCCACGTCCGGGCGATGACGGAGTTCCTGCGGGCCGGCTGTCACGTCTTCGACTACGGGAACAATCTCCGAGGGGAGGCTCGTGACGCGGGATTCGAGGACGCGTTCGCCTATCCGGGCTTCGTCCCGGCGTACATCAGGCCGCTGTTCTGCCGCGGGGTCGGGCCCTTTCGGTGGGCGGTGCTCTCGGGAGAGCCCGCGGACATCGAGGCGATAGACAACGAGCTCGTGGGTCTGTTCCCCGGCGATGTGCTCCTGCAGCGGTGGCTCGAGCTCGCGCCGGACCGCGTGGCGTTCCAGGGGCTTCCGGCGCGGATCTGCTGGCTGGGCTACGGGGATCGCGCGAAGGCAGGGCTCGCGATCAACGAGCTCGTCCGATCGGGTGCGGTGTCGGCGCCGGTCGTCATCGGGCGCGACCACCTCGACTCGGGCTCGGTGGCGTCGCCGTACCGCGAGACCGAGGCGATGCGCGACGGTTCCGACGCGATCGCCGACTGGCCGATCCTGAACGCGCTGGTGAACGTCGCAGCGGGCGCGACCTGGGTGAGCGTCCACCATGGCGGCGGCGTGGGAATCGGCAACTCGATCCACGCGGGCATGGTCGTCCTCGCGGACGGGACCTCCGAGGCCGCCGAACGGCTCGAGCGAGTGCTCACCACGGATCCCGGCATGGGAGTCGTCCGGCACGCCGACGCGGGCTACGACGAGGCTCTCATGGCCGCTCGCGAGCACGCGGTCGACCTGCCGTCGATTCCGGTCGCGTGACGGCGCGGCGACTGCTCGTTCGCGATCTCGCGCAGATCGCGACGCCTGCGGGGCGGGATGCTCCGCTGCGGGGAGCAGCGCTGCGTGACGTCGAGCTCACCCCCGACGCATACGTGCTTTGTGACGCCGGCCGCATCGAGGCGACCGGGCGGATGCGCGATCTCGGCTCGATCGACGGTGAGATCGAGGAGATCGACGGCCGCGGGCTGTCGGCGATCCCTGGGCTGGTCGACTGCCACACGCACGCCTGCTTCGCGGGCGACCGCGTGGAGGAGTTCTCGTTGCGTGCCGGCGGCGCCACGTACGAGGAGCTGCACGCCCGCGGGGGTGGGATCCTCTCGACCGTCCGAGCGACGCGGGCAGCCGGTGCCGAGGGGCTGGCCGCAGCGCTCGCCGAGCACGTCGGCTGGATGCGCGCCGCCGGCACGACGACCTTCGAGGCGAAGTCGGGTTACGGCCTGGATCGGGAGACCGAGCTCGCGCAGCTCGGAGTCGTGCGCGCTGCGGGCGGCATCGCCACGTGGCTCGGCGCGCACACGCTGCCGCCCGAGTTCGCCCACGCCGACGCATATCTCGACTTCTTGCTGCGCGACGTTCTCCCAGAGGCCGCGCGCATCGCAGAAGCGGCGGACGTCTTCCTCGAGCGCGGCGCGTTCGACGTGGGACAGGCGAGGCGGTACCTCACCGCCTGTCGCGACGCGGGACTTGCCCTCCGCCTGCACGGCGACCAGTTCACCGAAGCAGGCGCGGTGCCGCTCGCGATCGAGCTCGGAGCGCGGTCGGTCGACCATCTCGAGGCGACCGGAGCAGATGGAATCGCCGCGCTCGCCGCGAGTGACGTCGTCGGTGTTCTGCTGCCTGCGAGCGCGCTCTTCCTCGGCCGGCCGATGCCGCCGGGCCGCGCGCTCGTCGACGCGGGTGCCGCGGTCGCGCTCGCGACGGACTTCAATCCCGGCAGCGCGTTCTGCGAGAGCCTGCCGCTCGTCTGCTCGCTGGCGGCGACGCAGATGAAGATGGCGCCGGAGGAAGCCCTCGCAGCGTGTACGGTGAACGCCGCACACGTCCTCGACTGCGCAGCTCGCAAGGGACGACTCGCTCCCGGGTACGACGCCGACGTCGTCCTGGTGGCGGCGGAGGACTGGCGCCACGTCGCGTACCACCTCGGCGGGCGGGTCGTACACACGGTGGTGGCAGGCGGCGAGATCGCCTGGAAGAGCTGGGCATAATCGCGCGATGGCCACGAAGAAGCAGCGACGCCGGCGCGCGAAGGGGCAACGCCACGACTACGTGTGGGTCGACGACGAGGGCAACGAGGTCGAGCCCGACGGGACGCCCACCGAGAGCGAGAAGACCACACGCGGCGGGGGACGCCTGCAGCGTGAGGCGCAGGCGCCGTCGTGGCAGAGAACCTTCAAGCGCGGCCTGATCTTCGCTCCGATCATGTTCGCGACGGTCTTCCTGCTCTCGCCCGACCTACCGCTCGCGACGAAGGTCACCCAGACGCTCCTCATCGTCGGGATCTTCGTCCCGTTCAGCTACTTCATCGACCGGCTCTTCTATCGCTCCTTCCTGCGACGTCAGTCACGGCGCGGAAGCTGACGGACGGATCGATGGCGCTGCGCGTCGATCAGCTCTCGCTCGGTCCGCTCGGAACGAACTGCTACATCGTGCGCTCCGACGCCGGCGCGTCCGAGGCGGCGGTCGTGGATCCGAGCGGGGACGCGACCGAGCTGCGTCTGACGCTCGCGAGGTTCGGCGCACGCTGTACCGGGATCCTCGTGACGCACGGCCACTTCGACCACATCCTCGGCGTCGCCGACCTCGCCGAAGGGACCGAGGCCCCGGTGTACATGCCCGAAGGCGAGCGCATGCTCCTGGAGGCTCCCGAGGGGAGGTACACGCCGGCCGGAGTCACGCTGCGCGCGCATACGCCGGAGGTCCTCCTCCAAGGTGGCGAGACAGTGGAGGTCGCCGGAGTCGCCTATGCCGTGCTCGCGGTACCCGGGCACTCGCCCGCGCACATCGCGTACTACGCCGACGGCTGCTTGTTCTCCGGCGACGTCCTGTTCGCCGGCTCGGTCGGGCGGACGGATCTCCCTGGCGCCGACTGGGACACGCTCCTGGGATCGATCCGGATGCTCGTCGAGACGCTCCCGGCCGGCACCGTCGTCTATCCCGGGCATGGGCCGATCACGACGCTCGGCGACGAGCTCGCACGAAACCCGTTCCTCGCCGAGCTCCGAGCGGAGCCGGCCACGTGAGCGCGCCACGCATCGAGCGACCGCGCGGCACACACGACGTCATGCCTTTCGAGCAGCCGCTCTGGCGGCGTGTCACGTCGGAGATCGAGGGGCTGTGCGCGCTCTACGGCTATCGGCCGATTCAGACCCCCGTGTTCGAGGACACGGCCCTCTTCGAGCGAACGTCCGGGGTCGGCTCGGATGTCGTGCAGAAGGAGATGTACACCTTCTCGGACCGGTCCGATCGCTCGCTGACGCTTCGCCCGGAAGCCACTGCACCGATATGTCGCGCGTACGTCGAGCACGGGCTCCACCGCGAGCCCCAGCCGGCGAAGCTGTTCACCATCGCGTCGATGTACCGCTACGGCGCGCCGGGCAAAGGTCGCCATCGCGAGCACTGGCAGGCGTCTGTGGAGGCGATCGGGAGCGACGACCCGTCGCTCGACGCCGAGCTCATCCAGCTCTACGACACGCTGCT
>DATKBJ010000034.1:0-7813 GCA_035514135.1 Gaiellaceae bacterium | reverse complement strand
CCCGGGTCGGCAGTGAGAGGGTGCGTGACGTACTGGTTCGCGTAGCCGTTGAAGGTCACCCAGTCGGCCATCCGCGTGCGTGCCTTGGTCATGTCGAGCGACGCCGGCTCGTCGACTCCGTCTCCGTTCAGGTACCACTCGCTTCCGACGAGCACGTACTCGTTGTCCACCGCGGGCAGACCCTCCTTCGGCGCGACGACGATCGCGCCGTACATGCCGTTGGCGATGTGCGCGAGTACCGGCTTCGTGCCGCAGTGGTACATGTAGACGCCCGGATCGCCAGCCCGGAACCGGAACGTGAACGACTCGCCGGGGGCGGCATCGCGGAAGGCGACGTCCGGCGCGATGCGAGCGGCGTGGAAGTCGATCGAGTGCGGGATGGCACCGCCGTTCGTCATGGTCATCTCGACCATCTGGCCCTCACGCACGTGGATGATCGGCCCTGGCGCTCCGTGGCCGTCGAACGCCCACGTGTTGTACTTCACGCCCGGCGCGATCTCGACGACCATGTCCTTCAGGGTCATGTGGATCTTCACGAGGTCGCCGTTCGCAATCGGGGGTAGCTCAGCGCTCGTCGCCGGATGCGCCAGCGCGAGCTCCTCTGCGTCGGCGCCCGTCTTGCCGGCGAAGCTCTGGAGCGGAAGGCTCACGGCGCCGTCCGCGGTCGAGTGATCGATGCTCTCCGACGCCGCCGAGACCTCGTCGCGCGCGTCGTCGGCCACCTTCGCCAGCGCTATCACGCCGATGGCGAGCACTCCCACAGCGAGGCCGAGAAAGAGCGCCAGCAGCTTCAGCCCTGCACCGGGCTCTTTCGGTCGGTCGCGACGCGGGGACGACTGACGGCGTGCGTGTGCGGTGTGACTGGACATCTCGCTCCTCTATGGCTCGCGGCTCCGGGCTTCCGCCCAACGTAGAGGGAGCGCTGCCGACGGGCGTCCGTCACAACTGCCCATCGGGCGTGCGGGTTTCTACGGACGGAGACGAGGCATGAATCCCGATGACGGTGCCGCGCCGCCGCGCGAAGCTGAGCGTGTCATCCAGATGTGACCGGGAGGTACACGATGAGGAGCAGAAGGTTGTGGGAGTACGGAGGGTTTGCAGCCGGCGGCGTGCTCGTGCTGTTCGGCGTCGTCGCGATCTTCATGGGGGTCAACGGATTCACGACGGTGCGAGACAGCGTCGCCGACGAGCAGATCTTCTTCAGCACGCAGGAGGATCGGGATCCAGCGACCGATCGCTACGCGTCTCAGTGGTACGGCGAGCAGGTCAAGACGGGCGACCAAGCGCGTGCATTCGCCCAGGTCATGCGCACGCACCAGCTCGAGCGCACCGGCGGTCTGTCCTACGCGGAGATGGGCCGCTTCCAGTCCGCTTCGGCACCCGACGATCCTGCAGGTACGAGCGACGAGGAAGCCGCGCTGAAGGACGAGGGCGGACAGCCGATCTCGAACGGCGCGCGTCAGTCCTGGATCACCGCGGTCGCCCTGACGACTGCGCTGAACACGAGCTACATGGCCGAGCAGCTCGCGATCTTCGGCATCGTCGTGGGAGTGGCGCTGCTCCTCACCGGAGTCGGGCTCGTCATCGTCGCCTTCGCCCTCTTCGGGCGGGAGCGCTCGGCGACGGCCAGAGAGTTCGCGACCACGACGCCGGCTGCAGGCTGATGCCGGCGCGCGCGAGGTCGCGAACGCAGGAAGCTCCGACCTCCCGGAGCAGGAGAGAGCGGCGGCCCGGCCGCCGCTCTCTCCGAGTCCGCGCGACGACGGGCGCGTGATGTCTGGCCGCCCGCGACGGATTCTCGTCGGCGTCGACGGGTCGGACGCGTCGCAGCGTGCGCTCGACGTCGCGGCGGAGCTCGCCGGTTACGGTTCGAGCGTCGCGGTCGTCCACGTTCGAGATGGTGAGGAGGCGACGAACGTCATCGACCTCGCGCGCGAGCGACTCCACCGGCGCCAGATCGCGGCTCGCTACCTCGAGCTGCCCGGTGAGGCGGCCCGGGAGATCCTCGAGGTCGCTCACCTCACCGACGTCGATCTCGTCGTCGTCGGACGCCGGCGCGTGCCCGATCGGAGCCGCCTCGGCTCGGTCAGCTCACGTGTGGTCGGTGAGGCGCGCTGCGACGTGCTCGTCGTCCGCTAGATCCCTCACTCGCCGAGAAGCCCTCGATCGAGCGCATAGCGCACGAGCTCGGCCCGGGTCGACAGGCGAAGCTTCTGCATGATGTGTGCACGGTGCGTCTCGGCCGTGCGCACGGAGATGTAGAGCGTGCGCGCGATCTCCTGGTTGGTGTGGCCGAGCGCGAGGAGCCGGAGCACCTCGTGCTCGCGTTCCGTGAGGGGATCGGTCTCTGCGTTCCTGCTCTCCTCGATCTCGGCTGTCAGCAGTCGCGCGCCGAGTGCCGCGTGCAGGTACTTGTCGCCGCCGGCAACCGTTCGTACGGCGTCGACGACGTCCGTGTCTGCGGCCTCCTTGAGGACGTAGCCGCCTGCTCCGGCTTCGAACGCCTCGCGAACGTAACGCGGATCGTCCTGCATCGAGAGCACGAGCACCTTGGCGGACGGTACCGCTCGGAGCACTCCCGGGATGGCCTCGATGCCCGACTTGCCGGGCATGACGACGTCCATCACGACGACGTCGGGTGCGCTCGCAATTCCTTCGAACACGGCGCGCTCGGCGTTCTCCGCCTCCCCGACGACCTCGATGTCCTCCTCGGCCTCGAGCACGCGACGCAAGCCCGCGCGCAGAATCGCGTGGTCGTCGACGAGGAGGACTCGAATCGTCATCGGAGCGGTATCTCGACGACGAGCGTCGTGCCCGCCCCCGGCGTGGACTCGATCGCAATCCGTCCACCGACGAGACCCGCGCGCTCGCGCATGCCGACGAGCCCGAGTCCGGTGGAGCGCGGATTGTTCGGGAGAAAGCCTCGACCGTCGTCCTCGACGACTGCCGTGACCGAGCCGTCACCGCGGATGAGGAGAATGCTGGCCCGGCGTGCGTCGGCATGCCGTCCGATGTTCGAGAGCGCCTCCTGAACGAAGCGGTAGAGCGTCGTTTCGACCTCGGACGGGAGCCGGTCCTCACCGAGCCGAGCCTCGAGGTCGATGTGGAGGGTCGAATGGTCGCGAAATGTCGCGACGAGCCGCTCGACCGCCGCGACGAGACCGAAGTCGTCGAGCGCCGAGGGTCGCAGCTCGACCGCGAGCGCGCGAACGTCCTGCAGGGTCGAGACGACGAGCGTCCGGAGGTGCGCCATCGCCGAACGGCTCTCGCCGCTTTCGAGCGTGTCGTCGAGCGCTTTGAGGCCGAGCAGAATGGAGGTGAGCGCCTGACCGGTCTCGTCGTGCAGCTCGCGGGCGACCCTGGTGCGCTCCTGCTCCTGCGCTTCGACCACCCGACGCACGATGTCCCTGCTCACCCGGCCGGACAGCTCCACGGCGATGGCCGCACGTGCCGCGAGCATCTCGGCGAGACGGAGGTCCGCTTCGCTGAAGTGCGGCTCCTCGCCGAGCTTGTCGTGTGCAACCACGACTCCGATCGGCTTCCCGTTCGCCACGAGTGGCGCGTAGAGCGCCGAAGTCACGCCGAGCCGTCCGGTGAACTCTCGATCCACCTCCGGGTCCTCGGTGACGGCGTCGACGCGCTCGCTCCGGGCGCGCTCGAAGACGCGACCTGCTTTGGAGGCGTTCAGGCTGAGGCGCGCTCCTCGTGCCGGACCGGCGTCGTCTCCATCGGCCGCCGCGATGCGAAGCGTGTCCTCCTCCTCGGGGAGCGCGATGAGCACGAGCTTCGCCGCGACGAGGCTGCGCAGGTTTCTCGCCACGACGTCGAGCAGTGTGTCGAGCTCGATCTCGGAACCGAGCGCGCCGGCGATCTCGTTCAGCGACTCGAGCTGTCGCATCCACTGCGACGACGACTCGTAGAGGCGGGCGTTCTCGATCGCCACGGCCGCCTGTGCGGCGAGGAGCGTCGTCAGCTCCTCGTCCTCGTCGGTGAAGGGCGAACCGTCCTTGTCGGTCAGGTAGAGGTTGCCGTACGCGACGCCGCGGAGAACGATCGGGACACCGAGGAAGGTCGTCATCGGTGGGTGGTTGGCGGGGAAGCCCACCGAACGAGGGTCGCCGGCGATCGAGTGGAGGCGGAGGGGCTTGGACTCGCGGATGATCACTCCGAGGATGCCGCGTCCCTGCGGAAGCGCTCCGATCGCGTCACTAGCTTCGGTCTCGATGCCCGTCGTGAGGAACCGTTCGAGCCCGGTTCCGGAGCGGTCGATCACGCCGAGCGCCGCGTATCTCGCCTCGGTTAGCCCCGCGGCCGTCTCGACGATCCTCTGCAGGAGCGCGTCGAGCGAGAGCTCCGAGCTGAGCGCGATTCCCGCGTCGACGAGCGCGCGGAGCCGGTCGGGTGCGGACGTCGTCTTCATCGCGGCGGGACCGCGCGAGGGGAGAGGCTCTCGAGGAGCGCGTCGTGGATGAGCCCGTTCGAGGCGACGGCGCTCCCGCTGTCGATCCGCGGCTCCCCGGCAAGGTCCGAGAATCGGCCTCCTGCCTCCTCCACGATCACCTGCATCGCGGCGAGATCCCACTCGCTCACGCCGACCGCGTCGACGGCGCCGTCGACGCCGCCCTCGGCGATCAGCATGTACTGCCAGAAGTCTCCGAAGCCGCGCGCGTGCCAGGCTCTTCGCGCGACCGCGGGCACGTCGTTCTCGATGGCAAGGGAGAGGACGGCCTCCTCGATGGTCGTGATCGTCGAAACGTGGATCCGCTCGCCGTTCGCGAACGCTCCGGCTCCACGCTCGGCCCACCAGCGGTGTGCGAGCGCCGGAGCCGACACGACCCCGAGCTGCACGAGCCCGTCGACCTCCAGCGCGATCAGGGTCGCCCAGACCGGAATGCCCCGCGAGTAGTTGCGAGTTCCGTCGATCGGGTCCACGAGCCAGCGGCGTGCGCCGGCTCCCGCTGCGCCTTCCTCCTCGCCGAGAATCGCGTCGCGTGGCCGCTCGGCTGCGAGGAAGCGCCTCAACTCGGCTTCGACTGCGCGATCCGCTTCCGTTACGGGAGTGAGGTCGGCTTTCGTTTCGACCGCGAGGCCCGAGCGGAAGCGCGGCAGCGACAACGCGTCGGCCGCATCGGCGAGTCGAAGGGCCAGCTCTAGGTCGGGGCTCACGCCGCCGACCTTAGCGCGGCTCTAGCCGCCGCTGATTCGGAACGTGGGTCGCACGACCTTCACGGCGACAGGCGCCGACCAGGTCATCGCCGGCGTCCCGATCTGCGCGGAGTTCAACCCGCGCACGCGGTAGTACCAGACACCTGCGCCGAGCTGCAGCACCGACGACGTCGCGTAGGTCACCGCCGAGCCGCGGGCGCGCCACGGGTACTTCGTGCGCGACCACTGCACCTCGTAGGCGGTGGCGCCGACGACGGGCCTCCACGCGACGAGCGGAGTCGAGTAGACGACCGGGCGGGCTCCAGCCTGCGCCAGCAGACGGCCCTTCGGCGAGAGCCCGGAGACGTACGGAGTGCCAGCGCTCGTGATCGCCGGGCGTGAGACCTTGCCGAAGCTTGCGATCCTGCCCGCCTCACATGCGTCCTGCGGGGACTCCGCGTCGTAGTACGCGAAGCTCCCGTCCTCGCTGACGACGATCCCGACCGGGACGACGGTCCAGTAGTACCGCGTCGACGACGAGTCCACGTCGGGCAGGTCGACCTTCACGCGATCGTCCGCTCCGAAGGTCTCGCTCGCGGTGACAGGAGTGCCGTCGGCCATGTACGTCTTCGCGCTCTCGGACTTCGCGCTCGGGAGAGCGCCGGCGAGCGCGACGTCGAGCTCTTCCTGGCTGCTCGGGAGCTTGAGCGGACCGGAGACGCGCGGTGCGAAGGCCGGGCCCCCGACCACGGATCCACGGAACACGGCGTTTACGCAGTCGCGATCGGTGAACGCGTATGCGCGGAAGAGGCGGTACTCGCGTCCGTCGAGGCCGGTGTCGCCGCCGAAGGTCATGGCGGGCATGAGCTGGTGACGGGCCGCCTTCGAGCCCGAGCTGACGACGTCCGAGATGGCTGCGCGCACGTCGAGCTTGCCCGTCGCCCACGCCGGATTCGCCGTGGCGTACGTCGGGCTCCATGGCCCGTAGGAGACCGCTGGCAGGCCGTTGGGGAGGGCTCCGACGACCTGTCGCACCGGGCGGACGCGCCAGCGAACGACCTGCCACCAGCTGTCCTCGAGGTGGAAGGAGTACAGCTCGCGCATGTCCGCGGTGTTCGTGTGCGTCCTGATGACCTTGCGAATGTCGGGGTACCAGACGTCGTATGCGGTCGCGCCCTCGACGGGCGCCCAGCGGACGAGACCCGGCCTGGTGGCTTGCGGAACCGGTGTCGACTCCCAGCGCACGTTGAAGCCGAACGGCTTGCTCCACGTCGTCGCGCCGCGGGTCGTGACAGCGCGAACGCGCGCGTAGAGGGCGTACGGCTTGCCGGTGAACCAGGGAAGCACGAGGTTCACGGACACGGCAGGGATCCGGATGGGTGCGATGCGCGTCTTGATCTCGCCGGCCGCGCCCTCGTCGGCGTCGGCCTGCGCGTCTGACGCGGGCGCCGTGATCGTCACTGCCCTGCACGACTTCCCGGATCCGGCGCCGTAGGAGACGTTCGACCAGAAGACGGAGCTCCCGTCGAACGTCCGGCTCGTCGCCAGCTCGAACTCGTAGCAGGACGCACCGCGGACCGGGTTCCACGCGAACGCCGGCGTGCGCGGGAACGTGTGCGTCGTCGCCTCGTTCGGGCGCAGCTCGAACCCGCGCAGCCCCTTGGGCGCGCCGGGAGGCGCTGCCGACGCCGAGGCCGCGACGAGGACGCCGAAGAGGGCGATGACGAGAAGGCCGAAGCGAGCTTTGCGCATCGCCCTCTCATGTCGGCACGTCCGGGGTCTGGCTTAAGCCAGACCGCTCGGCTCAATCGAGCTGGAGATAGAGCACGGCGACGAGCACGGTTCCCGCGAAGAGCAGCCAGAAGAGGAGGAACAGCGCCCAGCCGAAGCGGAGGTTGCGGCGTGCGAGCTCGGAATCCATCAGACGAGCACCGGATCGAGCGCCGCAGCCGTGAAGAGCAGCGCGAGGTAGAGGAGCGAGTAATGGAAGAGGAGCTGCGCGCGGGCGCGTGAGAGGTCGCGGCGCAGAAGAACCGCGAGCGTGATGAACACGGCACCCAGCACGGCCGCGGCGACGGTGTAGAGCGGCCCGAGCCAGAGCCCGACGACGACGGTGAACGCGACCATCACGAGCGAGTACAGGACGATCTGGCGCGCGGTCTCGCGGTCGCCGCGCACGACGGGCAGCATCGGCACGCCTGCGGCTGCGTACGCGTTCTTGATCATCAGGGCGAGCGCCCAGAAGTGCGGAGGCGTCCAGAGGAAGACGATGAGGAAGAGCCAGAGCGCGGGAAGCGCGAGCGACCCGGTCGCGGCGGCGTAGCCCACGAGCGGCGGTACCGCCCCGGCTGCACCGCCGATCACGATGTTCTGCGGCGTCGAGCGCTTCAGCCAGCGCGTGTAGACGAGGACGTAGAAGAGGTTGCCGACCAGCGCGAGCACGGCGGTCAGGACGTTCACGGCGGACGCGAGGAGCGCGAACGAGATCGCCGAGAGGAAGATCCCGAACTCGAGCGCCTGCACCGGCGTGACCCGGCCCGTAGCCACCGGTCGCTTCTCCGTGCGCGACCCCATGAGCGCGTCGATGTCGCGGTCGAGGAGGTGGTTGAGCGCCGACGCGCCGCCACACGCGAGCGCCAGCCCGAGCATCGTCGCCGCGAAGAGCCCG
>DATKBJ010000033.1:0-3798 GCA_035514135.1 Gaiellaceae bacterium | reverse complement strand
ACGGGGTTCATGCCTGCGGCGGGCTCGTCGAGCAGCAGCAGCCGTGGTCGTGCGGCGGTCGCGCGCGCGATCTCGAGCCGGCGCCGGTTCGCGTACGAGAGGCTGTATGCGGGCTGCTTCCAGCGGTAGCCGACGAGGCGGGCGCCGAAGAAGGCGAGGCGCTCCTCCGCCAGCCGCTCGATCTCGCGCTCCTCGCGGCGCATGCCCGGCGTACGGAGGACCGAGCGTACGACGCCAGCCTTCGTATGGCCGTAGGCGGCGGCCATCACGTTCTCCTTCACGGTCATGTTCAGGAAGAGCCGGAGCGTCTGGAACGTGCGCGCGATCCCACGCCGAGCGATGCGATGCGGGTCGAGGCCGACGATCGACTCGCCCTCGAAGACGATCTCGCCCTCGTCGGGCGAGTAAACGCCGGTGACGACGTTGAAGAGCGTCGTCTTCCCCGCCCCGTTCGGCCCGATGACGCTCACGATTTCCCCCTGGCCGACGACGAGATCGAGGTCGTCGAGCACGCGCAGGCCGCCGAACGAGAGCGAGACCCCCCGGACCTCGAGCAGCGGAGCGCGTGCAGGCTCCGACATCACACGATCTCTACGCGCTGGGTGCCGAAGATCCCCTGTGGCCGGACCGCCATGAGCGCGACGAGCAGCGCACCGATGAGGATGAAGCGGGCGACCGCGGGCTGGGCGAGGAGCACGTTCTGCCAGACGCAGGCCGCGAGGTAGAGGACTGGCACGAGACCGACGGAGCGCCACAGCGTGCTGCGGACGAGCGTCAGCGCGAGGATCGCGGCGACGAGGCCCAGGTAGGCCAGGCGCGCGGTGGCGCCGGCCGGCAGGCCGTCCTCGGTGATGATGCCAGTGGGCAGGAGCACCCACCCGTCCACGAGCTCGTCCACCCGCGCCCGTCCGACGGGCGTCGCCCCGACGTACGACGACTTCCAGCGCTCCGCCGCCTCGTGCACGACGAACCCGAAGGCGATCGTCGCCGCGATGATCGCCGGCGTCCTCCACCACGGCCGCAGCATGAGCAGGAGGCCGGCGACGACGACCGCGTAGAAGAGCGTGCTCGCGTTCTCGGGGCTCGTCAGCGCCTCGAGCGACGCGTAGATGAGAACCGCTCCGACGGTCACGCCGAGCAGGCTCCCCGGCCCGCCGAGCACGACCATCGCGTAGACGGTGATCAGCAGGATGATGTCGAAGTTCGCCGGGAAGACGGCTCCCTGGATCGGCGCGAAGATGGCGCCGGCGACGCCTGCGATGCCCGCGCCCGTCGCGAAGGCCATCAGCTTGAGCCGGCCGACGGGCATCGTCATGAGCTCGGCGGCGAGCTCGTCCTCGCGCAGCGCCCGCCAGGCGCGTCCGGTCCGGGACCGGTTCAGGAGATAGAGGAACGAGATGACGAGGACGACGGCGACGAATGCGACCCAGAAGTAGGCCTCGAGCGTCGTCACCTGGCGCCCGAAGAACCGGAGCGGGAGGATGTCCGAGATCCCGTTGGGGCCGCGCGTGAACGAGGCGTTGAGCGTCACGACGAGCCAGATCTGGAGGAAGAACAGCGTCACGATGGCGAGGTAGTCGCCCGAGACGCGCCGCGAGGGCAGGCCCAGGAAGAGGCCCGCGACAGCGGTCGTGAGCGCGATGGCCGGGATCGCGTACTGCGCCTCCCAGTAGCGGCCGGCGTACTCGCTGGCGACGGCGGCGTACAGGTAGGCGCCGACGCCGAAGAACGCCACGTAGCCGAGATCGAGCAGCCCCACCCAGCCGACGGCGACGTTGAGCCCGAGCGCGAGCAGGACGAACACGAGCATGTCGAGCCCGACCTGCAGGTGGTAGTCGGACTCGACCACGAAGAAGTAGGCCGCGAACGGGAGCGCGATGGCGACGAGCTTGAAGACGGCGGGCACGGCGTCGTACGCGTCTTGGGCGCGCTCGACGGGCGAGCGCCGCGCTCGCTGTTCCTCGGCCGTCGCGACCCACTCGTCGACGCCGATCCCCGGGCTGTGCATGGGCTCGGGCATCAGCTCACACTTTCTTCACGTCCGGCTTGCCGAAGATCCCCTGCGGCCGGAAGAGCATGAAGAGGACGAGGATCGTGAAGACGACGAGGTCGCTGAACGCGCTTCCGAGGCGTCCGCGGGTGAAATCCTCGATGTAGCCGACCGAGAACGCCTCGGCGAGGCCGATGAAGACGCCGCCGAACATTGCCCCTGGGATCGAGCCGATCCCGCCCACCACCGCGGCCGTGAACCCCTTGAGCCCGTACGCGAACCCCGTGAAGTAGTTGAAGGAGAAGAAGACGAGCCCGATGAGGACGCCGGCGGCGCCGGCCAGCGCCGACCCGATGAAGAACGTCTTCACGATGACGCGATCGACGTCGATCCCCATCATGGCCGCGGCCTCGCGGTCGAACGCGGTCGCGCGCATCGCCTTCCCGAGCTTCGTGCGGACGACGAGCACCCAGAGCGCGACCATCATCACCACCGCCGACCCCATGACGACGAGCCGGATCGCCCAGACGTTGAGGGGGCCCCAGTGGATGCCCACCTCGACGTCGAGGAGGTCGATCGAGTCGTAGCTCCGGAAGTCGGCCCCCCAGAGCAGGAGCACCGTGTTCTGGATGAAGAAGGAGACGCCGAGCGCGCTGATGAGCGGAGCGATTCGAGGTGCCCTGCGCAGGGGCCGGTACGCGAAGCGCTCGATCGCAACGCCGAGGAGGCCGCACCCGGCCATCGCGGCGAAGATCATGAGCAGGATCAGGAGCCAGACGGCCACCGTCGGGTCCTGTGAGCCGCCGAGCAGGCCCAGTACTCCCCAGCCGATGAACGCGCCGACCATGACGATGTCGCCGTGAGCGAGGTTCAGGAGCTTCAGGATCCCGTAGACCATCGAGAACCCGAGCGCGACCAGCGCGTACACCGCGCCGCCGGTGAGACCGTTGACGGTGAGCTGGACGACTTTGTCCCAGTCCACGGCCCGTTTATCTCACAGTCTGGTTGCGAATCGCGAGCGGCCCACCGCTTCGGTGGGCCGCTCGCTTGTTCATGCGACGCTGAGTCGCCTAGCCGACGGGGCTGTAGTTCCCGTTCGTGATCCTGTAGATCACGAAGGAGCCGCCTCCCCTGAGGTCGCCCTTGGCGTCGAAGCGGATGTTCGTGCCGATGATCGAGGGCACGTTCGTCCGCCTGGCGAACCTGACGGCCTCGGCGCGGGTCGCCCTGCCGTCGTTGCACGCGTTCCGGATCGCGTTCATGGCCACCCACCCGGCCATGTACGTGGCCGGCCCGAACGCCCCGAACTCCCGGTTGTTCGAGAACCGGTTGTACGCTCGGACGAGTACCCTCGCCCTGCGGTCGAAGTGCAGGTCGGGAGCGAACACGGACACGTACCCGCTCCGCGGCTTGAACTGCGACGGCGAGTAGGCGCCGTCCGTCCCGAACACCACCGCCCGCTTGCCCTGCTCGCGAAGCTGGTTCGAGAGCGTGTTGGCCGCCGTCGCGACCTGCGTCGCGAAGACGACGACGTCCACGTTCGAGCCCACGTTCGCGACGATGGACGAGAAGTCGGTGTCGTCCGCGGCCACGGACTCGCGCGAGACCCTGACGTTCCGAGCAGCGAGAGCTCTCTGGATCGCCCGCGCCAGGGGGACCGAGTAGTCGTCCTGCGAGTCGATCACGACCACGTTGCGTGCCCGCAGCGTTCCGGCGACGTAGTTCACGATCGTCGGGCCCTGGACAGCATCGTTCGGAACAACCCGGAAGAACGTCCTGTACGGGCGACCCCTGGTGAGGTCGATCGC
>DATKBJ010000032.1:0-14246 GCA_035514135.1 Gaiellaceae bacterium | reverse complement strand
CGCTCGACGAGCGGAAGCGCGTCGAGCGCACCGAGGAGAAGGATCTCGCGGTACTCCCCGGCCAGCAGGAGCCGCGTCCACGCCGAGCCGCGCTCGGCGTCGTCCGCCCACTGCACCTCGTCGAGAACGAGCAGCTCACCGGACTGCGGCGCCATCTCGACGGTCGAGCAGACCACGGTGGCACGCTCGTTCACGCGCTCCTCGCCCGTGACGAGGCCGACGTGCTCCGCACCGATCCACTCGCCTAGTCGGCGGTGCGCCTCCTGGGCGAGCATGCGAAGCGGCCCCGCATAGACGCCGGCACGCTTCTCGGCCAGCTCCTTCAAAGCAGCGTAGGTCTTGCCGGAGTTCGTCGGCCCGAGGTGTGCGACGACGCGCTCCGGCTGCGTGCGCCGCGACGGGAGCGATACGGTGACAAGCCGCTCGGCCGCCCGCACCGTCTGCGCCGGACGCCGGCGAGCGCGTTCAGAACGACTCGGCCGCTTCTGTCTGCCCCCGGCGGATCTGCGATGGCGCATCGGCGCACGGTACCCCCACCGCTCCGCGAGCTCGGATGCTTCCGACCATTCCGTTCCACACGAGAGAGCTTCGTCTGAGCCCGAGCTCGCCGAACCGAGTGCGCTGATCCTCGGCGTGCTCGCCTCCCTGCTGGCGCGGCAATGCTTTCACCTCGTCGCCTCGGCGAGCTGCACCGCTAGCTCTGCACGCTTGCTCGGCGTCCGGGCGGCGATGTGCTTCGCGACGCGCTTGCCGTCGCGGCCCGCGCCGAGGACGAGCATCGAGCTGAACGAGTGCAGGAAAGGCATACCCACGAAGTACAGCCCCGGCACCGAAGCAACGGCTCCTCTCCTTTGGTCGGGGTACCCGTCGTCCTCTCGCGGCACCGGAAACCGGATCCAGCTCCAGTCGTTGCGGAAACCCGTGCACCAGATGACGTTCGCGACCTCGACGACGCGACCGTCTGCCAACGCAGGCATTCCGTTCTCGACGCCGACCGTTCGATCGAGGACGCGCTCCACGCCGGCAGCTTCGAGATCGGCGCGCTTCACCCGAAGGAGCGGTCCTCCGTGCCAGCGGATCTCACCTTTCACCTTGCGGCCGATCGGTGTCGACATGGTCAGGACTCGCGTTGCGACGAGTTTGAGCAGCGGGAACACGACCCGCGCCAGCGGGCTCTCGATGTCAAACGGAATCTGTCCCGTATCCCGTCCCGAGAGGATCGTGCTGTGGCCCGCGCGCGCGACCTCATAGGCGATGTCGCCTCCCGAGTGCGCCGCACCGACAACCAGTGCCGGCCCCGGCTGCAGCTGCTCCGGCCCGCGGTAGTCGGCGGAGTGGAGCTGGCGAACGGCCGAGTCGAGCTCGGTTGCGAACTCCGGAACGATCGGGCGCTCGTGCTGGAAGACCCCGGTCGCGACGACGACGTTATCCGCCTTGAGGCGACGCTCGCCGGCGATTACGACGTAGCCGCTTTCGTCCTTCTCGAGGGCATCGACCTTGATCCCGGTACGGACGGGTAGCTCGAAGCGTTTCGCATAGGCGTCCAGGTAGTCCGCCATGTCGGGGCCAGTCGGATACGAGTATGGCGGGGCCGGGAACGCCATGCCCGGAAGCCCGTCAACGCGCGCCGGTGAGTACAGCCGAAGCGAGGGCCAGCGCTTGCGCCACGAATCGCCCACGCGCTCGTTCGCGTCGAGGATCACGAACGGGCGCTTCTGCGATGTGAGGTGGTATCCCACTGCAAGGCCCGCCTGACCGCCGCCGATGATCACCGTCTCGACACGTTCGTCCGTCGTCATCTCCTTCTCCTTTCACGCTCGACACGACGACGGTACGCCGTCACCGCACCGAGCTCATCGCCGGAAGCCACCAACTGCACACTGGGCTGTCTGGTCATTCCTGACCAGTCCTTGCCGGAGTCAGACGAGCTGGTGCTCGAACGCGAACGAAGCGGCGGCCGTGCGGGACGACACGTCGAGCTTGGCGAAGATGTTCTGCACGTGCCGGGCGACCGTATGCTCGCTGATGACGAGCTCTGCTGCGATCTGCTTGTTGGATATCCCCGACGCCACGAGACGAAGCACGTCGAGCTCGCGAGGGGTCAGACCGTGCGACGAGTGGCGCTCGCGCCCGAGGTGACCAGAGACCCGCTCGACATCAGGCTGAGCCCTCAACTGCTCGAAGGCAGCTCGCGCCGACTCCAGCTCGAGCATTGCCGCGTCGTCGTCACCCAGAGCTCGGCACGCGAGCCCGACGAGCTCCCGCGTTCGCGCCACCTCGTACGGTGCCTCGAGCTGTTGCCAAACGTCCAGGGCGCGACGAAGCGGAAGAAACGCTGAACGGGCGTCTTCCTCGGCGAGGAGGACGGCGCCACGAGCGAACGCGACCATGCCGGTGAGCATTGCGCTTTCGTATCGTTCGGCCAGCTGCTCGAGCTCGAGGGAGGCGCGGCTGGCGGCCTCGAGATCACCGGCAGCGAGCATGATCTCCACATATGCGGGGAGCAGTCCCGCGCGCTTGAGCGGCTCCGTGGTTTCGTCCACGACGCGTCGGATCGTCGACAGGGCGGACTCGACTTGTCCCTGCGTGAGCCGTAGCTGGGCAAGTCCCGGCTGGGGCTCCCACCCGTAGCGGCTCGCCTCACGATAGGCGCCCTCCGCGCCCTCGAAGTCGCCGAGTAGCCGCAGAAGCTCGGCTTCGCGGTACAAGGCGAGGCCGACGCGCCCTTCGTTCCTCGTGTCGATGAAGCGCTGCCTCGCCCTCTGTGCCTCCTCGAGCGCGTTCGGCCAGTCGCCGTTCAGCTGCATGATCTCCGCGCGGTGGACGAGACATCGGCCCGTGAAAGCCAGCACGTCCGGCTGGCCTTCGCACCAGCGCGTCAGCGCAGCGGTCCACTCTCGCGCGCGTCCCACCTCGTACACCTCCTGACAGGCCAGGATCACGCCGCAGTAGACGATGCCGGTCGCGATCGGCGAGAGCTCGCGCGCCGTGACCGCGACCATGGCTTCGTCGAGGAGAGTGAGCCCCTCCTGCACGCGTCCCGCCTTGATCAGCATCGCTCCCTGAGCGTGCGTCGTGAGTGCGAAAGCGTCCGCGTCGCCGTACCGCTCGGCGATGGCGACGGCCTCTGCGGCGACGGCCGCGCCTGACTCGAAGTCGCCGTTCGCCTCGTGTTGGAACGCGAGTGGCATGAGGAGGTAGCCGCGTTCGACGGAATCGCCGGGCTCCCGATCGAGCAGGCGTTGGGCCCGCCCGATCCAACCGCCCCCTGGTCCCATCTCCCCTCGCGTGAGGAGGATCAGGCCCATCCAGACGGCCTTACGGACGGCCGGCAGCGTCTCACCCGCCTCCAGGTGCGCGTGATGCGCGCGCTCCAGAAGACTGAGGTACTCGTCGTCTCGGCCGAGCATGAATGCCGTCGTCGCGAACAACTCGAGATCATCGGTCGCGAGCGCCTCGGCCGAGTCGGCCGAGGCAAGGTGCTCGTAGGCGTCACCCCACGCCCGACGGGCGTACGCCTCACGCCCGGGCTCGACGTCGTTGCGTTCCGACACGTGCCGGCACGCTAACGCCGCGGGAACTGCGCGTCTATACGCGGAGGAAGCGGCGGACCGTGAGGCCCGAGCCGATGGCGCCGATCGTCAGGCCTCCGGCAACGAGGATCGCAGCGGTCCACGTGAACGCCAGCGCGCGCACGTCGGCGTCGTCCTGAATATGCCCGAGGATTTGCGGGATCGCGATCTCCCGGCTGATGAAGAGCAGGGCCACCGCCGCGACCGATCCGGCGAGCCCGGTCAGGAGCCCCTCGAGCATGAAAGGCCCGCGCACGTACCAGTTCGAGGCACCGACGAGCTTCATGACTTCGATCTCACGACGTCGCGCGTGCACGGAGAGCCGGATCGTGTTCGCGATCAGAATCGTGGACGCCGCGAGCAGGACGAACACCGCGATCAGGAACACGATCTGGATCGCGCGGGCGATCGCGAGGATCCGCTGCGACACCTCCTTGCCGTACCGCACCTGGTCCACCGCGGCGAGCTTCGACTTCTGCACGCCCACTGCGATCGCCTCCGTATCCTCGCCCCGAATCGGCACCACGTCGAAGGAGGCGGGCAGCGGGTTCGTCGCGAGGTTTGCCGTCAGCTCGGGATTGCGCTTGCGCATGATCTCGAGCGCCCTCGCCTTCGAGATGAACGTGATGCCTCCGGGCTTCACGCGCTCGTCGGACTCGAGCACCACGCGCAACCCGTTCACCTGCTTCGTCGTCGCCGCGTCCGCGATGAAGACATGCACCGCGAGCTCGCGCTTCTTGTCGTCCGACCACGAGACGAGCCAGGTGCCGAGCCCGATGAAGACGCCGATGAGGAACATCCCGATGAGCACGGACAGCGCCGATGCCACCGTGGTCGAGACGTTCGCGCCGATCGAGCGGAGCGCTTCGGCGAAGAGGGTGCGAACCTTGGTCATTCCTCGGAGTACCCCCCACGCCGCTCGTCGCGGACGAGCTTTCCGGCCTCGAGCGCGATGACGCGCTTGCGCATCTTGTCCACCATCTCGCGGTCGTGCGTGACCATGAGGATCGTCGTGCCAGTGCGGTTGATGCGGTACAGGAGCTGCATGATCCCGACGGAGGTGTCGGGATCGAGGTTCCCGGTCGGCTCGTCGCAGACGAGCAGCGGCGGGTGATTCACCATCGCCCGCGCGATCGAGACGCGCTGCTGCTCTCCGCCGGAGAGCTCTTCCGGGCGTGAGCCCATCTTGTGCGCGAGGCCGACGAGGTCCATCACCTCGGGCACCTTCTTGCGAATCTCCGCGTTCGACTGCCCCTGTACGCGCAGCGCGTAACCGATGTTCTCGGCGGCAGTGCGATTCGGGAGGAGCTTGAAGTCCTGGAAGACGCAGCCGAGGTTACGGCGCAGGAGCGGCACCTTCGAGCGCTTCAGGCGCCCGAGATCGCGTCCGCCCACGATGATCCGACCAACCGTCGGCTCGACCTCCTTGAGCAGAAGACGGATGAGCGTCGACTTGCCCGACCCCGAGGCGCCGACGACGAACACGAACTCGCCCTTGTCGATGACGAAGGACACGCCGTCGAGCGCCTTCACGTCGTTCGTCTCGTAGACCTTGCGGACGTCCTCGAACACGATCATCGCCGCGCCCGTCGACGCTTCGCGAGCGGGCTGCGGCTCGACGTTGGTATCGGGTTCGGCGAGGGCCGTCATCTGTGTCTCCGAGAAGTCATCCGGCACCGGGTGTCAGGACTGATGCAGCCGCGCGGGCTGCTCCGGCTCGTTGAGGGCGCTGCAGTGTAGCCGACGATCTCCCTGCATCCGCGGCCGGGTGGACTTGAATTCCCATCACCCTAGACCACCTGGCCCGCTGCTTTGGCGAGGAGATAGGCGTGGATGAAGCCGTCGATCCCGCCGTCGAGAACGGACTGGGTGTTCCCCACCTCGTAGTCGGTTCGATGGTCTTTCACCAGCTGATACGGGTGCAGCACGTAGGAGCGGATTTGACTCCCGAAGCCGATGTCCTGCGCGGCGCCGCGCTCGCGAGCCAGCTCCGCCTCCCGCTTCTCCACCTCGAGCTCGGCAAGCCTCGACCTCAGGATTCTCATCGCCGTCGCCTTGTTCGACGTCTGCGACCGCTCGTTCTGGCACTGCACGACGATCCCCGTCGGGATGTGCGTGATGCGTACCGCAGAGTCGGTCTTGTTCACGTGCTGGCCGCCTGCGCCGCTCGAGCGGTAGGTGTCGATGCGGAGATCGGACTCGTCGACATCGATCGGCGCATCGTCGGGAAGGAGCGGTGCCACGACGACCTGAGCGAACGCGGTGTGTCGACGGTGCGCCGAGTCGAAAGGCGACTGGCGAACGAGGCGGTGGACGCCGCGCTCCGCTTTCAATGTGCCGTACGCGTTCTCGCCCTTCACCGTGACAGTCGCCGACTTGAGGCCCGCCTCCTCGCCCGCGCTCGCCTCCAGCACCTCTGTGTCGAATCCGCGGTCGGCGGCCCAACGCTGGTACAGGCGCAGAAGCATGTCGGCCCAGTCCTGCGCATCGGTGCCTCCCGTTCCGGCGTGGATCTCGAGAACTGCGTCTCCCGCGTCGTACTCTCCGTCGAACAACGCGTCCTCCTGGAGACGGCCGAGCTCGCCCTCGAGTGACACGACGAACTTGGCGATCTCGACCTCGTCCTCGCCGAGCTCCAGCAGCTCTTTCGCGTCCTCGTACTCGCCCTGGAGGCGCTCATAACGCTCGAGCTTGCGCGTGAGACGCGAGTGCTCTGTGGAGATGCGGCTCGCACTCGCCTGGTCGTCCCAGAACCCAGGGACGCTCATCGCGTCCTCGAGCTCGATGCGTCTCTGCGCTAGGACGTCAGGGTCAAAGGTAATCACGGACCCAGGCGAGCTGGGCCCCGATCTCCTGCAGGCGCTCGTCGAGCGGCTTGCCGTCTACCTCGGACACACGGACACCTTAGCCGGAGTCCCGGAGCCGCTCGTCCGTGGGCAAACCCCCCAAGTCACGCACCATGGCAGCGCTTGTACTTCTTGCCCGACCCGCACCAGCACGGGTCGTTTCGGCCGAGATCCTTGTGCTCGTTGACGGCCGGCGCTTGCGCGAACGACTCGGACCCAGCGGGCCCGGGGGGAGCGGCGAGCGCGGTGGCCGCACCGCCTGCAGCTGCGATCACCTCGGCGCCTGCAGACGTCTCGTGCTCGTAGTGGAGCGAGCTCTCTCGCGCGTGAATCGGCTCGAGCGCGGGCTCCTCGACCTGCACCGCGACGTGGAAAAGCGTGAACACGACCTCTTCGCGGATGGTCTGGCTGAGCTCCTCGAACAGGACATGCCCCTCGCCGCGATACTCGACGAGCGGGTCCTTCTGGGCGAATGCGCGCAGATGCACGCCCTCGCGCAGGTAGTCCATCGCCTCGAGGTGCTCGCGCCAGCGCTGGTCGACGGTCTGGAGAATGATGTAGCGCTCGACCTCGCGCGCGAGCTCCGGGCCGAGAGCCTGCTCGCGCTCGTCGTACGTCTCGAGGGCATCGTCGACGAACTCCTCGACGAGCTCATCACGGCTCGTGACGTCGATCTCCTCGCGCAGCTCCTCGACGGTGATGTCCGTTCCGTAGAGAGACTGCATCGCCGTGACGAGGCTGTCGAGATCCCACTCCTCTGCGAACTCCGCATCGGTCGCCTGCCGTACGCCGGCTTCGACGACCTCGCGGATCCACTCGCGCACCTCGTCGGAGAGGTCCTCGCCCTCGAGCACGCGGCGCCGCTGCTCGTAGATGACCATGCGCTGCGCGTTCATCACGTCGTCGTACTTGAGGACGTTCTTACGCGAGACGAAGTTCTGCTCCTCGACCTTCTTCTGGGCGTTCTCTATCTGATTCGAGAGGATCTTCGCCTCCATGGGCTGGTCGTCGGGGATCTTGAAGCGGTTCATGATGTTGTAGATCCGGTCACCCGCGAACAGGCGGACGAGGTCGTCCTGCCCGGACAGGTAGAAGCGCGTCTCTCCCGGGTCGCCCTGGCGTCCGGAGCGGCCGCGGAGCTGGTTGTCGATGCGGCGCGACTCGTGTCGCTCCGTGCCGAGGACGTAGAGGCCGCCGAGCTCGACGATGCCCTCGCCGAGCTTGATGTCGACGCCACGCCCGGCCATGTTCGTGGCGATCGTGACCGCGCCCGGTTGGCCGGCGTCCTTGATGATCTCGCTCTCGCGCTCGTGCTCCTTCGCGTTCAGCACGTTGTGCGGGATCCCCTTGCGCTTGAGCACCTCGGAGAGATACTCGGATGTCTCGACCGCGATCGTCCCCACAAGAACGGGCTGGCCGACCTCGTGGCGCTCGACGATGTCGTCGACCACCGCCGCGAACTTCGCCTCCGGGGTCTTGAAGATGTAGTCGTTCTCGTCGAGGCGCGCGATGGGCTGGTTCGTCGGGATCTCGACGACGTGGAGGTTGTAGATCTCGACGAACTCCTTCTCCTCGGTCTTCGCCGTTCCGGTCATACCGGCGAGCTTCTCGTAGAGACGGAAGTAGTTCTGGAGCGTGATCGACGCGAGCGTGACGTTCTCCTCGCGGATACGAACGCCCTCCTTTGCCTCGATGGCCTGGTGGAGGCCCTCACTCCAGCGCCGGCCCTCCATGATCCGGCCCGTGTACTCGTCGACGATCTTGACCTCGCCCTCCTGCACGACGTAGTCGACGTCGCGCTTGTAGAGCGACTGCGCCTTGAGAGCCTGCATGAGGTGGTTCACCAGGATGACGTTCTTCGGGTCGTAGAGATTGGCGAGTCCGAGTGCGCGCTCGACCTTCTCGATCGTTGCCTGCGCCGGCGAGACGGTCTTGAACTTCTCGTCGTAGAGGAAGTCCGCGCCCGAGAGCTCGGTCTCGTCGAGGCCCTTTGCGGTCTTGCGCGTTGCGGGCGCACCGTCGAGATCCTTCGCGACGCGGGCGAACTGGTAGTAGGTCTCGGCCGCGGTCTCCGGCTCGCCGGAGATGATGAGCGGCGTTCTCGCCTCGTCGACGAGGATGGAGTCGACCTCGTCCACGATCGCGTACGAGTGGCTGCGCTGGACGACGCCGTCGAGCGACACCGCCATGTTGTCGCGCAGGTAGTCGAACCCGAACTCGGAGTTGGTTCCGTAGACGACGTCACACGCATACGCCTCACGGCGCTGCGTGAACGGCATCAGGTTCTGGATGACCCCGACCGAGCTGCCGAGCAGCTCGTACACCGGCTGTGTCCACTCCGCGTCGCGCTTTGCGAGATAGTCGTTCACGGTCACGAGGTGCACGCCGCGCCCTTCGAGGCCGTTGAGATACAGGGGCTGCACGGCGACGAACGTCTTGCCCTCGCCCGTCTTCATCTCGGCGATGTCGCCTTCGTGGAGGACGATGCCGCCCATCAGCTGGACGTCGAACAGACGAACGCCGATCGTTCGCTTGAACGCCTCGCGAACAGCGGCATAGGCCTCGAAGAGGAGATCCTCGAGCGACTCGCCGTTCTCGAGACGCTGCTTGAACTCCGCGGTCTTCGCGCCGAGGTCGTCGTCGGTGAGCTTCTCGAAGTCGGGCTCGAGCGAGCCGATGTACGCGGCCTGCTCCTGCAGGCGCTTGACACGCCGCCCTTCGCCTATGCGAAGGACGCGCTCGAACTTCCCGAAGGACTGCGTCGCCACGGGGGCCTAGGGTACCGGCTGACCTCGCGATCGAGTCTCGTCAGACGGTTCACCGGACCGTCACCGCGGGTTCACCAGAGCGCCAGCTCATCACGATCTTCAACCGGGAGATCTGGCGCGCCTCGAGCGCACTGCGCCGGACGCCGCGTCCGCCCTCCGTACGACGATCTCGAATCGGGTCGGCGGCGCCGAGGCGGCCGCGGACGCGCCCTAGAGTTGCAGCACGGAGAGCTCCCAGAGATCGCCGCGGAGACGGTGGGCATGCGCAGCGTAGGCTCCGCCGACGCGCGCAGAGGCAATCCGCTCGAGCGCGGCCGCGCGCGACGGCTCGGCCGGGGCGCCGTTGATCGAGAGGGCGAGCACGTCGCCGTTCCAGGTGAGCTCCAGGTCGTCGCCGTCCGGGTCAGGGTCGAGCCGCTCGACCGCGATCGCGACGGCGCCGACCGCCCACACGTCCTCGCGACGACGCGCAACTGCACGGTACGGAGGCTGAATCGCGCCTGAGAGAGCGTCTGCGAGCTCCTCGGGCGCGATCGCCGCGGAGCCGCCCTCGACGACGAGAGCTCCGTCGGGCATCGCGACGAACTCGAGCTCGTCGCCCGCAGCTCCCGCCCCGCGAACGGTCGCGACGGCGTCCCATTCCCGCTGTCGCGGGATCCCGGTGATGCCGGCCGCGAGCCAGTCGCGACCGGGGTCGAGCGGCATCGGTACTACGCCGCTTCCTCGCCCGGGAGCGCTTCGCGCTTGCGCTGCGCGGCTCGGCGCGGCTCGAGCACGCGCTTGTCGCGGTAGCGCTCGATCTGGCGCTCGAGCTTGTCGACGAGCTGGTCGACGGCGGCTTCGTACGTCGTCGCGGACTCCCGGGCGACGATGTTCTGGCCCTTCGTGTAGGCGACGGCCTCGACGACGTGATCGTCGCGGATGGACGGGTTGTGCTCTCGCGAGAACGTCACCTCGACGGACGTCTGCTCGTGCAGCCGGCGAGCGAGCTTCGAGAGCCGCTTCTCCGCGTACGCGCGGACCGAATCCGAGAGCGATCCGTTCACTGCCTTGAGCTGGAGCTGCATTGCTGCTCCTTTCGGGATCGGCGATGGAGTCACACCTCAATCTAACGAACTGCTCGCGCCAGAGTGACCACGGTGATCCGCCTCGCTCCGGCGCGCCTTGCAGCCGAAGCGCAGGCGTCCGCTGTCGCACCGGACGTGTACACGTCGTCGACCACGCAGGCGTCGGGCGGGAGGTCGAAACGCGCGACGACGCTTCCCCGAGCGTTCCGTCGGCGTTCTTCGAGCGACAGGCCGCGCTGGCGTGGCAGCGCCCGGCTGCGCTCGAGCCCGTCGAGGACGGGTACCTGCCAGAGCTGCGCGAGCTCGACGGCGAGCGAGCGCGACGGCGTGTCGCCTCGCTCCCGAGCGCGCTCCGGATCGCCGGGGACGGGGAGCAGGCACGCGACCCGCGGCGCCGAGACGACCTCGGCGACGAGAGCCGCGGCAGCGCGCGCGAGGCGGCGGCGTCCGTGCTCTTTCCACGCGCGCATGAGCGCGCGGGCGCTCGCGTCGTAGACGATCGCCGAACGCGCTCCGTCGAATGCCAGCCTCCTCCCCGAGCACTCGGCGCAGCGCCGGACCGGCCAGGGTCCCGGAGACCCGCAGCGCTCGCAGACCGGCGGAGCGAGGCGCGTCAGCGAGCCGCGACAGAGATCGCACAGCTCGCGTCCCGGCGTGGAGCACATCGCGCACCGCTCCGGTAGGAGGAGGTCGAGCACCCGCACGCTCCGACCGTACGGGTGAAGGTGTCACGAGTTCGTGTCAGATGGGTGCCGAGATCAGCTCGCGCAGGTCGTCCTGCGCGCGTTCCAGGTCGGCCGGGGTCTTGATCGGCGAGAAGCGCCCGCGCGGGCCCCGTCGCGGAACCTCGAGGTACGTCGTCGGAAGGAGCGCCGAGACCTCGTGGTAGAGGCGCTCGAGCTGCACGGCGTCGCGTCCGTCGACCGCCTTTCGAACGTAGAGCCATGTGAGGTCGTAGTCCTCGTCGAGAGCGTCGATGTCGAAGAGCGCCGTGTTCGTGTTGAAGACCGGCGTGAGGTCCTGGTCGAAGGTCGCGGGAAAACGAGGGCCCTCGACGAGCTGGAGCTTGCCGTCGATTCGGACCGGTGCGCCCCCCATGTCACCCTCCTTGCGCGCGACCTCGCACGTGAGGGGGTTCCCGCCCAGGAGGTGCGCGCCCACGACGACCGAGTCGACCCGGGCGCCGAGATTGTCCACGTTGGACACTGTCACGAGGCGCACACCGCGACGCCGAAGCTCGTCGAGCGTGCCGGTGCGACGCAGCGCCTGGTAGAGGTCACCGTGACCGGGGGCGTACAGCGATACGCCTCGATCAGCATCACGGAAGAGCTCGCCGGAGGTCTCGAGCCGCAGCGATACGAACTGGTTGAAGACGATAGGGTCACCGAGGCTGCGCTCGGCGACGTGCGCGCGGATCGCGTCGTCCGTCGCAAAGCTCGTCATGAGCGCGACGGGAACGGTGACCCCCAGCTCGCGCTCCAGGGTCGCGGTCTGTGTGAGCTTCGCTTCGAGGAAGCTCTTCCCGTCGACAGCGGTCAGCGCCGCCTTCACCACGCCGCCGAAGCGCGTTGCCATGCCACCTGCGAGGACGACCTGCGCAACCTCGCCGCGCCGGAGAGCGGCAAGCCCCGCCTCGCGCGCTTCGTCATGGCCGCGGTCGCCCACGGCCGGGAGTGGCGTGATGTCCTCCTCGTGCGGAGCCTCGATGACACCCCGCACGAGGTTCGAGGCGGGCGAGAGCTCGCCCGCTGCGACGCGCGCGCGAAGCGACTCGAAGAGTGGCTCGTCGAACCCGAACCGGTCGAGGACGGCACGCGTCGCGTGATCGACGTCGATCACGACGCGTTTCGCACGGGTGCGGGAAGCGACTCGGCGTATGGGGCACGATGCACGCCGACCTCGGTGACGATGGCCGTGACGAGCGCGGCAGGTGTGACGTCGAACGCAGGGTTGCGCGCCGGGAAGCGCGTCGAGACCTCCTGCGGGTCGCGCTCCTCGATCGGGATGTCCGCCCCCGTCGCCATGCCCGGATCGAGCGTCGACGTGGGCGCGACGACGTAGAAGGGCAGATGGTGATGCGACGCGGCAACCGCGAGCCCGTACGTCCCGACCTTGTTCGCCACGTCGCCGTTCGCGGCGATCCGGTCAGCCCCCGTGAAGACGGCGTCGACCTGCCCCGCGGCCATCAGCGATGCCGCTGCCCCGTCCACGATCACGGCGAACGGGATGCCCAGCGCATCGAGCTCCCAAGCTGTCAGACGTGCGCCCTGGAGCAGCGGGCGCGTCTCGTCCACCCACACGTGCGCGACGAGGCCTGCCTCCCAGGCAGAGCGAATCGCGCCGAGCGCCGACCCGTAGCCAGCCGTCGCAAGGGCGCCGGCGTTGCAGTGCGTCAGGACTCTCGCGTCCGCGGACACGAGCGCTGCCGCGTGCTCGCTCATCTGCTGGCACCGGTCCACCTCCGTCTGGTGGAGCTCTCGTGCTCGCTCGGGAGTGGGATCGTCCCGAAGCTCGTCGAGCGCCCAGCGCAGATTCACCGCCGTGGGGCGTGACGACGCGAGCACCTCGTACGCTGCATCGAGATCCTCCCCGCGCTCCGCAGCGAGTGCGAGCCCGTACCCGGCCGCGACGCCGATCGCCGGAGCACCCCGAACGGCGAGCGTACGGATGGCGTCGGCGACTTCGGCCGCCGACGCACACCGCAGCTCGACTTCCTCCTCGGGCAAGCGCCGCTGGTCGAGGACGACGACGGCGCCTGCCTCCAGGCGAACGATGCTACGTCCCTTCATCCCAGCTCGCGAGGTAGCGCGCCTGCTCCTCCGTCAGCTCGTCGATGGTGATGCCCATCGTGGCGAGCTTCAGGCGGGCGATCTCCTCGTCGATGTCGGTGGGCACGTCGTAGACGCGGCGCTCGAGCGTCGCCGCGTTGGCGATGACCCACTCGGCTGCGAGCGCCTGGTTCGCGAAGGACATGTCCATGACGAGCGCCGGGTGACCCTCGGCGGCGGCGAGGTTCACGAGCCGGCCTTCGCCGATGAGGTAGATGCGCCGGCCGTCCGCCATCGTGAACTCGTCGACCAACGCCCGTGCCTCGCGCGTCTCCACCGCGAGATCGCGGAGCGCGCCGATCTCGATCTCGACGTTGAAGTGGCCCGTGTTGCAGAGGATCGCTCCGTCTTTCATGAGCTCCATGTGCGCGCGCGTGATGACGTGCTTGTCGCCTGTCGCGGTGCAGAAGAGGTCGCCGATCACGGCCGCGGCCTCCATCGTCAGCACCTCGTACCCGTCCATCGTCGCCTCGAGCGCGCGCATCGGGTCGACCTCGGTGACGATCACATGGGCGCCCATGCCGCGGGCCCGCATCGCGACGCCGCGGCCCGTCCAGCCGTAGCCCGCGACCACGAAGCGCTTGCCGGCGAGGAGGACATTCGTTGCGCGGATGATCCCGTCGATCGTCGACTGGCCCGTGCCGTAGCGATTGTCGAAGAGATGCTTCGTGCGCGCCTCGTTGACCGCGATGACCGGAAAGCCGAGCTTGCCGTCGCGCTCGAGCGCCTTGAGACGGATGACGCCGGTCGTCGTCTCCTCGGTTCCGGCAATCACGTCGCCGAGCTGCTCGCGTCGCGCGGAGTGGAGCACCCCGATGACGTCGGCGCCGTCGTCCATCGTGAGGTGCGGACGGTGATCGACGGCAGCTTCGATGTGCCGGTAGTACGTGTCGTTGTCCTCACCCTTGATCGCGAAGACGCCGACGCCGTACTCGTCGACGAGCGCTGCGGCGACATCGTCCTGCGTCGACAGCGGATTGGACGCGCAGAGCACGACGTCCGCGCCGCCTGCCTTGAGCGTGCGTGCGAGATTCGCCGTCTCCGTGGTCACGTGCAGGCATGCGGAGATGCGGTGTCCTGCGAGCGGCTGCTCGCGCTCGAAGCGCTCCCGGATCGCCGCGAGCACCGGCATCTGCCGGTCGGCCCAGGCGATCCGCCGCACGCC
>DATKBJ010000031.1:0-9192 GCA_035514135.1 Gaiellaceae bacterium | reverse complement strand
CAGCGTCTTCCCGCAGCCGGTCGGGCCGAGCAGGAGGATGTTCGACTTCTGCAGCTCGACGTCGCCCTCCTCCTGGCCCATGCGGACGCGCTTGTAGTGGTTGTAGACCGCGACGGAGAGCGTCCGCTTGGCCTCCTCCTGGCTGACGACGTAGTCGTTCAGCACGGAGTAGATGTCGAGCGGCCGCGGGAGGTTGTCGAGGTCGAGCTGGGTGGGGGTGGTCAGCTCCTCGTCGATGATCTCGTTGCAGAGATCGATGCACTCGTCGCAGATGTAGACGCCGGGACCAGCGATCAGCTTCTTGACCTGTCGCTGAGACTTCCCGCAGAAGCTGCAGAGCAGCTGCTCGTTACCCTCGCTCGCCCGAGCCACGTGTCTCCTTTTACTCCGTTTTCACTGTCGATGGAAGGGGGGCGCTACGAGCGATGCTCGATCACCCGATCGATGAGCCCGTACTCCTTGGCCTCTTCAGCAGTCATATAGAAGTCGCGGTCCATGTCCCTGGCAACCTTCTCGATCGGCTGCGCTGTGTCCTTAGCCATGATTTCTTCCATTAGACGCTTGAGGTTGATTGCCTCCCGGGCGTAGATCTCGATGTCGGTCGGCTGCCCCGAGAACCCACCCGAACCCTGATGGATCAGGACCTTGGAGTGCGGCAGCGCGCTGCGCTTCCCCTTCGCTCCGCCCGCGAGGATCGCTGCGCCCATGGACATCGCCATGCCGACGCAGATCGTCTGCACGTCGGGCTTGATGAACTGCATCGTGTCGTAGATCGCGAGCCCGTCGTAGATGACGCCGCCTGGCGAGTTGATGTAGATCGAGATGTCCTTGTCGGGGTCCTCGGACTCGAGGTGTAGAAGCTGCGCGTTAACCAGGTTGGCTATCTGCGAATCGATCGGCGTGCCGAGAAAGATGATGCGCTCGTTGAGAAGGCGCGAGTAGATGTCGAACGAGCGCTCGCCGCGCGAGGTCTGCTCGATCACCATCGGAATCAGGGGGCTCATTGACTGGTCTCCTTGCTACCGGGGGTCCAC
Source organism: Gaiellaceae bacterium (assembly GCA_035514135.1). GTDB lineage: Bacteria > Actinomycetota > Thermoleophilia > Gaiellales > Gaiellaceae > GMQP-bins7. The sequence continues at coordinate 8,158 of DATKBJ010000031.1, read as the reverse complement.
AACTTCGTCTCCCCTTCCGGTTTCTCCTTGTCGGGTGTCCAGAGCGTGTCCCGCGCCTCCGCGAGCTCGGGCGCGATGGGCTTGACGTCGGAGACGAGGCGGTCGAGCGCGGCGCGGAGCCGGAGATCCTCGCGGATCGACTCCTGCTGGCCGTGCGTCCAGACGTCGTCGATGACGGCCTCCGCGTCGTCTTCGCCGGCGTCCTGCGCTTCCTCGCGAATATACGCCTTCACCTCGTCGTCCGAGACCTCGAGCCGGGCCTTCTCTGCGAGCGCTTCGAGGGCGAGCTCGCGCGCGACGGAGACGGCGGCCTCGAGGACCATCTGCCGCTCGAGGTCTTGGATCGAGCCGCCGCTCGCGGCGAGGTAGGCCTCGAGCGAGGCGCCGCGCCGCTCGAGTGTGCGCGCGAAGCCGGTGAGAAGGTCGGTGGCCCGGGTGCGGACGAGCGGTAGCGCGGGCTGCACCTGCGACGCCTTCACGAGCTCGTCGACCGCAGAGATGCGGAAGGCAGCGTCGATCTCCGCGTCGAGCTGCTCGCGCAAGGTTCCCTCGATGCTCGCCCTGAGATCGGCGATGGAGTCGAACTCGCTCGCGGCCCGCGCGAGCTCGTCATCGATCTCCGGGAGCACCTTCTGTTGCACCTCGCGCACGGTGATCTCGACCGTCGAGCTGGAGCCATCAGCGAGTGGGAACGCGATCTGCTTCGTCTCGCCGGCGGATGCGCCGATCAGAGCGGCCTCGATCTCGGGTGCAAGTCGGCCGCCGCCCAGCTCGACGACGGTATCCGGCTGTGCTTCGCCGTCGGCGTCGACGAGGTCGATCACGAGCGTGTCGCCGGCCTGAGCCGGGCGCTCACCTGCCGGAGCCAACTCGGCGACCGACTCGCGCAGCACCTCGATCTCCGCGTCGACGGCCTCCTGCGGAATCTCGATCTCGGCGCGCGGCACTTCGAGCGCCGTCCAGTCGACGAGCGCGGGGAGCGGCTGGACGTCGACGGTGGCAACGAAGCTCCAAGCGTCGTCGGCGGTTGCGGGAAGCTCGAACTCGTACTGCGGGTCCGAGACGGGGCGCACGCGGCTGCGTGACGCGGCGCTCCAGAACCAGCCGCCGATGTGGCTGTCGACCGCCTCGGCGTAGATGCGCTCCTTGCCGAGCCGGGACACGAGCACCGGAGTCGGGATCTTTCCCTTGCGAAAGCCGGAAATCTTCACGCTTTCGGACAGGTCCGACATCGCGTGTTCCACCGCATGCTGCACCTGATCCGACGAGACGTCGACCGTCAGGCGTACGCGGTTTTCACCGATGGTCTCCACGGCCGAGGCGGGCATCCAGCCATTCAACCAGCCTGAGCCTGGGTCACGGCGGATCGAGCGTCGACCGCATGGGCCAGGCTGTGGATCAGTGCCTGGCACTGAAGCGTTCCAAGAGTGCGCCAGGTTGTCCCCAGGCGCCGGCGTAGGATCGGACCGATGAGCGAGCGGTACGACGTCGTCGTCGTTGGAGTCGGCGGGATGGGGAGCGCGGCGCTCTACCACCTCGCGCGCCGCGGGAAGCGCGTCCTCGGGCTCGAGCGCTTCGACCTACTCCACGAGCAGGGCTCTTCGCACGGGCTCACGCGGATAATCCGCCTTGCCTACTTCGAGCATCCCGACTACGTGCCTCTGCTGCGTCGAGCGTACGAGCTGTGGCGCGAGCTCCAGGCCGAGGCGGACGAGCAGCTCCTCCACGTGACCGGGATCGTCGAGGGCGGTGACCGGATCCTCGACGGTGTGCTGCGCTCGTGTGCCGAGCACGGTCTCGAGCACGAGATGCTGAGTGGCACGGAGCTCGCACAGCGCTTCCCGGCCTATCGGCTTCCAGCCGGGATGGACGTCGTGCATTCCCCCGACGGTGGCTTCCTCGTCCCTGAGCGCTGCATCGTCGCGCACGTCCGAGGTGCGCTCGTGCGCGGGGCGGTGCTACGAGCACGCGAGCGTGTGCTCGAGTGGGTCGAGACGGAGGGCGGCGTACGCGTCACGACGGACCGAGGCGTAGTCGAGGCCGAGCGGCTCGTCGTCACCGCCGGCGCCTGGTCCCAGGACGTCGCGCGGCTCCCTGCCGGAATGGTGCGCGGCGTTCGCCAGTCGCTAGCTTGGCTTCAACCGACAAGGCCCGAGCTCTTCGAGCCCGACCGCATGCCGGTCTTCAACGTCGCCCTCGACGGCGAGCACTTCTACGGCTTCCCGGCCCACGGGATCCCGGGCTTCAAGCTGGGCCGGTTCGACCACTTCGGGTCGGGCGGCGATCCCGACTCGATCCCCCGCGAGCCGACGCTCGACGACGAGGCGCCTCTGCGCACCTTCGCCGAGCGCTACTTCCCCGAAGGCGCGGGCGCGACCATCGCGCTCAAGACCTGCCTCTTCGAGCCCTCGCCGGACGAACACTTCCTCATCGACCAGCATCCGAACACACCGAGCGCGATCGTCGGCGCCGGGTTCTCAGGACATGGGTACAAGTTCTGCTCGGTCGTCGGGGAGATCCTCGCCGACCTCGCGATCGACGGCTCGACACGCCACGACATCGGGTTGTTTCGCCTCGATCGCTTCTGATGCGACCTATCCTTCGCCCGACGCGGGCGTGGCGAAACTGGCAGACGCGATGGGTTTAGGTCCCATTGGGCCGCGAGGCCCTTGGAGGTTCGAGTCCTCCCGCCCGCATCAGTAGCGGCCGACGAGGAGCGCGAACGTCTCGCGCATGCTCTCCGCCACGAGCCCGACGAGCGCGACAATCGCGAGCGTCGCCGCCGCGCCGAAGACCTCTCCGGTCGCCGACAGCACGAGCAGCGCCGAGAAGCTGCCGAGGACGAGAGAGGCGGTGGAGAGCGGTCGTCGGGTGTACGTGCCGAGCCCGAGACCGGCGAGGAACGCGGCGCCGAACACCACGATTCCCAATGTCATGGCGCGAGGGTAGGACCGCCGTCGGACGGACCGGATCGCGCCGCGGGCTCACGTACTCAAGCAACGGCCCTCAGGAGCCGATTTCCTCCAGGGATGCCACTTCGCAGATGGATTCACGTGACGCGCGCGGCCTCGATCGCGGGCCTCGCCGCGTTTGCGGCATACACGCTCCTGGCGCCGCCCGACAACGGCCTCTTCACGGTCTTCAACACGTGGGTCTACGGCGGGCTGATGGTGCTCGCGTGCGTCATCGCGGGCTCACACGCATACCTCGTGAAGCGGGAACGTGCGGCCTGGACGGTCATCACGCTCGCCCTCGCGTCGTGGACGCTGGGCGAGATCTGGTGGGCTGCCTTCAAGCCCGAGACGTACCCGTCCCTGGCCGACGTGGGCTACATCGCGTTCTATCCCCTCCTCTACATCGGGATCGTGCTGCTGCTCCGGTCTCGCGTCCGCTCGCTGGCCGACACGCTGTGGCTGGACGGAATGACGGCGGCACTCGCCGCGGCGGCGATCGGCGCGGCCGTGATCGTCGAGCTCGTGCTCGAGAGCACGGAGGGCTCAAAGGCGACCGTGATCACGAACGTCTCGTACCCGCTCGGCGACATCCTGCTCCTCTCGGCCGTGTTCGGCGTCTTCGCGCTCACGGCGTGGAGGCCCGGCCGGCGCTGGCTCCTGCTAGGGCTCGGCGCGCTCTCGACCGCCGCGGCGGATGCCGTGTACCTCTTCCAGTCGGCCTCAGGCACCTACGTGGAAGGGACGTGGGTGGACATCCTTTGGCCCGCAGCCATGCTCCTGATCGCGTCGTCGGCCTGGATGCCGGATCGCACGCGCGACGGACTGGAGGTCGAGGGGAGGCCGCTCCTCGTCGTGCCGACGGTCTGCGCGCTCCTCGCGACGGGGATCCTCGTCTACGACCACTTCGTCCGGGTGAACATCTTCGCGATCGCCCTCTCGACCGCGACGCTCGTGCTCGTCGTCGTTCGCCTCGCCTTCACCTTCCGGGAGAATCGCAGTCTGCTCGAGCTCACCCGCGAGGAGGCCACGACGGACGCGCTGACCGGCCTCGGCAACCGTCGACAGCTCGTTGCGGACCTCGAGCGCCTTCTGCGGGGCGAGACTGTTCGCCCGACACTCCTCATGCTCTTCGACCTCGACGGCTTCAAGGGCTACAACGACACGTTCGGGCATCCCGCCGGAGATTCGCTCCTGGCGCGACTCGGCGAGAAGCTCGCGGCGGTCCCGGGGTCCGACGGCGCCGCCTACAGGCTCGGCGGCGACGAATTCTGCCTGATCGCTCCGGTCGGCGAAGGCGAAGCCGAGCCGCTCGTCGACCGCGCATGCGACGCGTTGACCGAGCGCGGCGAGGGATTCGAGATCGAGACCTCGTTCGGGGCGATCATGCTTCCGGTCGAGGCCACCGACGCGAGCCAGGCACTCCAGGTCGCCGACGAGCGTCTGTACGCGCAGAAGTACCGCAGACGCGGCGAGAGCGACCGGACGATGGCCGCGCTGCTGGAGGCGCTTTCACTCCGCGAGCCTGACCTTCAGGCGCAGCTCGCAGGGGTCGGAGCACTCGCCGGAGACATCGGACGCATGCTCGACCTGAGGCGCGACGAGCTCGAGGAGCTCGACCGCGCAGCGCAGCTCCACGACCTCGGCAAGCTGGCCGTGCCCGACGAGATCCTGCACAAGGCCGAGGGGCTCGACGAGCGCGAGTGGGCCTTCGTCCGCCAGCACACGATCGTCGGAGAGCGCATTCTCCGTGCATCGCCTGCCCTGCGAAGCGTCGCGAGCGTCGTCCGCTCGACACACGAGAACTGGGACGGCAGCGGCTACCCGGACAGGCTCGCCGGTGAGGAGATTCCGCTGGCCGCCCGAATCGTGTACGCCTGCAACGCTTTCGTCGCGATGAGGACGGACCGTCCGTACCGTGAAGCGCTCCCGGTCGACGAAGCGCTCAACGAGCTCATGCGCTGCGCTGGGACCCAGTTCGACCCGACCGTCGTGCGCGTCCTCGTCGCACGCGTCCGCGACGAGCAGGAAGCCGAGCGAGCGGCGTAGCGGCCGCGGGCATACTTGCCCGAGCGCGGCCCCGTAGCTCAGTGGATAGAGCGACAGACTTCGAATCTGTGTGCGGAGGTTCGACTCCTCCCGGGGCCATCCAGGATCCATGCGGGTTTGCGGGACACGCGACCGCCCGAACCAGCCGCTGGGGCCACGTAGGGGGCCACACGCGACGAGCTGAAGGCCGCACGGCGATGGATAGGCGGTCAGCAGCAACCGTCGTGCCGTCGGCCGACGACGTTCCCGCGACCGAGGACGACCAGCTCAACCTGCTCCTCAGGGCTGCTCAAGTGGTTGCCGTCTCGAACGCAAGCGACCCCTCGATCTATGCGGTGTACATGAACACCGGAATGGAAGAGGAGGCCCGGGAGCTAGCCGTAGTGCGGGCAATCCTTGAAGCGGCACGCGCTGGGCGGAGTGCCAGCGGATCCTCACCTAGCGCCGGGCTGCCGAGCGCGGCGCAGGTGGAAGGAGCGTCCGTCTAGAACCCTATCCTTCCGGACGTGTTGGCACCGTCGCAAACACGACCTTACTCGGTCGACTGGGGCGCTCTAACACCCGCGCGCGGGCATGCGTGTTGCATGTCGGCCTGCGCTTGAGCGCGGGCTACTCGTTCCAAGAGATCGTCGACATGGTCGATCGGGAGCGCCCCCAGATCGAGGCGCTCCCGCCAGCCTCGACGAGGCACGCCCGACGGAGTACCTCGATCGAGTGAACCCGGCTCCGACGGCTCCCTCGGAGTGCGACCGCCACGTCGGACCGAGCTGACGAGGCTCCTGAGCACCTCGCACGGATCCGACGAGCCTGCGGCGCGTCGAGGCACGGCCACGAGGCTCCTGACCGCGGGCGTCCGGGTCCGACCGGCTCATCGCGCCGGCTGAGGCGTCGATACACGTGGTGGCGCCCTTCTGCGCCGTTGCATGTCAGTCGACGTTGGGAGTCGTGATGGCCGAGTACAGCGGAAGCTCGTCGGAGACCGTGCTGAGCGTGCGCTCGAGGCGGACATACGTCTGGGTCGCCGTGGCCGCCGTGCTCGCCCTCGGCGGCACGACGGCTGCACTGGTCGGCGCGCAAAAGATGGCCCGCAACGACGCCGACGAATCGCACCAGGCGCTCGCCGCGTCGGCCGACAAGGTTGCGTCGGCGCTTCAGCTGGCGATTCAGCGCGAGGAAGACCTCGTCGTAGCCGCGAGCGCGTACCTCCTCGGCGCTCCGAGCAGGTCGAACGCCGAGTTTGCGCGCTGGACGACGCTCGTGCGGGTGGAGGAGCGGTATCCGCAGTTGAAGGTCGTGGGCTCGGCGGTGGTGGTCCCCGCCTCGGAGCTGGCCGCATTCATCCAGCGTGCTGCGGCGGATCCTGCTGGTGGACAGGAGCTGGGGGCGGACGGGCGTCTCGCGATCATTCCCCCCGGGAACCGGCCGTTCTACTGCTTGCAGGAGCGCGCGGTCTACTTCGAGGAGGCGATCAAGGGCCCGGCGGGCTTCGACCTCTGTGGGATCGAGCTGGGCACTCACCTCCTGGCGGCTCGCGACTCCGGCCGTGGCACCTACTTCCCCCTCCCGATCGGGAACGACGCCTGGCTTGCAGTTCAGACGCCGATCTACGCAGGTGGCGGGGTGCCCGAGACCGTCGCGGCGCGCCGCGCGACGTTCGTCGGGTGGGTCGGCACGGTGACCGACCCGCAGGTCATCCTGGATCGCGCGTTGCGGGGTTATCCGGGCCTCTCCGTGTCGCTCCGCTACCACCGGGACTCTTCGAGTGTGGCGTTCCACGGCGGCACCGTTCCGGACGGAGCGCAGAGCGTGACCGTCGACCTGCGGAACGGGTGGACGGCGACGACGTCCGGCGCTGTCACGAGTAGTGGTGTTCTCACGAACAGGAGCGTGTCGGGAGCGCTCGTCGGCGGTGTGGCGCTGAGTCTCTTGCTTGCCGCGCTGGTGTTCGTGCTGGCGACGGGTCGAGCACGTGCCCTGCGAGTCGTGGGGGAGCGGACCGGCCAGCTGCGCCATCAGTCGCTGCACGACGCGCTCACGGGGCTGCCGAACCGGACGCTGATCATGGACCGCATGGATCAGCTGCTGGCGCGGAACCGACGTAACGGGACGCTAGGCGCGGCGCTGTTCCTCGATCTGGACGAGTTCAAGAACATCAACGACTCGATGGGCCACGAGGCAGGCGACCAGTTGCTGGTTGCGGTCGCAGCACGGCTGAAGAGCTCGCTGCGCGACGTGGACACGGTCGGCAGAATGGGCGGCGACGAGTTCGTCATCCTGATCGACGGCGGCGAGCCCAGGATCGCGCCGGAGCTCGTGGCCGAGCGACTGCTCGACGTGATGCGTCAGCCATTCGACGTCGACGGGGCCGCGATGCCGCTGATCGTGAACACCAGCATCGGTATCGCGATCGGCGACCGCGACAGCGGCGGCGAGCTGCTGCGCGACGCCGACGTGGCGCTTTACGAGGCAAAGGCCGCGGGCAAGAACCGCTACGAGATCTTCCTCCCCGCCATGCAGACCGAGCTCCTGGATCGCATGGCCATCGAGTTCGAGCTTCGCTCGGCGCTCGACGGCGACCAGTTCTGCCTCCAGTACCAGCCGATCTACAACCTCGACGACCTTTCCCTCGTCGGTGTCGAAGCACTACTGCGCTGGCAGCACCCGAGCCGTGGGCTCCTGCAGCCCGACGAATTCATCTCCATCCTCGAGCAGACCGGTCAGATCCGGGAGGTCGGCCGCTGGGTCCTCCGCGAAGCGTGCGAGCAGATGGCCACCTGGCACGCTCGAGGTGACACCCTCGATCTCTCCGTCAACCTCTCGGGCCGCCAGCTCGACGGCGACGACATCCTCGATCACATCCGCGAGGCCCTCCACGAGAGCGGCCTGCAGGCAACGTCGCTGATCATCGAGGTCACCGAGACCGCCCTCATGCGCAATCCCGCCGCGACAGCCGACCGGCTCGAGGCGATCAAGGAGCTCGGCGTCAGAATCGCAGTCGACGACTTCGGCACCGGCTACTCGTCGCTCGCCTACCTCCAGCAGTTCCCGGTCGACTGCCTCAAGATCGACCGCAGTTTCACGAACGCGATCAGCACCTCACCGGAGTCCAAAGCCCTCATCGGCACCCTCGTCCAGCTGGGCAGGGATCTCGGCCTCAC
>DATKBJ010000030.1:0-34437 GCA_035514135.1 Gaiellaceae bacterium | reverse complement strand
GGGGTCTGACCTCGGCCGTCCACCCTTGCGCCTGGCGAGCTCTGTCCCATGGCTCCTCGTCCCAGCGGATCATGTCCGGGTCGATGCCACGGGCTTCGGCGAGGTCACAGGTGAGCTGCTGAAAGCGGACGATGTCGACGGCCGGGTGCGTGGTCGGAATCAGCAGCGCATCGCACCCGAGCTCCCCCAGTGCGCGCATCGCGTCGACGGCGCGCTCGGCAGCCCGGCCTTCACCCTCGAGCACGAAGCACCGCACCGACGAGTCGATCGCCGCGAGGTGGCCATGGAGGAGCTGCTCGGTGTGGTGTGCCTCTGCGGCGACGTGCGCGCCCTCGCGGAGCTTGAGCACGGCCTCGCGCACGGTCGCTGTGTGGCTCCCCGCACCGGCGACGACGAACCGGTCGTGCTCGGAGGCGCCGAACGGTGCCGCCTCGAGCTCGCGGAAGACCTGTGACGCGAGATCGCTCAGGTCCTCGCCCTGAAGAGCGCGCCCGGCGGCGACGGCACATGTGTAGCTCGCGGTGTGGCAGTAGCTGTCCTCGATCGCCGGCGTCGCGACGACGACGTGGTCGACCTCCTTCGCGAGCGGGCTCTCCGCGGCGCCGGTGATCAGCCACTTCTCGCCGGTGAAACCGCGAACGGCCTCGAGGGTCAGGACGGTCTCACCCTCGTGCGAGATGGCTACCAGCACATCTGCCTCCGCCACATTCCCGAGCACGATCTCGAGCGCCTGCGTGGCGCGTCCGCACGCGAGCGCGGCGTGGTACGACGTCCCGCAGCCGGTGAAGAGCACACGCGCGCCGGCGGGAAGCCGGCGCTCGCCGACCCGCTCTGGCACCTGCGCGAGCCACTCGGGCTGCGCCGCGATGGCCTTTCGGGTCAACTGTCCGGGCACGAAGCGTGTCTATACCATCGACCGCCGTGGCGATCTTCGAGAAGATGACCCTCGGAAACGGGATTCGCGTCGTCACCGCGCCGTTCCCGCAGGTGGGATCCGTGTCGTGCTTCGTCATGCTCGCGGCCGGCTCGCGTTACGAGACGCCCGACGCAAAGGGCATCGCACACTTCGCCGAGCACATGTTCTTCAAGGGGACCGAGCGGCGGCCGACCGCGCGCACGATCTCGACCGAGATCGACGCCATCGGCGGCGAGTTCAACGCGTTCACGGGCAAGGAGCTGACCGGCTACTACGTTCGCTGCGGCTCGGAGACACGGGACACCGCCCTCGACGTCCTCGCAGACATGCTCCTCCACTCGAAGTTCGACGGAGCCGAGATCGAGAAGGAGAAGGGCGTGATTCTCGAGGAGATGAACGTCTACCTCGACACGCCGCAGCGCTACGTCGGCAACGTCTACGACCGATTGCTCTACGCCGATCAGCCGCTCGGCTGGGACATCATCGGCACCCGCGAGACGGTCGAGGGCGCGACCCGCGACACGTTCCTCTCCTACCTCGACACGTGGTACCGCCCGGAACGCATGGTCGTGGGGATCGGAGGACGAATCGGCGACGGTCTCACGGATCGACTCGAGCAGCTTCTCGGCAGCATCGAGGCACGCCCTACCGGACAGGCAGTGGAGATCGAGCTCCCGCCCGACGCATCATCCGTGCTCCTGCACACGAAGGAGTCCGAGCAGGCGCACCTCATCCTCGGCGTGCGTGGGTACCCGATCGGGCACCCGAATCGCTACGCGCTTCAGCTTCTCGCGGTCGTGCTCGGGGGAGGGATGTCGTCGCGCCTCTTCACCGAGGTCCGCGAGAAACGCGGTCTCGGCTACTACGTGCACGCGGGCAACACCGCGTACACCGACACGGGCACCTTCTACGCGAATGCGGGCGTCGATGTCGAGCGCGTCGACGAGGCGATCACGACCATTCTCGGCGAGCTCCGGAAGATCGCAGCGGAGCCCGTGCCCGCCGACGAGCTCGAGAAGGCTCGCGGCTATTCCAAGGGTCGCTTCGTGCTGCGGCTCGAGAGCCCGCAGGGAACGATTCAGTACGGGCTCCGACGCGAGGTGCTCGAGGGCGAGATCGAGGACCCCGACGAGCTGCTCGAGCGACTGGACGAGGTCACGGTCGAGGATGTGCAGCGCGTCGCGAAGGATCTCTTCGAGGAGAAGCGCCTGTATCTCGCGCTCGTCGGGCCATTCGACGATCCTGCGCGGTTCGAGCGCCTCCTCGCCGGCTGAGACGCGCTAGCCTCGTGCTCGATGCCAGATGCCTCGATCAACGACGTGCGGCTGTACTACGAAGAGCGTGGATCCGGGACGTCGATCCTCGGAATCCACGGCGGGGGGAGCTCGGCCGTGTTCTGGGAGGACGCCGCCGAGCGGCTCGCAGAGCTCGGCCGCGTCATCACCTACGACCGGCGGGGAAGCAACCGCAGCGATCGTCCTGATCCCTACGAGGTCACGAGCGTGGGCGAGCACACCGACGACGCGCTCGCGCTCCTGCGCGCGCTCGACGCCGAGCCCGCGATCGTGATCGGCCGGAGCTACGGCGGCACGATCGCGCTCGATCTCGCCCTGCGGCATCCGGAGTCGGCCCTCGGGGTGGCTCTGCTCGAGGCTGGCCCGATGGGCCTCTCTCCCGAGTACGACGCGTGGTTCCGCGCGCTTCGAGCGACGCTGGAGAGCGTGGATGCACCGGCGGTCGGCGAGACCGTGCTGCGCGAGGTCTTCGGAGCGTGGGAAGAGCTCCCGCGGGTGTGGCGTGACGTGTTCACGGCGAACGGCCCTGCGCTGTTGGCGGAAGTGCGCGGCGAGGAGCGCCTGAGCGAGGACGCTCATCTCGACGAGCTGAGCGTCCCGGCGCTGATCGTCACCGCCAACGGGTCGCCGGAGCCGATCCAGCGGTCATCGGAGGCGCTGGCGCGCGCGCTCCCGGGCGCGCGCGCTGTTCGCGTCAGCGGTGACCACGCGATCGATCCAGGACGGGCCGAAGTCCTGGCGTTCGTCGCCGAGCTCGTCAGCGCCTAGCGTCGTCTCTTCCCGAGAGTCGAGTGGCGTCGCGACGTAGGATCGCGCGATGGACGAGCTGCGGACGACCCTCGAGCGGGCAGTCGAGACGGTCATCCGGTATCGGGAGGGACTCCCCGCGGCGCGTGTGACGCCCACCGCCGGGCGGGATGTCGTCCGGCGGTCGCTCGCGACGCTGCCCGAAGCGTCGACGGGGCTCCAAGACGTCGTCGACGAGCTCGTCGCTGCCGCAGCTCCCGGCCTCATGGCGTCCGCGGGCCCTCGCTACTACGGCTTCGTGACCGGCGGAACCCTCGATGCCGCGTTGGTCGCCGAGATCCTCGCCGCAGGCTGGGATCAGTGCGCGTACAACGAAGCGATGTCTCCGGCAGCGATCGCCTTCGAGGACGCCGCCGGTGGCTGGCTCAAGGACCTCCTCGGACTCCCGCCGACGGCATCGGTGGGCTTCACGACAGGCGGTCAGGGGGCGAACACGGTAGGCCTCGCGGCAGCGCGATGGCATGTTCTCCACCGGGCGGGCTGGGACGTCGGCCGCGACGGGCTCCACGGTGCGCCGCGGGTGAAGATCGTCGTCGGAGCCGAGCGCCACGCTACGATCGACCGCGCCGTTCGACTCCTCGGGCTCGGGGAGCGTTCGATCGTCGAGGTGCCCGCCCGCGCGGACGGCGCCATGCACACTGAAGCGCTCGCGGCAGCGCTCGCCGGCGACGTCCCGACGATCGTCTGCGCTCAGGCGGGCAACGTGAACACGGGCGCGTGCGACGACCTCGCGGCCGTGGTGGAGGCATCCCGTGCTGTCGACGCCTGGGTTCACGTCGACGGTGCCTTCGGGCTCTGGGCGGCGGCGAGCCCGCGCACGGCGCACCTCGTGCGCGGAGCCGAGGCGGCCGACTCGTGGGCATGCGACGGCCACAAGTGGCTCAACGTCCCCTACGACTGCGGCTACGCATTCTGCTCCCACCCCGACGTCCACGCGACCGCATTGGCATACACCGCCTCGTACCTCACGGGACAGGTCGCGGGCCGCGAGTACGGAGGCGGCGATCTCGTCGTCGAGTCGTCGCGGCGAGCGCGCGGCTTCGCGACATGGGCTGCGCTGCGCTCACTCGGACGCTCCGGGGTCGCGGAGCTCGTCGACCGCTGCTGCGACCTCGCGCGCCGCTTCGCCGACGGCCTCGGGGCACTCGACGGCTTCGAGATCGTCAACGACGTCGTCCTGAACCAGGTGCTCGTACGCGCCGGCGACGCGGACCTGACGACCCGCCTCGAGCGAGCCATCCAGGAGGACGGCACCGCGTGGCTGGGCGGGACGACGTGGCGCGACGAGCGCCTCTTGCGCATCGCCGTCTCGAACTGGTCGACGACGGCGGACGACGTCGACCGCGTCGTCGCGACGATGAGCCGGCTCCGCTCGGAGCTGACCGCCTGAGCTACTCCTCGGTCGGCGAGGTGACCGCGCGATCGGCGATCTCGGCGACGACGGCGGGATCGGCAAGCGTCGTGGTGTCGCCCAGCGGCCGGTTCTCCGCGACGTCGCGCAGGAGGCGGCGCATGATCTTCCCAGAGCGCGTCTTCGGCAGTTCGGGCGTGAAGACGATGTTCGCCGGCTTCGCGATCGGGCCGATCTTCACGGCGACGTGGTTACGAAGCTCCTCCAGACGCTCCAAGGAGCCGTCCTCACCGGCCTTCAGGGTCACGAACGCGACGATCGCCTGGCCCGTGAGCGCGTCGGCGCGGCCGCACACCGCCGCTTCGGCCACGCTCGGGTGGTCGACGAGCGCCGACTCGACCTCGATCGTCGAGATGCGGTGGCCCGAGATGTTCATGACGTCGTCGACGCGACCCAGGAGCCAGAAGTCGCCGTCCTCGTCGACGCGCGCACCGTCTCCGGCGAAGTACATCCCTGGGAAGCGCTCCCAGTAGGTCGCGCGGAAGCGTGCGTCGTCGCCGAAGATGCCACGCGTCATCGCAGGCCAGGGACGCTTGAGGACGAGGTAGCCGCCCCCGCCTGGCCCGACATCCTCGCCCTTGTCGTCCACGACCCCAGCCTCGATCCCCGGAAACGGCTTCGTCGCCGATCCCGGTTTCGTCGTCGTGACGCCCGGGAGCGGCGTGAGGAGGACCATCCCGGTCTCCGTCTGCCACCACGTGTCGACGATCGGCGTACGGTTCTGCCCGATGTGCTCGCGATACCACATCCACGCCTCGGGATTTATCGGCTCGCCGACCGAACCGAGCAAGCGCAGTGACGTGAGGTCGTGCTTCGCGGCGTGCTCGTGTCCCCACTTCATGTGTGCGCGAATCGCCGTCGGCGCCGTGTACAGGATCGTCGCCCGGTAGCGCTCGACGATGTCCCACCAGCGGTCCTTGTCGGGGAAGTCCGGCACCCCCTCGTAGAGGATGCTCGTCGCTCCGTTGCAGAGCGGACCGAACACGATGTAGCTGTGCCCGGTGACCCAGCCGATGTCGGCGGCACACCAGTAGACGTCAGTGCCCGGCTTGAGGTCGAAGATGTAGTGGTGCGTCGTCGCGACGCCGACGAGGTAGCCGGCGGTCGTGTGCGCGATGCCTTTCGGCTTCGCGGTCGTGCCGCTCGTGTAGAGCAGATACAGGAGATCCTCGGAGTCCATCGGCTCGCACGGGCACGACGAGGGGTCGGTCGGCTGCCCTGCGACGAGCTCGTTCCACGTGAGGTCGCGACCTTCGGTCATCGGGACGTGGCCACTCGTTCGCTGACCGACCACGACCGTCCTGACACCGGGACATGACTCGAGCGCCTCATCTGCGTTGCGCTTGAGCGGAACCAGGGAGCCGCGCCGGTAGCCCTCGTCCTGGGTGAGCAGGAGCTCGCAGCGCATATCGTTCAGCCGGTCCGCGAGCGACTCGGCCGAGAACCCGCCGAAGACGACGGTGAACGGAGCGCCGAGCCGCGCGCACGCGAGCATGGCGACCGGGAGCCCAGGGCCCATGCCCATGTAGATCCCCACGGGCGTCCCCTTCGCCACGCCGAGCGCCTTCAGACCGTTCGCCGCGCGCACGACCTCCTCGAGGAGCTGCCCGTACGTGATCGCGACCCGCTCGGCCGCGCCTCCGACCGGCTCGCCCTCGTAGTAGAACGCAACGCGGTCACCGAGACCCGCCGCGACATGCCTGTCGAGGCAGTTGTAGGTGACGTTGATCTTCCCGCCGCCGAACCACTTCGCGTACGGGAGCTCCCATTCGAGGAGCGTCGTGAACGGCTCGAACCAGGTCACACGCTCGCGCGCCTCGCGGTCCCAGAACTCCTCGAACGGGATGTCGTAGATGTCCGGCTTCGCGTTCGCCTGAGCGGCGAACTCCGGCGGCGGCGGATAGCGGCGCTCTTCCTCGAAGAGCGTCTCGATCGCTTGATGGCTCACGGACGACGATCCTAACGGCGTAGATAGAGTCTTTCGCGGTGGACGCCGACCTTCGCGCGCTCCGGAAGCGCCTCGCCGAGATCTCCGACCTTCAACGCACGTTCTTCGTGCTTTCGTGGGATCAGAAGGTGACGATGCCGGTCGGTGGCCATCCCGCCCGCGCCGAAGCCCTCGCGACGATCAGCAAAGTCGCGCACGAGAACTTCGTCGACCCTGAGACCGGCCGGTTGCTCGAGCGCCTCGGCCCGCTGGAGGAGTCGCTCGAGTACGACTCGGACGACGCTTCGCTCATCCGCGTCACGCGGCGCGACTGGGAGAAGCAGCGGCGCGTCCCCACCGACCTGCGCGTCGAGCTGACGCGCGCAGCGGCGCTCGGAAACCAGGTCTGGATCGAGGCGCGTGCGACGAACGACTTCGCGAAGTTCCTCCCCGCCCTCGAGCGCAATCTCGACCTCAAGCGGCAGTACGTCGAATGCTTCGAGTGGGACGACTCGCCGTACACGCCGCTCCTCGACGACTTCGAGCCGGACATGCAGACCTCCGAGGTCGCGCAGGTGTTCGGGACGATCCGGCCGGTGCTCGCCGAGCTCGTCCGCGAGGCGCCCCGTGTCGATGCGTCCTTCTTCGACGAAGCCTTCGAGCCGGAGAGGCAGGAGGCGTTCAACAAGCGCATCCTCGACACGCTCGGCCTCGAGAAAGGGTCGTACCGGCTCGACCCGACCGTGCATCCCTTCTGCACGTCGTTCTCACGGCGCGACGTGCGCATGACGACGCGATACAACGAGACGGGGCTCGACGGGCTCTGGTCGACGCTGCACGAGGCGGGCCACGGCCACTACGCGTACGGGATCGCGCCGGAGCTCGAGCGCACGCCGCTCGCCAACTCGCCCTCGCTCGGGCTCAACGAGTCGCAGAGCCGCACCTGGGAGAACCTCGTCGGTCGGTCGCGGCCGTTCTGGCGTCACTGGTACGAGCCGCTGCAGGAGACGTTCCCGGCGCAGCTCGGCGACGTCGACCTCGACACGTTCCTCGCAGCCGTGAACCGTGCCGAGCCCGGCCTCATCCGCGTCGAGGCGGACGAGACGACGTACAGCCTCCACATCATCCTGCGCTTCGAGCTCGAGCAGCGGCTGATCGAGGGCTCGCTCGACCCGAAGGACCTCCCCGAGGCGTGGGGCGCCGGCATGGCCGACCTCCTCGGCGTCGAGGTGCCCGACGACGCGCACGGCGTCCTCCAGGACATCCACTGGTCGCAGGGCGGGATCGGCTACTTCCCGACGTACGCGCTCGGCAACGTGATCTCGCTGCAGATCTGGGCCGCCGTCCGCGAGGCGATCCCGGACCTCGATTCGCAGATGGAGGCCGGAGAGCTCGGGGAGCTCGCAACCTGGCTCCGCGACAACCTGTACTCGCTCGGTCGCAAGTTCACGCCGAAGGAGACGATCGAGCGGCTCACCGGCACACCGGCGATCGACCCGCGGCCCTACCTTGCGTATCTGCGCGAGAAGCTCGCCTCGCAGCCGGCCGGTGTCTGACACGGTCGCGTTCGTCGTGAACGGCGAGCCGCGGTCGCTCGAGGTCGAGGGTCGGACGCTCCTCGTCCACGCGCTGCGCGACGGACTCGGATTGACAGGCGCGCACATCGGCTGCGACACGAGCCAGTGCGGTACGTGCACCGTGCTCATGGACGGCCGCGCGGTGAAGAGCTGCACCGTCCTCGCACATCAGGCCGACGGTCGCGAGCTCACGACGATCGAGGGGCTCGCCTCCGACGGCGAGCTGCACGCACTCCAGCGCGCGTTCGTCGAGCACCACGGTCTGCAGTGCGGGTTCTGCACACCCGGGATCATCCTCACAGCCGCGGATCTGCTTGCGCGAAACGCCTCGCCGAGCGACGACGAGATCCGTCATGCCCTGCGCGGCAACCTCTGCCGCTGCACGGGCTACCAGGGCATCGTCGAGTCGATCCGCGCCGCAGGAGCCGCAGCGTGATTCCGGCCCCGACGCGATACGCGCGCGCCTCCGATATCGTGCATGCGCTCGAGCTCCTCGGTGAGGACGATGCAAAGGCGATCGCCGGAGGGCAGTCGCTCATCCCGGTAATGAAGCTCCGGATCGCACGCCCGTCCGTCGTCGTGGACATCTCGCGGCTCGATCTCCGTGGGATCGAACCCCGCGACGGTGTGCTGCACATCGGCCCGCTCACGACGTGGGCCGAGCTCGCGGACCTCGCCCAGCCCGGCCTCGAGGCGATCGCCGAATGCGCACGCGGCATCGGGGACGTCCAGGTGCGCAACCTCGGCACGATCGGCGGCAGCGTCGTGCACGCGGATCCCGCCTCGGACATGCCTGCAGTCCTTCTCGCGCTGGGCGCGACGCTGCACCTGCGATCCCGGGAGGGTGAGCGCGCGGTCTCGATCGGGGACGTCTTCGTCGGCCCGTTCATGACGGAGCTCGAAGCCCAAGAGCTCGTCGTCGACATCATCGTTCCGGTGCCTCCAGCCGGCTCCGGATCCGCTTACGCTTCCGTGGAGCACCCCGCTTCGGGGTTCGCGCTCGCCGGCGCCGCTGCGCTCGTCGGGCCGGAGGGCGAGTCGGTTGCGATCACCGGGGTCGGCGCGACACCTTTCGCCCTGCCCACCGGCGATCCGCGGGAGGCGATCGGCGAAGCGGAGATCTTCGGCGATCGCTTCGCTCCCGAGGAGTACCGGCGGGAGCTCGCGGCCGTCGTCGCCGAGCGGGCCCTCGCAACCGCCCGCGAGCGAGCGGCGCCGAAGCGATGAGCGAGCTGATCGGCGTGGCGCGGCCGAGGATCGACGCACCCGACAAGGTGACAGGCGCGACGCGGTACGCCGCGGACGGGTTCGTCCACGGGCTCCTCCATGCGCGTCTCGTACTCTCGTCCGACGCGCACGCACGGATCCGCGGCGTCGACAAGGCAGCCGCGCTCGCGATCCCGGGCGTCGTCGCCGTGCTCGCCGCCGCCGATCTCCCGATCGCCTCGACCGGCACGGACCGCACGTCGGAGCCACTCGCCCGTGAAGAGGTGGTCTTCGCGGGCCAGCCCGTGGCGCTCGTCGTCGCGGAGTCCGAGGCGGCGGCCCAGGACGGCGCCGAGGCGGTCCTCGTCGACTACGAGTCGCTGCCGCCGGTCGTCGACGTCGAGGCCGCGATGGAACCCGGCGCCGCGCTCGCTCGCACGGTCGCCGAGACGGACGAGGAGAGCGGGGACCTCGAGTCGATCCACGCCGGTGTCGACCACGGCCAGGCCGACGACCCGCAGGAGGAGCTGTCCGGCAACGTTCTCGACCGCATCACACGCGAGCGGGGCGATCTGGACGCAGCATTCGCGGCCAGCGACGCGGTGGTCGAGGGCACGTTCCGAACCCCGTGGGTCTACCAGGCGTACATCGAGCCGCAGGTGTGCACCGCGTGGGTCGAGCCGTCGGGCACGCTCGTCGTCTCGACGAGCACCCAGGGCTCGTTCGTGACCCGGAACGAGCTGGCAAGAGCCTTCGATCTCCCGCTCGAGCGCATCCGCGTGATCGCAGAGCCGCTCGGTGGTGCGTTCGGTGGCAAGTTCGCACTCGTCGAGCCGCTCGCTGCAGGCGCCGCGCTCGCCCTCGGACGCCCAGTGCGCCTGGTGCTCACGCGGAGCGAGGACTTCGCCGCGACGAACCCGGCCTCCGCGCAGGTCACGCACCTCAAGCTGGGGGCGCGCACGGACGGCACGTTCACGGCGATCGAGGGGCGGATGATCGTCGACCGCGGATCGAATGCAGGTTGGGGCGTCGAGGGGATCACGTCCTCGCTCGTGGTCGGGCCGTACCGCTGGGAGGCGCACGACATCCGAGGCTACGGCGTGCAGACCAACCGCTTCACGTTCGGCGCCTACCGCGCGCCCGGCGCGCCCACCGCCGCCTACGCGCTGGAGTCGCTCCTCGACGAGCTCGCGGGGAAGCTCGGGCTCGACCCCATCGAGATGCGCCTGCGCAACGCTGTGGTCGAAGGCGACATCGGCATCAGCGGCAACCCGTACCCGACGATCGGCGCCGTCCAGGTCCTCGAGCGCATTCGCGAGCACGCGCTCTGGGCGAGCCGCGACTCACTCCCGGACGGAGAGGGGATCGGGTTCGCCGCAGGTCACTGGCCCGGCGGAAACGAACCCGCCGCCGCCGTGTGCCGCGTCGACACCGACGGGACGATGACGGTCGTCACGTCCGCCGTGGACATGAGCGGGGTGAACTCCGGGTTCGCCGTGGTCGCAGCGGCAGCATTCGGGCTCTCACCCGACAAGGTTCGCGTCGTCACGGCAGATACGAGCTCGGGGCCATACTCCGGTGCGAGCGGAGGCTCGAAGGTGATGTACACCGTCGGCAAGGCCGTGCTCCGGGCAGCCGAGTCCGCGCGCGAGAAGGTGCTTGCCGCGGCCTCGCAGGAGCTCGAGATCGCGCCGGACGACCTCGAGGTCGTCGACGGCGTCGTGCAGGCGGTCGGCGCGCCCGATCGATCGGTCACCGTCGAAGAGCTTGCGAAGAAGGCGCTCCGGTACGGCGGTCGCTACGAGCCGTTCGAAGGTCACGGCGGCTCGGCGCAGACGAGCGGCGCGCCGTCGGTCGCGGCGCACCTCTCGCACGTCCGCGTCGATCGCGAGACGGGCGAGGTCACGCTCCTTCGCCATGTGATCGCGCAGGACGTGGGTCGCGCGCTGAACCCCGCGCTCGTCGAAGGCCAGATGCGCGGCGGCGCCACGCAGGGCATGGGCTGGGCGCTCTTCGAGGAGCTCGGTCACGACGAGGACGGCCGCCTTCTCAACGGCTCGTTCCTCGACTACGCGATCCCGAGGGCCGAGCACGTTCCCGAGATCGAGACGCTCATCGTGGAGGTGCCTGCGCCGGACGGGCCCTTCGGCGCGAAGGGGATCGGCGAGGCTCCGGTCGTAGGCGCTCCTGCCGCCATTGCGAACGCGGTTGCAACTGCAGCCGGCACACGACTGTACGAGTTGCCGATGACACCGCCGCGCGTCTGGAAGGCACTGCGGTCGTGACGGCGCTCGAGCGCGCACGGGCCATAGTCGACTCGTGGGACGAGGATCTTCGCCGCGAGCTTCCGGAAGGCGCATTTCTGTTCGACGCCCACACACACCTCGGGAACGACATCGACGGGATGGAGGGCAGCCACGACGAGCTCAGATCCATGCTCGACCGCTACGGGTTCGGAGGGGCGTTCGTCTTCTGCCTCGACGAGCACGATCGCGAGCCCGCGTTCACCGTCCCCAACGACCGCACGCTCGCTCACGCCGAGCGCTCTACTGGAAAGCTCATCCCGTTCGTCCGTCTCGACCTCACCGCGCAGCCGCTCGAGGAAGCACGGCGCTGCCTCGATCGCGGCGCCCAGGGAATCAAGCTGCATCCACGCGCACAGGCCTTTGCGCTCAGCGACGAGCGGCTGCAGCCGATCTTCGCACTCGCGGTCGAGCGCTCGGTACCGATCCTCATCCACGGCGGCCGCGGGCTTCCGCCGATCTCCGAGGATCTCGAGGCACTGGTTCGACGGAACGAGGGCGTCCAACTCATCGTCGCCCACGCGGGGATCGCGGACATGGCCGGGCTGGCCGGGCGACTCGGCGGGATCCGGGGCGTCTTCTTCGACACGTCGGTCTGGAGCGGTCTAGACCTGCTCGACCTCTACCGCCAGATCGCTCCTGAGCAGGTGATCTACGCCTCCGACTACCCGTACGGGCGCCAGCCGAACTCGCTGCTCGTCGCCGTCCGGACCGCCAAGCTCGCCGGTTCCGACGACAAGCAGCTTCGCCTCATGCTCGGCGAGAGCGCACGTCGCATCGTCGCGGGCGAGGAGCTCGAGCCGCTCTCCGCGCCGAAGGGGCCGAGTGCGCTCTCGCAGCCGCTGACCTTCGCGCGGATCCACCAGTACATCTCGATGGCGGTGCCGATGCTCTGGCTTCGCCAGCGGGACGCGATCGGAGCGCTCGGACTTGCCGTCAACGCGTCACGCGAGCGGTCGAACGGCCACGCGGAGGAGTCCGAGCGGATCGAGGAGCTCCTCGTGACGGCTCAGGAGTTGTGGCGCGCGGGCGCGGAGATCGAGGACGGCGACGAGCGCGTCACGACCTTTCGCGCCGCGATCCAGCTCGTGAACCTGGCCGACATGGTCTCGCTCACGACACGCGCCTGAAGCAGTCCAGCGTGTGGTCGTCGACCATGCCGACGGCCTGCATGAACGCGTAGATCACCGTCGGCCCGACGAAGCGAAAGCCGCGTCGCTTGAGATCCTTCGAGATCGCCTGCGACAGCTCGGTCTCCGCGGGGAGCTCGGACAGGGAGCGCCAGCGGTTGACCATCGGCGTGCCGTCGACGAATCCCCAGAGATACGCGTCCAGACTGCCTTCGGACTCCTGCACCTCGAGCACGCGGGCCGCATTGTTCACAGTGGACTCCACCTTGAGCCGGTTCCGGACGATGCCCGGGTCGGCGAGGAGCCGATCGACGTCCTTCGGGCCGAAGCGCGCAACCTTCCCCGGATCGAACTCCGCGAACGCCCGTCGGTACCCGTCGCGCTTGCGCAGGATCGTCCTCCACGAGAGCCCCGCTTGCGCCCCTTCGAGCGTCAGCATCTCGAAAAGATGGCTGTCGTCGTGCGACGGGACGCCCCACTCGTCGTCGTGGTAAGCCAGCATCAGCTCGTCTCCTCCGGCCGCCCACTCACAGCGCGTGACGCTCAACATCGGCGGATAGGATCGCACGCGATGCGCATGGCTCTTCTTCTGCTCGTCGTGCTCGCCGCCGGCTGCGGCGGAGGCGATGACGACGCGGACGGCGGCGAGGTCACGACGCCGGTCACCGAGTGCCAGGACGTCGAGGCGCCCGAGCCGCGCGAGCCCGGGACGAACGAAGCGCCATCGGGGACCCTCGTCGAGCCGCACGCATTGGTGTTCGACACGAACTGCGGGACGTTCACCGTCGCGCTCGATCTCCAGAGCGCGCCGGAGACGGCGGCGTCTCTCGTCGCGCTCGCCGAAAGCGGCTACTTCGACGACACGGTCTTCCATCGGGTCGTCCCCGGCTTCGTGATCCAAGGCGGCGACCCGACACAGACCGGCAGCGGGGGACCCGGGTACTCGACCGTCGACGCTCCCGCTTCCGACGCGAAGTACACGAAGGGCGTCGTCGCGATGGCCAAGTCAGGTGCCGAAGGACCGGGGACGTCGGGCAGCCAGTTCTTCGTCGTTTCCGGCGAGGACGCCGGCCTGCCGCCCGACTACGCGATCGTCGGCGCGGTCACGGAAGGAATCGACACCGTCGAGCGGATCGACGCGCTCGGCGTCGGCGACGGGCCGCCGTCGCAGACCGTCGTGGTCAACAGCGTCACGGCCACACAAACCGGATGACGCGAGTCGCGGCGATCGTCCTCGCGGCGGGCGAGGCGTCGCGGTTCGGCGGCCCGAAGCAGAACCTTCTTCTGCCTCACGTGCTCGGGCGGCTTGGGAGAACAGCCGTCGACGAGATCGTCGTCGTCGCAGGCGCGCACCCGCTCGAGATCGCACTTGACACCGTGTCACACGGTGTTCTACGGGTCGTGCAGTGCGAAGAGTGGACGCGTGGGCCCGGGGCATCTCTTCGGTGCGCGCTCGCGATGCTCGCAGACGACGTCGACGCGGCGGTCGTGGTGCTCGCCGACGGGCCAGACCTCTCGCCTCATGCGGTCGAGCGGGTTCTCGAGGAGTGGCACACGAGCGGCGGAGTCGCCGCGGCCTCGTACGACGGCGTGCGCGGCCACCCGCTCGTGCTCGGCCGCGGCGACTGGCACGGCATCCCCGACGAGGGGCTACGCGATCGACCAGTGCGACTCGTCCCGTGCGACGACCTCGGGGCACCGGGCGACGTCGACACGACCGACGATCTCTAAGCGGTGGCGTCGATCCCGCGCAACTCGGTGAGCTTGTCCATCAGCCCGGGCGGCATTCGCTCGCTCGCACTCGTCCTGACGTACCGCCGCAGACTCTCCTCGAAGCGGTAGCGGCGACGGCAGTAGTCGCAGTCGCCGAGATGCACCTCGGCCTCCTGCCACTCCACATCCGTGAGCGTGCGGTCGAGGAAGTCCTGGAGAAGCTCCTCGCAACGCTCGCACGGGTCGAGGGTCACGAAATCGCTCCTTCAGCGAGGTGTTGCTTCAGCGCTCGCCGACCACGGTGCAGACGGGACATCACGGTTCCGATCGGGACATCGAGGATCTGTGCTGCATCAGCGTACGAGAAGTCGCCGATGTCGACCAGTACGACGACGTCGCGAAACTGCGACGGGATGTGCGAGAGGGCGTTGACGATGGAGTCCTGCGACAGCCGCTCGACGACGTCGTCCGTCTCGAGCGCATCCTCGCCGGCGGCAGATGCCATCTTGTTGGCGAGGTAGTAGTCGGTCTCCTCGAGCGGCTGTGTCCGAGGAGAGCGCTGGACCTTGCGACCGCGGTCGACGTTGAGGTTCGTGAGGATGCGCAAGAGCCACGCGCGCAGGTTCGTCCCGGGCGTGAAGGACTTCCAGCTGCGAAATGCCCTTGCGTATGTCTCTTGTACGAGATCCTCTGCCTCCTCACGCGAACCGACCAATCGTCTGGCGACTCGGTAGACCTGATCGGCGAGCGCAAGCGCGTCCTCCTCGAAGCGTGCACGGTCGCGTGCTTCGGTCGCGATCCGCCGTGCTTCGGTGTCGGGGCCCGGCTCGCTCACCGGAGTACCGTACCGCTGTCCTGTACCGGAGCCTGGAACGAGGCGCTCCGAAGGGCTATTCCCGCTCCTGCGGGATCTCGGGGAAGCCGGAGCGGGCGAGCGCCTCGACGATCGCGTCCCGCGACGTCTGCTCTTCGTCCCATGCGAGAGCCACTTCACCCATGAGGTTCGCGTTGGCGTACTCGATGCCCTCGTGGCTGCGTAGCGCGACCGCGAGCCGCCCGATGCAGCGCTCGCACCGCACGCCGCTGACCTGAACGGTCGCCGTGGCCATCGCGGCGATGCTACCCGCACGATTCACGCAGCCGGACTTCGTGGTCGGCGCCCGACGAGCTAACCGGTGGTCCTGTGCTGGGCCTCAGCGCTTCACACCGTGCACGGGGCGGCCGGCCGCCTCCCACGCGTAGTAGGAGGCGCTCGGGCCGAATCCGGCCTCGTACCCGACAATCCGCGGATTCCGGCCGACCTCCTTCGCCCGCTGTGCGTGCCAGAGCAGGTTGGGATCGTCGCGCTCCTCCCACACGAGCACGAGATGCGCCGCGGTCATGAAGTCGGCGACGAACGAGCACCCCTCGGCCGGGCACGGGAACGGATCCGTCCGCACGCAGAACCATCCGCCGTGGTCGCCGTCGTCGTCTCCCGTCCACAGCTCCTCTTCCGACTCGAGCTCGAGATCGAAGAGAACTGCCGCGCCGGGCCGAAGCTCGGACTCCACGGCGGCACAATAGCCTCGTGCCGGAAGCTCAACGACGCGACGTCGCCCTCGTCCTCTCGGGCGGCGGCATCAACGGGATCCTCCTCGAGCTCGGGTTCCTGAAGCGCCTCGCGGAGACCAGCCTGTGGTCGCGAGTCGGCTGGATCTACGGCACGTCCGCCGGCGCACTGGCCGGGACGATGGCGGCGCTCGGGCGACTCGACGATCTCGAGGAGTTCGTCATGAAGCTCCAGCCGGATGACGCGTTTCGCCCGCGCGCCGTGTGGCAGTTCCCCGGCGGGCTCCACGACTACACGCTCCCGGGGACGGTCGCCGACCGAATCGGCTCGCCGGAGGAGCTCGGAGCTGCTCTCGCAGCCTCCGAAGTCGAGCTCGTCGTCTATGCCACGGACGTGAGCGACTACCCCGAGGGTGACGAGGCCCGCGACTTCGAGCTCGAGTACTCGTCGCACACGACCGAGCCGGCGGTGATGGGTCGCGCGATCCTCGCATCCGCGGCGATCAGCGGCCTCGTCCTCCCGATCCAGCTCGACGGCCGAATCGCAACGGACGGCGGCTGGGTGCGGAACTTCCCGCTCGAGCACGCCTATCGCAATCCCCACGTGTCGGCGATCGCGGCGTTTCGCTACATCGCCAGCTACCCGCCCACCGACCCGGCCTTCCTCGAGCGGACTCGGGAGCGACTCGAGCGGTTCCGTGCGGTCCCTCCCGCACGCGCGCTACTCGCTGAGGTGCGGCTCGCCCAGGAGCGTTCGTCGCGCGGTGAGCCGGCGCACTACGGCGAGCTCGTCGTGCGCCTCATGCGCGTCGCGTTTGCGCGGAACGCGGCCGTCGAGGAGCGCGTCGTATCCGAGAGAGAAATATCGGTCGAGGAGCTCAGGCTGCTTCGCGAGGACGTGATCGAAGCCGCGATTGCCGCCGCGCCGCGCCGTCGCCGGGCACGACTGCGCGAGGAGCTCGATGCTCGCTTCTCGGCCGCTCGCTTCCCATTTCGCCACGATCGGCACGTTCCGGCCCTCATCGTGCGCGGCACGGCTGGTAGCGCCAGCCTCGATCCGACGTTCAAGGCGGCGGTGCCCTGGCCGGAGACGCTCAGGAGAGAGCTCGTCGAGCGCGGCTACGCGCTCACCGACGACGCGCTCGCAGCCTTCGAGGAGAAAGAAGGTCGGCAGGGGTCCGGGCAGGCGGTCGGACCCCATGCCGATGAGGATGAGCAGGCCCCGGCTCGCCGGGGCCTAGCTCGCGGCTAGCCCTGGGGGGATGGGGGCTGCCGTCCGAGCGTGACCGTCACGCTCGTCTTGTTCGCGTCGCGATAGATCACGAGTCGGACCTTGTCGCCGGGCTTCTTCGCAGCGACCGCGTCGCGGAGCTCTTCGATGGAGGAGATCTTCTTGCCGTCGAAAGAGACGATGATGTCTCCTCCGAGGACGTAGGACTGGCCGGCGACGACGACCTGCGTCTCGCCGCCTTCCAGACCCGCCTTGTCGGCGCCCGAGCCGCTCGTCACCGATCCGACGAGGACTCCCGCTTTCACGGGGAGGTTGTAGTTCTCGGCGACGTCCTCCGTGAGCGCCTGGCCGCTGATGCCGAGGTAGGCGTGGTCGACACGTCCGGTGCGGAGGATCTGCGCAACGACATCCTTGACGGTGTTCGCAGGAACGGCGAAGCCGATCCCGACGTTCCCGGTGGCCGCAGTCCCCGTGCCGGTCTCGATCTGTGTGTTGACGCCGATCACCTGGCCGCGGGCATTGATGAGGGGGCCGCCCGAGTTGCCCTGGTTGATGGACGCGTCCGTCTGGATGACGTGATCGATGGTGAAGCGATTGGGAGCGGTGATCAGGCGCTGGAGAGCGCTGACGATGCCTGCCGTCACGGTGCGATCGAGGCCGAACGGATTGCCGATCGCGACGACCGGATCGCCGACCCGAACGCTGTCGGAGTTGCCGAGAGGAAGAGGAGTGAGGGCGCTCGCCGACGTCTCCACGCGGAGGACGGCGAGATCCGTCGACGGATCGACTCCGACGAGTTCGGCCCTGACGGTGTCGCGGTTGGAGAAGCTGACGTTGATCTCGCCGGCTCCGTCGACGACGTGGAAGTTCGTGACGATGTGGCCGGACTTGTCGATGACGAAGCCGGAGCCGAGCGCCGAGGCTTGCGGAACGCTCGGAAGGGGATTCGCCGGATCGACTCGAGGCGAGGACGTCGAGTTGTTGGTCGCGTTGATCCGGACAACGCCCGACGCAGCGCGCTCGTAGATCTCGTTCACGCTCATCCCGACGCCCGACGCAGGCGCGAGCCGCGAGGGTGGCGCAGCTGTCGTCGAGGTCACGACGGTCGTGTCGCCTTCGAGGCCACCGAGAACGGCGACGGCTCCAACTGCGACGACGCCTCCGAGAGCAGCGGAGGCGGCGAGCGCAGCGAGCAGGCGGGCGAACGACATGACCCGACGGTTATAGCCCGGTGGCCGTGAACCTCGGGTTAGCGGCCGTTAAGCGGCCGTTGCCTGGCGCGGTTCAGCCGATGAGGAGGCCGGTGACGTACATCGTCGCGATGCCCAGGATGAACCCTGCGATCGGGTGGCCCGAGCGGAGTCCGCCCGGCGCGTTGCGTGCGACGTAGCGCCCCACCTCGACGACGACCTGGAACGCTGCACCGGCCGCGACCGCGAAGAAAAGTGCCGCGAGGACGTCGCTCGAGGTGTAGCCGCCGATCCAGGCGCCGAGGATGGTCGGCGCGCCGGCGACGAGAACCAGACCCGCAAGCGCGAGTAGCGCGACGCTCTTCTTCGCAATCGGAGTCGCGATGCCGAGACCCTCGGTGACGTTGTGAATCATGAAGCCGACGATGAGAAAGCTCCCGAGTTGGAGCTCTCCGAGCGAGAACGCCGCGCCGATCGCAAGCCCTTCGCCCATGTTGTGGAGCCCGATCCCAACGGCGATGAGAAACGCGAGCGCCAGGCCCGTCGCCGTCGATCCTCGCGTGAGGCGACCGGCGAGCGCAGTCATTCCGAGGAAGCTCAGAGCGACGCCGAGCAGAACGAGCCCCGGCCCGCCGAGCGCAGCCGGGAGCGCAGCCTGCACTTCGAACGCCTCGAACAGCGCATCGATGCCGAGGAACGTGAGGAGGCCGGCCGTGAACGCCATGAACGCCGCGAGCCAGACCGGGCTCGCCTGCCGAAGCGCGGGAAGCCAGAGGAGCCCGAGCGCGACGGGAAGGACGCCGACGAGGAGCCCGATCAGCGCGTAGCCGAAGAAGCCCTCGAGCGACGGCTGCGGCGTCTCGATCGCCGCGGGAATTTCCTCGGCGGTCTCGATTCCCGTCGAGCTCGTGACGGCGACGACGATCGGATCGTCCTCGACCCAGTCGTAGGACACGACGATCGTGCTCGAGCGAAGCCGGCCGAGGGTCGTCGACCCGTCGACCGTGAACGGGACGATCGCGTCGTCGACGTTCACGTTCGCGATCGTGAGGTCGTCGGGCTGCGGGTTCCGGACGGTGATCCTGATCTCGCCCGGCGAGAACTCCACGCGCCGGATGTCGAACTCGTCGGCGGGCGGCGGGTTCGTCCCGACGAGATCGACGAGCGACGAGCCACTCGTCACGACCGCGCCGACCGCGATCGCGAGCAACAGCACCGGGACGACCGCCCATACCCGCCAGTTGATACGGCTGCTGTCGCTGGTCGCCGAACCGGCTTCCACTAGTCGACGACCTCGAAGAAGCCCATCCAGCCGAGCTCTGCGAACTCCGACTGGTGCGCGTGGAACATGAACGTGCCCGTGTTCGCGAACTCGATCTCGAGCACGCCGCGCTGGCCCTGGCACTGCATCACCGTGTCCGTGTACTCCCAGTGCTCGCCCGTGCCCGTCGGTTGGTAACGGAAGAAGTCGGCGTGCAGGTGGAACGAGTTGATGAGGTCGAACTCGGTCAGGTTCGCGAGGTAGATCCGCACGAGCTCTGAGCGCTTCACGCGGATCGGGTACCTGGCGTAGTAGAACGAGCGCCCGTTGACCGTGTAGAAGTTGTTCCCGCCGTCGGCGTCCGTGTCGTAGCCGTTCATCACCATGACGAGCTCCTGCGCGGGCGGGCGCGGTTCTCTCGGGTCGATGATGAACGCGCCGTAGAGACCTTTGTGGATGTGCTTCTTCAGCGGCGTCGCGTGGCAGTGGTACAGGTGGAGGCCAGCCGGCTGCGCCTCGAACTCATACGTGAACCGCCCACCCGGCTCGACGATCTCGAACACACCGTCCATGTTGGTCGGGTGGATTCCGTGAAAGTGGATGCTGTGCGGGTGCGACCCGGCGTTCACGAAGTCCACCCGCAGCCGATCGCCCTCCGTAGCGCGGACGACCGGGCCGGGAGCCGTGCCGTTGTAGACCCACGCGGGGAAGAAGATCCCCGGCGCGACCTCGAGCTCGACGTCAGTGGCGGTCAGCGTGTACTCGCGCAGGCGCCCCGGCTGATACGGCAGAGCCGGCGGTGGGTAGAGGAGCGCGTCGAGATCGTTCGGGCCGCCGACGGCGGGTGCCTCGGCACCGATCATCGCTGCGTGCCCCATCGCCCCGCGCTCATGGGTGGCCAGCGTGCGCGAGTGGTCGTGGCTCGAGTGGTCGTGACCACCGATCGCCGCCTGGCTGTCGAGCGCGAGCTTGCCGACGAGCGGGATGGCCGCGAGCGGCGCAGCGGCCGCGAGCAGCTTCCCTCGAGTGAGACGTGTTTTAGTCATGGCTAATTCCGACTCGGAGTGTAACCTAAGTCAATCGAGATGCCAGCGCAAGCCACCGACCTCACGGTCGCCGTCCAGGACTACCTGAAGGCGATCTATGCACTCGAGTCCTCCGGCGAACGGGTCACGACCTCCGCGCTCGCACGGCGCATGGGCGTGAGCCCACCATCGGCCACAGCGATGACGAAGCGCCTGGACGAGCTCGGTCTCGTGGAGCGCGTGCCGCACCGCGGCGTCGCCCTCACCGAGGCGGGCCGGCGAGGCGCGCTCGAGGTCCTCAGACACCACAGGCTGCTCGAGCGTTACCTCGTCGACCGGCTCGGACTCTCGCTCGACGAGGTTCATGCCGAAGCCGAACTCCTCGAGCACGCGCTCTCGGAAGAGCTCGAGGCGAAGATCGACGAGGAGCTCGGGTTCCCGACGCACGATCCACACGGCGACCCGATCCCCGATCGCGACCTTCGAGTCGTGCAGGCCGGGAGCGGCCGCACGTTGCTCGACCTTGAGCCTGGATCGCGCGGATCGATCGCGCGCGTGCCCGACGACGACGCGGAGCTGCTGCGCTACCTCGGAGAGCTGGGCCTCGTGCCAGACGCGAACGTCGAGATGGTGTCGCACGCGCCGTTCGGCGGCCCGGTCACGGTGCGCACGTCATCGGGCGACTACGCGATCTCGCGCGAACTCGCAGACCGCATCGCCGCGGCATAGCTGCCCCTCGAGGGCGACGCAACACTCGCCCCTACGTGAGCTCGAGTTGGACGACCTTGACGTCCTGCGTCCGCTCCGCGCCGAGAGCGGCGTCGAGCTTCTGCCGGAGGTCGCCCGACTCGAAGAGCTCCTCCGTGATGTCGGCGCCGCCGATGAGCTCCCCGTTGACGAACACCTGCGGGATCGTGGGCCAGCCGGAGATCGACGAAAGCTCCTGCCGGATCCGCGGGTCCGGGAGGACGTCGACCGCGGTGATCGGTGCGCCGGCCGCGTGCAGCGCCTGGAGGGCGCGATGCGAGTTGCCGCACATGATCATCTGCGGCGTGCCCTTCATGAACACCGCGACTGGCTCCTGCTCGATCACATCGGAGATCTGCTCGTTCAGAGGCTTCATGTCGTTCCTTTCGTCTTGATCCGGAGCTCGTGGATGGAGCCGTCGCCGAGCGGCGTAGCGAGTACGTCATTCACGCGGCGATGCTGGTCGATGAGCGCGACGCCGTCGAAGTCGCGGCTGACGATCGTCACCTGGAAGTGGTCGCCCGTTCCCGTGCGATCGTCGACGGCGAGCTCGACGGCATCGGGGAACGCCTGCGCGAGGAGCGCTCGTATCGTCTCCGCTTCCACGCCGGCCATGCTAGATGCGCCGGGGTACCCTGCGGGGGTGCGGATTCTGCGCGGACTGCTCCTCGTCAAGCTCGGCTTCTGGGCTGGGACGTTCGCATCCGCGGCACTGCTGAAGCGGGCGTTTCCGTCGCGCGGAGACGCCGAGAGCGACGAGCTGAGGCTCGTCGCGATCCTCGACGGCGTTTCGATCAAGAGCCGCGCGCAGGCGTTCACCGGCGGCTCGATGTTCTCGTGGCTCGGAGGCATCGCCGTCGACCTCCGCAAGGCGCGGCTCGCCCCGGACGCGCACCTCGAGCTGGGCTCGCTGTTCGGCGGGATCGCGATCCGCATCCCACCGGGCTGGAGAGTCGAGTGGGACGTGAAGTCGCTCGCCGGCGGTGTCGCGATCCACGCACCGACACCCGAGGCAGAGGATGCGCCGATCTTGCGCCTGAGCGGTTTCTCAGCCTTCGGGGGCATTGCAGTCGGCGCAAAGTCCGCCGAGAGCTAGCCGTGCGTCGCGGCACCGAGTACCTCGTCTCGGTCCCCGAGCGAGTCCTTCGAGCGGTCGCCGCCGCGCTCGGTGGAACGATTCACGAGACGGCCGAGCTCGTCCTCCCGCGCTTCGTCAGGAAGTCGCGCTTCTACGAGGCGACCGCACGGAACCTACTGCGAATCAGCGTCGAGCTCGTCGGCGGCGTCGAGCGCCCGTCCGACGCGGTCGCCGACGAGCACGAGGCGTCACCGAAGAAGCTCGCGGTGCGCAAGGCGGGCGGAAACGTCGTGGAGCTGGGCTCGATTCTCGCGTTCGGCTTCTCCCCGCTCTGGCTCCTCGCGGGAGCTGCTGACGTGACGCGTGGCACGCGCGTCTACCTCGACGCGCTCGTTTCAGAGCTCAAGGCTGCGAACGTCATCGCGAACGACGCGGAGTTTGCATCTGTCGACGACCTGCTCGCAGCCCTCGAAGGCGCGAGCGGGACGACGGCACGACTGATCGACATCCCACCGCTCGAAGTCCAGGGCCTGAAGCGATCACTCGAGGATCTACGAGCGGACGCGAAGAGTCTCCCTACGCCGCCCGAGCTCGCCGCCGTGTACCAGGGCCTGCTCGCGGAAGCCGATCGAGAGAAGCGGTCACTCCTCGAAGTTTCGGTCGGTATGGGGCTCGCGTTCTTCAACTCGGCTCGGAAGGTCGGTCGCCAGCACGTCCTCGACCCGTACACGGAGGACTTGCAGCCGGTGCGCGACGAGGGATTCGCGGCCTATGCGCGGCGCGTCGGCGGCCCGTACGCACAAGCAGTAGCGCGCCACTTTGATCCTGGGAGAGAGACCTTCACGGCGCGCCGGCTCGCAAAGCTCAAGCCAAGTGACACAGTGTCACAAGGCGGGATCGAGCGCGTCTGGTTGAATCGAGACGTGGCGCATCCGAACACCTTCGCCGCGCGCTCGACGCTCGACGTCGGCGGCACGAGTCGCGCGATCTTCCGGCTCGAGGCGCTGCAGGCGAGCCACGACATCCTGCGCCTCCCCTACACGCTGCGTGTCCTTCTCGAGAACGTGCTGCGAATGGAGGACGGCGTCAACGTCACCGCGGCCGATGTCGAGGCGGTCGCCGGTTGGGTCGCCGCCGCCGAGCCCTCGCAGGAGATCTCCTTCACTCCGGCTCGCGTGCTCCTCCAGGACTTCACCGGCGTCCCGGCAGTCGTCGATCTCGCTGCGCTGCGCAACGCGATGAGCGACCTCGGCGGCGACCCGAGGAAGATCAACCCGCTCCTTCCCGTCGAGCTCGTCATCGACCACTCGGTGCAGGTGGACGAGTTTGCGACGCGGCGCGCGATCTTCCGCAACGCCGAGCTCGAGTTCGAGCGAAACCGCGAGCGCTACGCCTTCCTGCGCTGGGGCCAGGGCGCGTTCGACAGCTTCAAGGTCGTCCCCCCGAGCACGGGGATCGTCCACCAGGTCAACCTCGAGTTCCTCGCACGGGTCGTGGACGAGAGAGACGGTTTCGCGTTCCCCGACACGCTCGTCGGGACCGACTCGCACACGACGATGATCAACGGGCTCGGCGTGCTGGGCTGGGGCGTCGGCGGGATCGAGGCCGAGGCGGCGATGCTCGGCGAGGCGATCTCGATGCTCGTGCCTCAGGTCGTCGGCTTCCGACTGACGGGCGAGCTGCCGGAGGGCGCGACGGCAACCGATCTCGTCCTCACGGTGACGCAGGTCCTGCGCGGGACCGGCGTCGTCGGGAAGTTCGTGGAGTACTTCGGACACGGGCTCGAGACGCTGCCGCTGGCAGATAGAGCGACGATCGGGAACATGTCACCCGAGTACGGGGCAACGTGCGGCTTCTTCCCCGTCGACGCCGAGACGCTCCGCTACCTGAGGCTCACGGGCCGGGATGCCGAGCACATCGCGCTCGTCGAGGCGTACTGCAAGGAGAACGCGCTCTGGCACGACCCGGAAGAGCCGCCGACCTACTCGCAGGTGGTCGAGCTCGACCTCTCCTCGGTGGAGCCGTCACTCGCGGGGCCGCGCCGCCCGCAGGACCGCGTTCCGCTGCGCGAGGCCAAGCGCGCGTTCCTCGACGCGCTCCCGAGCTTCGGCGCCGACTACGGGACACCGGTCGACTCGGCGATTGCCGCGTCGTTCCCCGCAAGCGATCCGCCGTCGACCGCCGAGCCGGGCGCCACCGCCCCCGAGGGCGAGCAAGTCGTTCCGGTCGCAACGGCGGTCGGAGAGCGCCCGCGGGGTGTTTCCTGTGAGATCGACGGCGAGACCGTTCTCCTCGAGCACGGCGCGGTCGTGATCGCGGCGATCACGTCCTGTACGAACACGTCCAACCCAGCCGTCATGATCGGCGCCGGGCTCCTCGCGAAGAAGGCGGTCGAGCGTGGGCTCGCGCGCAAGCCCTGGGTGAAGTCGAGCCTCGCGCCCGGCTCGAAGGTCGTCACGGAGTACTACGAGAAGGCCGGCCTCACCACGTACCTCGAGGAGCTCGGATTCCACACGGTCGGGTACGGGTGCACGACGTGCATCGGGAACTCGGGGCCGCTACCCGACGAGATCTCCCGAGCGGTCTCCGAAGGCGAGTTGGTCGTCTGTGCCGTGCTCTCGGGAAACCGCAACTTCGAGGCGCGCATCCATCCCGAGGTGAAGGCGAACTACCTCGCGTCTCCTCCCCTCGTCGTGGCCTACGCGCTGGCCGGGCGCATGGACATCGACCTCGTGACGGAGCCGATCGGTGTGGGATCCGAGGGTGAGGACGTGTTCCTCGCAGACATCTGGCCGTCGCGGGACGAGGTGCGCAAGACGGTCGCGGGGACGATCGGCGAGGAGATGTTCCGTGCCACCTATGCCGACGTGTTCACCGGCGACGAGACGTGGCGCTCACTGCCGGTTCCGGAGGGTGAGCTCTTCGCCTGGGATCCCGACTCGACGTACGTTCGCCTCCCGACCTACTTCGACGGCATGGCGCTCGAGCCGGGAGCAGTCGAGGACGTCGCCAACGCGCGTTGCCTCGTCGCGATCGGAGACTCTGTCACGACGGACCACATCTCGCCCGCGGGCTCGATCAAGCCGGACTCCCCCGCGGGGCACTACCTCGTCGAGAACGGCGTCGAGCGCAAGGACTTCAACTCGTACGGCTCGCGCCGTGGCAACCACGAGGTGATGGTGCGCGGAACGTTCGCGAACGTCCGCCTCCGGAACCTGCTCGTCCCGGGCTCCGAAGGCACTTGGACGGTGCACGTGCCGTCGGGCGAGGAGCTGACGATTTACGAAGCGGCCGAACGGTATGCGCAGGAAGGCACGCCGCTCGTCGTCCTGGCCGGGAAGGAATACGGGTCGGGCTCGTCGCGCGACTGGGCGGCGAAAGGGCCGAAGCTCCTTGGCGTGCAGGCGGTCATCGCGGAGAGCTACGAGCGCATCCACCGCTCGAACCTTCTCATGATGGGCGTGCTCCCGCTTCAATACCTGCCCGGCGACACCCGCGAGTCGCTCGGCCTGACGGGACGTGAGGAGTTCGCGATCGTCGGGCTCGAGAACGGCGCCGCGCGCGAAGTGACGGTGCGAGCGGACGACACGGAGTTCCGCGCGACCGTGCGTCTCGACACGCCACGCGAGCGCGAATACCTGCGACACGGCGGGATCCTCCCGTACGTGCTACGGCGCCTGCTTACCGCCTGAGCTACGGCGCCTCGCGCTCGCGGAGCGCGCGCAAGATGATCGACGGGCGACACCCGCTCGACAAGATGGCCCGAGGAGACACGACCTCTACGGCCGCTTCCAGCCGACGAAGATCGCCCACCCGAGGACGTCGCGGCCATGACGCAGATACGTCCACTTCCACTGCTCGTGCCGGGCGCGGATCTCGGGAGCGTCCGGGTCGTCGGGGTACTTCGCGAGCCAGCGCTCGACTACTTGCCAGTGGAGGGTCTCGTAACGATCCCAGTCGTCGTGCGAGGACGCGATGACGTAGACGACCGGAAGCCCCGAGGTCTCGAAGACTCGCACCGTTCCTTCGAGCGTCGTCCACGGGTCGTCGCGCTCGGAGTAGTCCTCGGGCAGAGGGAGCCGCTGCCAGTACGGCTCGCCCACGACCACGTGCCCGCCCGGCTTCACCGCCGGCGCGAGCGCGTCGACGGTGTCCGCGAGGCTGCCGTAGACGAAGCTCGCGCCGAGACAGAGCGCCGCGTCGTAGGCCTCCTGCTCGAGCGTGACGGACGACGCGTCGGCCAGATCGAAGCCGACTCGGTCGGTGAGACCTGCCTGCGAGATCCGCTCGACTGCCACCGCATGGAACTCCGGCGCGACCTCGATCCCGTGCACCGAGCAGCCGAACTCGCGCGCGAGCACGAGCGCCGGTCCACCACGTCCGGAGGCGATGTCGAGGACACGCGACCCGGCGCCGAGGGCAAGCCTGCGCCCGAGCAGAAGCAGCTTCTCCTCGGAGGTCGGGTTCTGGAGGTCGTGAGTCGCCTCGGCGACGACGAAATAGCGAGGAACCACGCACTGATCATCTAGCCTCACGCGGCTGATGGCGAATCGGGAGGCCGTCGAGGGCAGCTGGGGGATCGAGCCGGTTCCCCCACGGCTCCGGGTTCTCGGCGGTGTCGAGACCGGCCTGTTGTGGGGCAACCTCGGCGTCTCGCTCCTCGTGGTCGTCGCGGGCGCGATTCTCGTCCCGGCGCTGTCTCTTCCCCAGGCGCTGATCGCGATCCTGGTGGGGTGCGTCATCGGCAACCTCATGCTCGCGACAGCCGGGATGATCGGGGCCGACGCACGCGTGCCGGGCATGACGCTCATGCGAGCGCCCCTCGGGCAACGCGGGTCGCTGCTCCCGACCGGCGTCAACGTCCTGCAGGGGCTCGGCTGGACGGTCTTCGAGCTGCTCGTCATCGCCACCGCCGCAGCGGCGCTCTCCGACGACCTCTTCGGGTTCCGAGCGCAGTGGATGTGGACACTCGTCTTCGGCGCCTGCGCGCTCGTGCTCGCGCTCCTCGGGCCGATCGGCTTCGTCCGCCGCTTCATCAGGCGCTTCGCGATCTGGGCGGTCCCGCTCGCCGTCCTCTACCTGACGTGGTGGGCACTCGACGGCGCCGACCTCGGCGCATTGTGGAACGCCGAAGGGGCGGGTGGTCTCTCCGTCTGGCAGGGAGCCGATGTCGTCGTCGGCATCACCGTGTCGTGGGTGCCGTACGCCGCGGACTACACGCGCTTCTCGAAGACACGCCGAGATGCCTTCGCCGGTACGGGTCTGGGCTATCTCGTGCCGGACGTCTGGCTCCTCCTGCTCGGCGTCGTGCTCGTGCTGTCGCGTGACGTCGGGGATCCTGCCGCGCTCCCCGCGGCCGTCGTCGCAGGCGGATTCGCCGCGCTCGTCGCTCTCTTCGCGCTGCTCGTCTCGGAGACGGACGAGGCGTTCGCGAACGCGTACTCGGCGGCGGTGTCGTTGCAGAACGCGTTCCCGCATGCGCCGCAGGCGCTTCTCATCGTGATCGTGACGACCGTCGCGACACTCGGCGCGCTCGTCGTCGACTTCGTCAACTACCAGAGCTTTCTCCTCCTGCTCGGCTCCGTCTTCGTCCCGCTCTTCGCGGTGCTGCTGGCCGACTGGCTGGTGGCCGGAAGGCACTACTCGGCCGACGACGTCTTCGGCTCGGCGGCCTGGCGGCCCGGCCTCATCGGTGCCTGGACCGCGGGCTTCGTGCTCTACCAGTGGCTCTTTCCGACCGGCCCGAAGTGGTGGGTCGACGTCGTGGGCGTGCTGAATCCGCCAGACTGGGGCATCGGCGCGACGGTTCCGAGCTTCCTCGTCTCCTTCGGCATCGCGCTCGTCGTCGCGATGCTGACGCGCCGCACGCCGACAAGCGCCGCAACAGCATGAGTGCCATCGCCGCACTCGGCCATTTGACCCGCGACGTCGTCGCGGGTGCCGAGCCACGTCCCGGCGGAGGCGTCTTCTACGCTACGCGCGCGCTTGCGCGCCTGAATGCGGACGCCCACTCCGAGGCATCGAGCAGCGCCGAGCACCGCACTGCGCTCGTTCAGCCGCTCGAGGCATTCGGCCTACCGGTGACCTGGCACGAGTCGTCGACGACGACCGAGTACAGCTTCCACTACGAAGGCGACAGGAGGGTCATGCGGCAGGACGCCGTCGGAGACCCCTGGACACCCGAGCAGGCAATCACAGCTGCAGGCGATGCACCGTGGATCGACGTGTGTGCGCTCACCCGCACGGACTTCCCGCCCGAGACGCTGGCCGCCCTTGCGTCCGACGGGCGACGCCTCCTGGTCGACCTCCAGGGTCTCGTCCGGACGGCCACGATCGGGCCGCTCCACACCGACGAGCACATCGGCGACGTGCTGCACCACGTCGAGGTGCTGAAACTGAACGACGAGGAGGCCGAGACGCTCGTCGGCAGCGCGGAACCGGAGAAGCTCCACGCCCTCGCGGTGCCGGAGGTGATCCTGACGCTCGGCTCGCAGGGGGCCTGGGTGGTCACTCCGCAGCTCGTCGAGCACATTCCGGCGGTACCGGTCGAGGGCCCGGTGGATCCCACGGGTGCCGGCGACACGTACTCGGTCACCTATCTCGTGCAGCGCGCGGCCGGCGCCGAGCCGGTCGAGGCAGCCCGTGTCGCGGCGACGACCGTCTCGGCGTTCCTCGCTTCGCCCTAGAGCCGGAACTCGCCGCGAGCGACCACGACAGCGCGGCCTCCGCAGAAGACGCGCACGACCTCGCCGCCCGCACTGTCCGCGCGCGCGAAGAGCGTCGACGGGCGTCCGATCTCCACACCCTGGGAGATCTCGATCCACTCGCCCCACTCGACGAGCCCGTCCCGAGAGAGGTGGCATGCGATCGGACCTGCTGCAGAGCCCGTCGCAGCATCCTCTCCCAGCGGCCAGAACATGCGGTTCTTCCACCGACTCCCGGATCCGGCGATGCAGTTGACGCCCGTGACCCCGAACGCGGCGATCGCCGACGGATCGGGCGAGAGAGCCGCGACGGCGTCCTCGTTCTCGAGCGTCACGACGATGTGCGTCGCGCCGTTGTCGTACAGCTCGACCGGGACCTCGGAGGCGCCGACTCCTAGCGTCGCGAGGACCGCTTCGATGTCTGCGACGGAGCGAATCGTGGGAACCGGCTGCTCCATGCGACCGAACACGAGAGCGCCGGACTCGTCTCGCTCGATCTCGACGGGCACGACTCCTACTCCGGTCTCGAGCTCGACGACGCCCCGCTGGAGCGGCTGTGCCAGAACCCACGCGCTGCCGAGAACCGGATGGCCTGCGAAGCACATCTCCTCGTTCGGATTGAAGATGCGGATCCGAGCAGTCCCGCGCTGCTCGGCCGACAGCACGAAGGTCGTCTCCGAGTAGTTGACTTCCCTCGCAAGCGCTTGCATGAGCTCCGTGTCGATCTCGCGCGCATCGGTGAAGACCGCCAGTTGATTGCCCGTGAGCGCTGTATCCGTGAAGACGTCGACGACGACGTACCGCAACGTAGGCACCACGCCACCCTACTGAGCACCGTCGCGCATATCGTCTCGGGCCGTGCCTCCCGCGATCGTCGTCACCGACCTCCACAAGTCCTATGGCAAGACGAGGGCGCTCCGTGGCGTGACCTTCGAGGTGGCGGAGGGCGAGGTCTTCGGCCTCCTCGGCCCGAACGGCGCGGGCAAGACGACGACCGTCGAGATACTGGAGGGCTACCGCACTCGCGACAGCGGCAGCGCCACCGTGCTCGGACACGACCCCGGCGTGGCTCCGAAGGCCCTGCGCGAGCGCATCGGAGTCGTACTCCAGCAGTCGGACCTCAGCCCCCTGCTGACGGTGCGGGAGACCCACGAGCTTTTCGCCGGCTACTACGCACAGCCGCGCGACGTCGACGAGGTGATCGCTCTCGTCGGACTGGAGGACAAGCGAGGCGCGCGCGTGAAGACGCTCTCGGGAGGCCAGAAGCGGCGGCTCGACCTCGGAATCGCGCTCGTCGGGAATCCCGACCTCGTCTTCCTCGACGAGCCGACCACGGGCTTCGACCCCGCAGCGAGGAGGGCCGCCTGGGACATGATCCTCGCGCTCCGCTCCCTCGGAACGACGATCCTTCTCACGACGCACTACCTCGACGAGGCCCAGCAGCTCGCCGACCGTGTCGCCGTGCTCCGGCACGGCGAGATCGTCCGTCAGGGAGCGCCCGCGGAGCTGATCGGCGACTCGGGTCTCACCGAGATCAGATACAGGCGGAACGGCGAGATCGTCACCGTCGAGACCGCCGACCCGACCCGCGTGCTCAACGAGCTGACCAGCGCGGCGCTGTCGGACGGTGAGCACCTCGCGGAGCTGGAGGTCCGGAGGCCGACGCTCGAGGACGTGTACCTCGAGCTGGTCGAGGACGAATCCGAGTGAGGGCCATCGCGCACCAGCTTCGCTTCGAGCAGAAGGTCTTCTGGCGGAGCCGGGAGGCCGCGGTCTTCATCTTCATCTTCCCGCTGCTCCTGTACGCACTCCTCGGTTCCGTGTACGGCGACGAGATCGACGGCATCCCGGCCGTCGACATCCTGCTGGCCGGGCTGTTCGGCTACGGCGCCGCGAACACGGCCTTCGCGGGGCTCGCGATCATCCTCGTCGGTCGGCGCGAGTCCGGTGTGCTCAAGCGCCTGCGTGCAACGCCGCTCGCTCCAGCGACCTACCTCGGGGCCGTGTTGCTCTCCACGCTGATGACATTCGCTCTGCAGTCCGTCGCGCTGCTCGTGCTCGGAGGGCTCGGATTCGACGCGAGCATGCCGGAGAACTGGCTCGGATTCGCCGGGGCGATCGTGCTCGGCGTCGCCTGCTTCGCCGGGCTCGGCGTCGGTGCGGCGTCGCTGATCCGCTCGGCCGAGGGCGTCTCCGCCGTCGTCAACGTCGTTGTGCTGCCGATGGCGTTCCTGTCGGGCG
Organism: Gaiellaceae bacterium; assembly: GCA_035514135.1. Classification (GTDB taxonomy): domain Bacteria; phylum Actinomycetota; class Thermoleophilia; order Gaiellales; family Gaiellaceae; genus GMQP-bins7. Next base: position 3,127 of record DATKBJ010000030.1, on the reverse strand, counting down.
CATTCGGCCCGACCAGCGACTTTCCGGCCGTGCTCCAAGCGATCGCGAGCGTCCTTCCGCTCACGTACTTCATCGACATCGTCAACGGGGTCTACCTCGACGGCGCGTCGCTGTTCGCCGACCCGGCGGCACTGGCGATCGTGCTCGCATGGGGCGCTGCGGGCGTGCTCATCGCACTGCGCCGCTTCGGCTGGATGCCGCGCGAGAGGTAGCGGGCGCTACCTGCTGCTCAGCATCGAGAGGTAGTACAGGAGCACGGCGACCGCAGCGAGAGCGGCGGCGACGTATGTCCAGGCGGCCGCCTTCAGAGTGGCCTGCACACCGGCTGCCTCGTTGGAGGCGACGAGCCCGAGATCCTGCAGTTGCTGCTTCGCACGCCTCGACGCATCGAACTCGACCGGCAGCGTCACGAACTGGAACAGCACTGCGACCGAGTAGAGCGCGATCGCGATCCAGATGAAGCCGAGGATGTTGAGGAAGATCCCGCCGAGAAGGAAGAGCATCCAGATGTTCGACGCGAATTGCACCGCCGGGAACATCGCGCTCCGGACCTTGAAGAACGAGTACGCCTGCGCGTGCTGGATCGCGTGACCAACCTCGTGCGCACCGACGGCCGTCGAGGCGATCGACACCTCGTGGTACACGTGCGGTGAGAGGTGCACGGAGCGGCTGCGCGGGTCGTAGTGGTCGGAGAGCGTCCCGGGTGTCTCCTCGACCGGAACCTCGTTCAGGCCGTTCGCGTCGAGGATGCGACGGGCGACCTGAGCTCCCGTCATGCCGTTGGCGACGGGTACCTCGAGGTTCTTCGCGAACGTCGATTTGACACGGTGCTGGGCCCAGAAGCCGAGCACCATCGGGACGATGAACGCGATGAGGAAAGCTCCCACGCGCAGGATGGTAACGGCCGCGCTCGGTACCCCTGCCAGGGTTCGCGACGGCTACGCGCGTTCTTAACTCGGCTGCGTGCCGACTGTCTGGTGGATCGCGGTCTGCCCCGCTGCCTCGGTCGTCGGCGACCCGTCGTCGCTGAGTCGCATCGCGATCGCCGCGACGACGATCGCGAGCACGCAGATGACGATCGCGGCGGTGAACCAGTTCCTCCGCATCGACGGCCGAGTCTAACGCTGCCCCGATCGGCTCACGACCCGGCGATCGCCGGGTCGGACTTTCGCGAGCGTGCCGGGACGTCCTTCGGCGGCTCACTGCAGCGCTACCCTTGCCGCGCGCCCCCGTAGCTCAGTGGATAGAGCAGCGGTTTTCCTAAATCCTGAGAAGGGCCGCATGAACACTGGGATTCCGCTCAACCGTGCGGAGAACAGCACGCCGGAATCAGGTGGAATCCGGTGGGATCACTGTCCCACTGTCCCATTTCTGTCCCACAGGAAAATGCCCCCGGCACGAATCGAACGTGCGGCCTACCGCTTAGGAGGCGGTCGCTCTATCCACTGAGCTACGAGGGCGCGGGACGAGCGTAGCGGGTGGATCGACATCGGCTACCGCCTCATTTTCACCCACGTCGACCAGACGTCGCCGCGCTCGTACCCGAGAAGTCGCGCACTGGAAGTTCGACACGAACGAGTTCTTCTTCAAGCTCTCATCCGCGACATACTGGCGCCGTGCCGAACGAGCGGCTGTCCCGGGCGCAGGCGCGCCGTGTTGCCCTGGTGGCGCAGGGCTTCCGGGACCCGCGCCACACGGTCCCGACGATGCGCACTTTCTCGCGCACGCTCGAGCGGACCGGGGTGCTCCAGGTCGACTCGGTCAACGTGCTCCAGCGGGCCCACTACATGCCGCTGTTCTCGCGGATGGGGCCCTACGACACCGACATGCTCAAGCGGGCGTCGGAGAAGAAGCCGCGCCGGATGGTGGAGTACTGGGCGCACGTGCAGGCGTTCATGCCGGTAGACCTCTGGCCGGTCATGCAGCACCGGATGGAGTCGTTCCGCGAGAGCCCGCGGTGGGGTGCGTGGCTGCAGACCAACCCGGGGCTGGTCGAGAAGGTGCATGCGCAGGTGCGCGACGGTGGCGCGGCGACGGCCCGGGAGCTCGACGACGGCGCGCCGCGCCAGAAGGTCGACTGGAGCTGGAACTGGTCCGAGGCGCGCAAGGGTCTCGACTACCTGTTCCTCACCGGCGACCTGGCGATTGCCGGGCGCAACGCGCAGTTCGAGCCCGTCTACGACGTGGCCGAGCGGGTGCTGCCCCCAGCAGTACTGGCCGCCCCGGTGCCGGCGAAGTCCGAGGCGACCAAGGAGCTGATCCGGCGTGCCGCCCGCAGCCACGGGGTCGCAACGGTCCGCTGCCTCGTCGACTACTACCGGCTCCAGCTGCAGCGTGGCGAGGGCACCAAGGTCGCGCAGGTCGCGGTCGACGAGCTCGTCGAGGACGGCGAGCTGCTGCCGGTCACGATCGAGGGGTGGAAGCGTCCGGCGTTCCTGCACCGCGATGCCGCGCTGCCGCGCAAGGTCGACGCCCGGGCACTGCTCAGCCCGTTCGACCCGGTGGTGTGGGATCGCGAGCGCACCGAGCACCTCTTCGACTTCCACTACCGCATCGAGATCTACGTGCCCGAGCCGAAGCGGCAGTTCGGCTACTACGTGCTGCCGTTCCTGCTCGGGGACGCGATCGTCGGTCGTGTGGACCTGAAGGCCGATCGGAAGGCTGGAGCTCTGCTCGTCAAGGCGGCGTACGCCGAGCCGGGGGCCCCGCCCGAGACGGTCGAGGAGCTGGCCGCCGAGCTGCGGGACCTCGTGTCGTGGCTGAAGCTGGACGACATCGTCGTGGAGCCGAAGGGCGACCTGGCACCCGGACTCGCGGCGGTCGTGCACAGCTGACCGAGCCCTCTGGCTCGCTGAAGACGCCGCTCGCGAGCTCCCGAATCTGCCGCTCCAGGACGCGCTGCAGCTAGAGGCATGATGTGAAACGGCGGGTTCTGGCAGGGACCCGCCGTTCCAGCACGAAGGAGGGCTTCCAGACGTGTCCCCTCGAGATAGGAGCTCGAGATGACGGCCGATCTGGAAGCCCTTGTGGTTGCAGCGTACGTCTTCGCCGACGAGTACCCGGTCCCTGCGCGCCCGGGACGTCCGGCCGAGGTCTCGGACGCTGAGCTGGTCGCTCTCGCCGTCTG
>DATKBJ010000029.1:0-11739 GCA_035514135.1 Gaiellaceae bacterium | reverse complement strand
CCGGTCAGGTCTTCGATCGCCTTCGCGAGCCCGCCCACGTCGACCTGGCCCTGGAGCCGGTCGAGCGTGCGCTGGGTACCGCCGAAGGAGATCGCAAGGACTGCATCGGCGGGCACGCTGCGGAAGAGCGTCGGCTCGTAGTGCGTGTCGCCTGCTTCCGGCGTGCGTAGCCCCATCGCGACGAGCATCCCGTCGTCCTCCGCCGAGAGCGCTGCGGACAGCCAGTCGATCCCGAGCTCCAGGCTCTCCTGGGTGACGCTCTCGACGAGCGAGCTCAGCTCGCCGGTCACCGCGGCCATGTCCACCCACACGAGACCGAGACTCTCGTCGGGGAGCGCGTCAAGGCCGGCGACGAACGACGCGTCGTTCTCAATCGTCCCGCGCTCGAGCGCCTCGCGATACGCCGCGAGATCGGCGTCCTTCTCCGCGAGCGCGACATGTCCGTCCACCTCGCCGCGGACGATCTCCTCGTCGCTGTTCGCGAGCAACGCGTCGAGCTTCTCCTCGCTGTCCGGGTCGAGCAGGACGATGGGCCGTAGCTTCGCCGTGACGACGAGCACGACCTCGTCTCCGAGCGCCGGAGCAACGTCCCTTTCCCAGTCGAGCCCCTCCTCGGACAACCCCTGCTCGATCGCGCTCGCGAGACTCTCGCGCACGCCCGGGATCCGCTCGAGGACCCGTTCAGCCTTCTGCCACTGGGGCGAGTCCGCGTCGGTCGTGAGCCTCGCGAAGACGACGGCGTCGGCCGGCACGAGGTTCGCCGACTCGGGAACCTGCGCATGGGCGCCGCCACAGCCGGGGGCGAGCGCAGTGATCGCCAACGCGGCGACGAGTGCGAGACGGCACGCCATGGTTCCACGCTATCGGCCTTCGCTCTGCCCGCCTTGAGGCCGAGTGCGACTGAAGAGTGCGCGGCGGCTGCATACTCAGCGCAATGCGCACGCTCGTCCTTCAGCACATCGCCTGCGAGCCGCCCGGTGTGTTCGAGGACGTGCTGCACGAACGCGGAGCCGAGCTGCATCGCGTCGAGCTCGACGAGGGCGAGCCGCTTCCCGACTGGCGCGCGTTCGACTTAATCGTCGCGATGGGCGGACCGATGTCGGTCAACGACGACGCGACCCTTCCGTGGCTCGCCGACGAGAAGCGCGCGATCGGCGAGGCGGTGCGCGCCGGAACGCCGTACTGGGGAGTTTGCCTCGGTGTCCAGCTTCTCGCAGCGTCCCTCGGAGCGAGCGTCTACCCCGGCCCGGAGCCCGAGGTCGGCCTCCTGCCCGTCAGCATGACGGGAGAGGCGCGCTCGGATCCCGTGTTCGGAGAGGCGCCTCACGAGCTCGTGACGTTGCAGTGGCACGGGGACACGTTCGATCTCCCGGACGGCGCGGTTCGGCTCGCGGGCTCCCCGGCCTACCCGAACCAGGCGTTTCGCTTCGAGCGCGCGTACGGCGTGCAGTTCCACCTCGAGGTGTCGGCGGAGATGGCGCGCGAATGGGCCGAGGTACCGGAGTACGTGTCTTCGCTCGAGCGCACTCTCGGCGTCGAAGGAGCGCCTGCGTTCCTGGCCGCGATCGAGGCGCGTGCAGACGAGATGCGCTCCGCCGGTCGCGCGCTGTTCGAGCGCTGGCTCGACCGCGTCGTCGTCTGACGCAGCACCATCCCTCACCGGATGCGCGTGCCTCCGAGGCGAGCCGGACCCCTTTGTAACCGATCGTTACAAGGACCGCTCCGGGCGGATCATGGCCGTCGCGCATGGACCGTCGCCGCCTCGATGAGGCGCTCGACATCCCAGGCTCCAACGCGGCCTTGGAGAAAGTCAGCGAGCACAGGCTCGAGCAGCCTTCGGAGCTCCGCCCGGTTTCGGCGATGCTCGGCGACGATGAGCCGGATCGAGTCGTAGCCCGGCCGTGGTAGGCCGAGCTCTTCGGCGACGCGACCAACGCGACGGCATGTCTCCGCCATCGAGTGGTCCACGTCGTCGAGTCGCGTCGCGGCCTCGCGGAGGCGTCGATCAATGCGCGGGGAGACTGCCGGCACGCGAGACATGCTCGCCCTCATGGCTCGGTCGTCGCGCACGGAAGTGCAACAGAAGCGCGCCAGTTCGACGCAAGATCACGCTTGTAACGATCGGTTACAAGCGTTCGCGTCGGCCGCGGGCCGTGCTGCGTGTGAGGCGCGCGCCCGGTGCGCTACACGCCGCGCGGCGAGCGGTCGTCGAGCGCGAGGCGCATGAGATCGCGGATCGAGACGATGCCAACGACGTTGCCGTCCTCGATGACCGGGAGATGGCGAAAGCCACCGTGGATCATCAGCGAGGCCGCGTGATCGGTGGTGTCATCCGGCTCGATCGTGTCGGGGTGGCGTGTCATCCACTCCGTCACGGGGGCGCTGCCGTCCTTCCCCGCCGCAACCGCCTTCATGACGTCGCGCTCGGTGAGGATCGCCGCGATCGACTCGCCCTCGAGGACGACGACCGCGCCCACGCCGCGCTCGGCCATGGCGGCGGCCGCGTCGCCGAGCGTCGCCTCCGCCGAGACGGTCAGGAGACTCCGCGTCATGTGCTCCGAGACAGGCGGCATCCGGCGATTCTAGAGTGTCCGGCGATGGAGAAACCACGCGCGACGGGCCGGTGCCTCTGCGGCGCCGTGACCTACGAGGTGCACGGACCGCTCCGGGACATCCTCCTCTGTCATTGCGTCGAGTGCCGTCGTTGGGGAGGTCATGCCGGCGCGTTCGCGGCGACGCGCACGGTTGACCTCGCGATCGATGAGACGCAGGCGCTCCGCTGGATCGACAGCCCCGACTCCGATCACGGTGCCCGGCGAGCCTTCTGCAACGAGTGCGGCTCGAGCCTCTTCTGGAGAGCTGAGGGGTCCGAACGGACGGGCATCGCTGCAGGAACTCTCGACAGCCCGACCGGGCTGCACGTCGTCGCGCACATCTACACAGACCAGGCGGGCGACTACCAACGCCTCGACGACGGGCTTCCGCGCGACCCCGATCGCAGCTCCCTCGAGCTCCGCTGGAGCTGAGGTTGGCACTGAGTTGACACAGGGGTCGCCCGAGGCCGTTCCTATACTCGCCCGCCTGACCGATCTCGCCACACCGCTGCGTGACCTCTTCGGCTTCGACGCCTTCCGGCCCGGGCAGGAGGACGTCGTGCGCGCGGCGATTGCCGGGCGGGACACGCTCGCGCTCATGCCGACCGGCTCCGGCAAGTCGCTCACGTACCAGCTCGCCGCGATGCTTCGTCCCGAGCCGACGCTCGTCCTCTCGCCGCTGATCGCGCTCATGAAGGATCAGGTGGACAAGCTGCCGCCGGAGATCGTGTCGACCGCGACCTTCGTCAACTCGTCGCTCTCGGCGGATGAGACGGCGTCGCGGCTCGCGGGTGTGTCCTCCGGCGAGACGCGCCTCGTGTACGCGGCGCCCGAACGCCTGCGCCAGTCGCGCTTCGTCGAGCTCCTGGCCGATGTCGGGGTCGGGCTCGTCGTCGTCGACGAGGTGCACTGCGTGAGCATGTGGGGGCACGACTTCCGGCCGGACTACCTGTTCATCCGGCGAGGGCTCGAGGCGCTCGGCGACCCGGTCGTCCTCGGCATGACCGCCACGGCGACGCCGGACACCGCGCGCGACATCGGAGAGGCGCTGGGCCGCGCGCTCGAGGTCGTGCACACGAGTGTCGTCCGGCCGAACCTCCGCTACGACGTCCGAGAGGTCGCGAACGCGGAGGACCGGATCGAGATCCTCGTCGAGCGCGTGCGTGCGCTGCGCGGCGGCTCCGCGATCGTCTACGCGCGCTCGCGGCGCTCGACCGAGGAGCTCGCGCGTGTGCTCTCAGGCCACGGATGCCGCACGGAGCACTACCACGCAGGACTCGAGCCGGATGAGCGGACTCGTGTCCAGGACGACTTCGTCGCCGGGCGGACGCAGGCCGTCGTAGCCACGACGGCATTCGGCATGGGCATCGACAAACCGGATGTGCGCCTCGTCTGTCTCGTCAACTACCCGGACTCGCTCGAGGGCTACGTGCAGATGGTCGGCCGCGCGGGACGCGACGGCGAGCCGAGCCAGACCCTACTGCTCGCCAGCCCGAGCGACGCGACCGCGTTGCGCAGGTTCGCCGCGTCGGACGTGCCAACCGCGTCGGAGCTCCGCGCTATCTACCGCGCGCTGCGAGACGCGGACGGGCTGGTGGATCCCGACGATCTTTCCGCGCTCGTGCCCGATCGCGATGCACGAGTGCTCGTCGGGATGCTCGAGCAGGCAGACCTCCTCGCGCGGGGCTTCGACCAGGGCAGGCTGATGCGAATCGACATCTCGGCCGCTCCAACCGATGCACGAGAGCGCGTCGAGGCACTCCTCGATCGCGCGAGCCTCGTCGCCGAGTCACGTGCCGACCGGATCGTCGCCTTCGCCGAGACGCGCGTGTGCCGGCACGAGCAGGTGGCTGCGCACTTCGGCGAGCACTACTCGGGTCCGTGCGGCGCCTGCGACGTGTGCGCACCGGTGACGCGCGGGAGCGCGTCGATCTCGAGCCCGCCGCCTCCCCTCCCCGAGGACATCGGCGAGGCGATCGTCGACGCGGTCGCTTCGCTTCAGTGGCCGCTCGGCCGCCGAAGCCTGATCGCGGCGCTGCGCGGCTCGCTGAAGGCGCCTCCCTCGGCGCGCCGCTCGGCCGCGTACCGCCTGCTCGCAGCGGCCAGCGAAGCTGACGTCCGCCGCTGGGTGCAGCAAGTGGAGAGCTCCGGCGCGCTGATCGAGGTGACGACGCCCGACGGATTCCGCGTGCTTCGCGTCGACCCGACGGCAGACCCGCCGCGGATTCGGGCGAGCAGCGACGCGGACGTCGACGAGGAGCTCGTCACACGCCTGCGGAGCTGGCGGCTCGAGCGCTCGCAGGCCGACGCAGTCCCCGCGTACGTCGTGCTCCACGACGCGACCCTCCGCGAGCTCGCCGCGCTGCGTCCGATGACGATGGCCGAGCTCGCGGGCGTGAAGGGGTTCGGCCCGGTCAAGCTCGAGCGCTACGGCGACGACCTGCTGGCCGTGCTTGCGCCCGCGTAGACCGGTCTGCCCACACCCACCACAGTGAGCTTCGCGTAGCGGCAGACGGTCTCCTCACGGGTCTCGCGACCGCGACGCAGCCAGCTCGTGCAGCCGCGCCGCCGACACGATGTTGCCCTTCCGTTCGTAGAGCTCGATCGCCTCGGCGAGCCGTGCCTGTGCGCTCTCGTGCCTGCCGAGCGCCGCGTGAATGCTGGCCAGCACCGAGCGCGCTTCCGCCTGTGCTTCGATCGAATCCGTCGCGTCCGCGATCAGCAGCGCTTCGGCGACGATCTCCTCCGCGCCGGAGTACATGCCTTCGGACGAGAGGGCGATCGCCTCTGCGATCCGTGCCACGAACTGTCCGTGGGCGTGATCCGGCTGCATCTCGGAGCGCGATGCGCGTGCGGTCGCCACGGCCTCGTCGGCCCTCCCATCGAGCGCCAGGGCACGCGCGAGCGTCGAGTCGATCCACGAGAGGTATCCGAGGTCTCCGATCTCGCGCAGGCGCTTGCTCGCGTCGCGCAGGACGCGCTCGGCAGCATCGAGATCGCCCGCAAGTCGCTCGACCCGCTCGCGTTCCGATGCGACGCCGATCGCGGAGACCGGAAGGCCCAGCTCCTCGTAGATCGCGACAGCCGCGTCGCATGCCTCTCGACCGCGTTGGAACTCGCCGAACATCGCGTACGCGACTCCGCGTATACGATCGGCGAAAGCCTCGACGAGACGCGCTCCGTCGGCACGCTCGACGATCTCGTCGCAGATCCGAAGAATCTCGTCGGCCGGCGTAGGGCCCCACTTGGCAGCCATGGCGATCGCGCCCAACGCGCGGAGCTCCTCACGCCGATCGCCCGCACGAGCCGCGTGCACGACCGCCTGCTCCGCCGCCTCGGCCGACTCGACGTAGCGGCCGGCACGAAACCGTGTCCAGTGAAGAAGCCACCATGTGAGCGCGAGGCCCCGCTCGTCACCGAGCTGCTCCAGCTCGGAGAGCGCGCGCTCGGCACGCGACGAGAGCTCGGCCATGGTGACCGTCACATCGGTCTGGGCCTGAAGATTGGCGAGCGCGAGATCGGAACGTAGCTCGAGGGAGCGATCGCCGGCCGAGCGAGCGGACGCCCCCACCGCAGCAAAGGTCGCGCCGGCCGCCTCGAGCCGACCGGCGCCGGCGAGCGCGCGACCGAGCTCGAAGCGGGCGCCACGCCCCACGTCATCCTCACTGCCCACGAGCTCCGTGACGCGCTCGAGGAGCTTCGCGGCCGCGCGGTCGTCGCCGACCGCGAGCGCACGCCGACCGGCGGCGACGAGCCGCTCCGATGCACGGCGAGCGAGATCGCGCGTGAGCTCGTCGTCGCGCCCCAGCTCGCGTCGGTAGCGAACCGCCTCGGCGAGGTGGAGACCAACCGGCTCGCCGGCCGACTCGGGCCCATGCTCGAGGTGGTCGGCGAGGCGCACGTGGAGCTCGGCGCGAGTGTTCTTCGGGATCGACTGGTAGGCCGCATCCCGCATGAGGCCGTGGACGAACGCAAACGCGTCGTCGGGCCCGGAGCTACGGGCGGCTCGGACGAAGTTGCTGCGCGCGAGCGCGAGCAGGTGGGCGCCGGCCGAAGCGCGCGTCTCCTCCGGAAGGAGCTCGACGACAGCTCGGCGGTGGAACTCGCGGCCCTCGATCGACGCGTGCTCGAGAACGCGGCGCTCCCCGTCGGGGAGCTGATCGATCCGCGCCGCGAGGAGCGCCTGGATGGTCGCCGGGACAACGAGCTCGTCGCCCGTGCCGTCGGCGTTCAGGGCGAGAAGCTGCTCGAGGAAGAGCGGGTTGCCGTCGGCGGCCCGCACGAGGCGGCGCACCTCTTGCTCACCGAGCCCGCCGCCGAGGCTTTCCGCGAGCACGGCAGCCTCAGCCTCGGATAGGGGTTCGAGCACGATCACGGTCGCGTTCTCACGGGGAGAGGACCACGTCGGCCGCTCCTCGAGCAGCTCGGGCCGGGAGGTCGCGACGAGTGCCATCGGTGCTCCGGCGGTGAAGGTCGCGAGGTACTCGAGGAGGTCGAGCAGCGTCGCCTCGGCCCAGTGGATGTCGTCGACCACGAGCACGAGGGGGCGCTTGCCGGCCAGAGCCTCGAGGAACCGCCGAATCGCCCAGAACATCTCATCGGTCGAGCCGGCCTCCTCGCCGCGCACGAGCGCCTGAATGCGCTCGGAGACGGCCTCGTCGATCTCAAGCGCGGGCCCTTCATCGCCCAGCGCCTGCCTCAGCGCCTGCGCGATCGGCAGAAACGTGATCCCCTCGCCGTAGGCAACGCAGCGCCCGGCAAGGACGCGGAAGCCGTCGCCGAGCGTCGCAAGGGTCTCGCGCGCGAGCCGGGTCTTCCCCACGCCTGCCGGACCGACGATCGTCACGAGCTCGCAGCGCGCGGTCGTGACCGCCCTGTCGAGCGCTGCGCGCAAAACGTCCAGCTCGACGCGCCTCCCGACGAGCGGCGCGTCCTCGCGCCGGGCGTACGGCGATGCATCCGGGAGTACGCGCACGAGCCGGAACGCCTCGACGCCGCCGGCCTTGCCCTTCAGGTCGAGCGGCTCGACCGGCTCGACCTCGATCGCGTCGCCGCCGAGCTCACGCGTCAGCGCGCCGATGAGGATCTCGCCCGCGGCCGCCGCCTGCTCGAGCCGCGCGGCCGTGTTCATCGTGTCGCCGGCCGCGCGGAAGCCGTCGACCGAGTCGCCGACGGCAACCTCGCCCGTATTGACGCCCGTTCGCACCTCGATCCGCACGCCATGCGCGCGCTCGAGCTCGTCGTTCAGCGCGTCCTGGCGCTCGCGGATCTCGGCGGACGCGCGAAGCGCGCGCAGCGCGTCGTCCTCGCGTGTGACGGGGATGCCGAAGAGCGCGACGACCGCATCGCCGATGAACTTCTCGAGCGTGCCGCCGTGGCGCTCGAGCACCGCGCGCACATCGTGGAAGTAGCGCTCCATCACGCCTCGCAGAACCTCGGGATCGACCGACTCGCCGAGGCTCGTCGAGCCAACGACGTCGGAAAAGAAGACCGTGACCGTCTTGCGCTGTGCCACGGGCCGGAGTCTACGAAGGCAGGTTGCCGCCGATCGGCGGGGACGCCTACGATGCGTGTCGAGAAGCCAACCACGGGTGGAGGTTCCGGATGTCCGAGAAGATGTGGGGTGGCGAGCCGTTCTGGGGGCTCGGCTATGAATGGGATCCCGACTGGGTCCTGACCGACCGCCAGAAGGAGCTCCGCGCGACGCTCATCGAGCTCTGTGAAAAGGAGATGCGCGCGAACGCGAAGCGCTCGGACGACGAGCTCCTGTTCCCGCGCCGCAACCTCGAGCTGCTCGGAGAGCACGGCTTCCTCGCGCTGACCGTACCCGAGGAGTACGGCGGCCTCGGCGAGAACCACGTCGCCTACTCGATGACATGCGAGACGATCGCGCGCTACGGCTGCGCTTCCACGGCGATGTGTTACGTGATGCACATCGGTGCGGTGAACACGATCATGTTCCGTCCGACGCCCGAGCTGATCGACAAGTACATCCGCCCGCTCGGCAGCGGAAAGATCGGAACGCTCTCGTACTCCGACCCCGAGACGGGCTCGCACTTCTGGTACCCGATCTCGTCGGGCGCCGAGCGCTCGAACGGCGGTTACAAGGTCCGCAAGAAGGCGTCCTGGACGACGTCGGCGGGCTTCGCCGACTTCTACGTCGTGCAGACGACGAGCCCGGAGTTCACTGGCTACGACGACCTGAGCGTGTTCGTGATCGACCGTGACGACGTCGAGTCGCAGCCCTCGCTGTGGGACGCGCTCGGCCTGCGCGGAAACCAGTCCGGACCGCTCGAAGTGCCGAACGTCGAGGTTCCGGCGGAGCAGCTCGTCGGCCCGGAGGGCGACGGCGCGGCGTCGAACGACGAGTCGGTCGATCCGTGGTTCCTCATCGGCTCGTCGTCCGTCTGGAACGGCATCGCGCTCGGCACGATCGACATCGCGAAGCGCCACACGACGCGCAAGCGGCACGTCGACGTCGGGCTCCGCGTCGCCGACTACCCGACGATCCAGGACTACGTCGGCGAGGCGCTCATGGACACCAACGCGTCACGGCTGTTCGTCATGTCCGTCGCCCAGGCGATGGACACAGCCACCGAGAACAACACGAAGGTGCTCGCCGTCGGCGAGCTCGCCCGCGCCGACTTCCTCCACTGGGCCTGGCAGATCAAGTTCGAGGCGGCGAAGAACGTCGCGCACGTCGTCGACAAGATGCTGCACGCCTGCGGAGGCTCGGGCTACAAGCGCGACATGGAGCTCGAGCGCTACGTCCGCGACGCGAAGGCGGGCTGGGTCATGGGCCCGACCAACGAAGTCCTGCGGCAGTTCGTCGGCAAGGCGGTCCTCCTCGGGTTCGAGTCGCTCGACTACTGGAACCAGTCGTACAACCGCCGAGCAGTCGAGAACGAAGTGAAGAAGCTCGACGCCGACGGCAAGCGCGAGCTCGCCGAGACGCTCATGGCGGAGGCGGCCGAGATGGAAGCGAAGGCGCCGGCGAGTGCGTGACGTGGGCGTCGTCGTCGAGCTCTTGGGTCAGACCCGTGGGGTCTGACTCCGGCCTGCGCACGACTGAGGTCAGACCCCACGTGGGGTCTGACCCGTGGCTCTTCCCCGAGGACCCGTTCCTCGAGACGTATCTCGTGCGGCCAGGCGGCGCGACGGTCTTCGCCCTCGGGCCGGACGAGCGACTGACCGTGGTCGACACACGCGGGAGCCAGACCGCCGAGATCACGGTACTGGGCGCCGACGGTCGCGACGACGCGGCGGCGCTCGGGATGAAGACGGACGCGCCGGCGACGGTCGTGCGCGCCGCGCTCGCGGATCGGGATGGGAGCTTGCTGGCGCACGAGCTCGGCGCGCGCGGGCTCGACCCCGCGAAGGCGCTCGCGATCCAGGTCTTCGGCGAGTGGTCGCCGGCGGGCTCTTCGCAGACGTTCCGTTCCGAGCGCGCCGTCACCGTCGTCGTCGCTGCGCCTGCCGGCCGAATCGTCGACGGCGCGCCACCGCCCTCCGAGCTCCTCGTCGAGGTCAGGCGCGCCACACCCCGGACGTACGAGCAGCAGGAGCTTCCCCCGCCGCTCGCGGAGCCGCGCCTCGACTTCCGCGTCGACGCCGCGAGCGCTCTCGCCTACGAGGTCCGGGCCGGCGAGTTCATCCAGGTGATCGACGTCGAGGGCAAGCAGTGCTCCGACTTCCTCGCCTTCCACCGTGGGAAGCTCGAGAGCGGGCTCGAGCGCGGGCTCGACGCGACGACGACCCGCTCGCTCATGGGCCAGGCCTATCCGATGCCCGGCCTCCACGGGAAGTTCTACGACGTCGACCAGGATCCGCTGATCGAGGTCGTGCGCGACACCGTCGGCCGCCACGACACGTTCGGCCTGGCCTGCACGGCCAGGTACTACGAGGACATGGGCTATCCCGGCCATGTCAACTGCACGGAGAACTTCAACGGAGAGGTGACGCCGTTCGGGGTCGCCCGCCGCAAGGGCTGGGAGGCGCTCAACTTCTTCTACAACACGGGCTTCGACGCGAGCAACGTGTTCATCATGGACGAGCCATGGTCGCGTCCGGGCGACTACGTCCTCCTGCGCGCGATGAGCGACCTCGTGTGCGCATCGTCGGCCTGCCCGGACGACATCGACGCGGCGAACGGCTGGCAGATCACGCCGATCCACGTGCGGGTGTACGCGCCCGACAACACGTTCTCGGTCGCGATCGCTCGGCGCGTCACCGCGGATGCAGACCCGGTGCTCACGCGCGAGACGACCTTCCACCCGCGCACGAGCGAGCGCACGGAGAGCTTCGTCGAGTACCGCGGCTACTGGCTCCCGCACTGCTTCGACAACGAGGGCGCGATCGCCGAGTACTGGGCATGTCGCGAGAAGGTCGCGATCATGGATCTCTCGCCGCTCAGAAAATGGGAAGTGCTCGGCCCGGACGCCGAGGCGCTCATCCAGAAGGCGATCACGCGCGATGCGCGCCGGCTCTCGATCGGCCAGGTCACGTACACCGCGCTCTGCAACGAGACGGGCGGGATGATCGACGACGCGACCGTCTACCGGCTCGGGCCGGACAACTTCCGCTTCGTCGGAGGGGACGAGTACGACGGGATCTGGCTGAACGAGCTCGCCGAGCGCGACGGCCTGAAGGTGTGGGTCAAGCCGTCGACCGACCAGCTCCACAACGTCGCCGTCCAGGGACCGGAGAGCCGCGAGCTCCTGAAGAAGATCGTGTGGACGCCGCCGACCCAGACGTCGCTCGAGGACCTCAAGTGGTTCCGCTTCACCGTGGGGCGCATCGGGACGTACGACGGGATCCCGATCGTCGTCTCGCGTACGGGGTATACGGGCGAGCTCGGGTACGAGGTGTGGTGCCATCCCTCCGACGGGCCTGCGGTGTGGGATGCGATCTGGTCAGCGGGTGAGGGGCACGGACTGAAGCCGCTCGGGCTCGAGGCGCTGGACACGCTGCGCATCGAGTCGGGGCTGATCTTCGCCGGGTACGAGTTCGACGACCAGGTCGACCCGTTCGAGGCGGGCATCGCGTTCGCGGTCGACCTGAAGACCGACGACGACTTCGTCGGGCGTGCTGCGTTGGAGGAGCGCGCGGCACATCCGCAGCGCGTGCTCGTCGGGCTCGAGCTGGA
>DATKBJ010000028.1:0-10742 GCA_035514135.1 Gaiellaceae bacterium | reverse complement strand
ACCGTGCTCTCCCTGGCCGACACGTCGTTCATCCCGTGGGAAGATCCTGTTACGGGAGCAGTGCTCGGCGGATCGTCTCGAGGCGTCGTCGCTACTCTCGTGTCCGGCAGACCGCGGTATGAGAAGGGAGGGAAGACATGGCTCGAGCTGATCGACGCCGCACGCAGCGCCCGACGCCGGCTGCTGCAGGACGCAGGTCCCAGGTCGTAGTCGAGGACACCATGTTCTTCCCCAGGCTTCGCAGGCATGCGAAGTGGATGTTCCTGTTCCTCGCTCTCGCGCTCGGTCTCGGCTTCGTGCTCTTCGGCATCGGTGCCGGCGGGATCGGGCTCGGCAATCTCGCGGAGGGGGCCGGCGAATCCGGGGTGCCGTCGATTTCCGACTCCGAGAAGAAGGTGCTGGACAACCCGAAGAACGCCGAGGCCTTCAAGGATCTCGCTACGGCCCATCAGGCCGCGGGCAACATCGACGACGCCGTCGAGGCGATGAACAGCTACATCGCCCTGCGCCCGAGGGACGCGGATGGTCTTCGCGAGCTCGCCGCCCTCCATCTCCAACAGGCCACGAACGCGCAGGAGCGCGCGCAGATCTACCAGTTCCGCTCGGCGTATCTCGCGCCCGGCGGTATCCGCGACACGATCTTCCAGATCGGCGGAAGCCCGCTCGAGCCCGATCCCATCACCAACGCGGTGAGCACTCGCTACGAGAACGAGATCGTCGCTGCGTCGTCCGAGGCTCAGGCTGCGTCGGCGCAGGCCGTCGAGGCGTATCGCAAGATCACCGCGCTCCAGCCCGATGATCCCACCGTCCAGCTCGAGCTCGCCCAGGCTGCCGAGTCGGCCAACGACGTCACGACGGCAATCGCCGCGTACGAGGCCTTCCTGAAGCTCGCACCCGACGACCCGACCGCCCCCGAGGTGCGCCGCCTCCTCGAGCAGTACAAGCGGTTCGCCCAGTCGGGCTGAACCACCGCGGATAGACTCGCCTCCCGTGAGGCCTGTCCTCCTCGTCGCGGTCGCATGTGCCGGAGCGCTGGGTCTCGCTCTGACCGGCTGCGGCACCGGTGGCTACACGAGCGACGGCAGCCAGGGGGCGGGGAAGCAACTCTTCGTCCAGGCGTGCGGAGGCTGCCACGCGCTCGCCGATGCGGGAACGGCTGGAGCGATCGGGCCGGATCTCGACGACGCATTCGCGCAGGCGCGCGAGGCGGGCATGACCTCCGAGACGTTCACACAAGTCGTCGCCGGGCAGATTCGCTACCCGATCGAGGAGACGTCAACCGGCGCGCCGGGTATGCCCGGCGTCGACGACACACTGCCCGTCTGCGACGACGTCGAGGGGGACGTGTTCTGCGTCGAGGACCAGGATCGAGCCGTCGACGACATCTCGGTCTATGTCGGCGCAGTGGCCGGAACCGGGATCACCGCCGAGGGGCCAACCGACGGAAAGTCGATCTTCACCACGAGTTGTGGCTCGTGCCACGCGCTCTCCGACGCAGGCACCACGGGCGCCGTGGGACCGAACCTCGACGAATCGGCGCCCGCGAAGGATCTGGTAGTCGACAGAGTGACGAACGGGCAGGGCGCGATGCCTTCCTTCGAAGACTCGCTCGACGCCGATCAGATCGAGGCCGTCTCGGACTACGTCGCCAGCGTCGCCGGCAGGTAGCAGCGCACGTCAGTCCTCCTCGCCTGCGGCGAGGTCGACGACGACGTGGGTGACGGAGACGTCGTATCTCGCGCGGACCGACTCGACGACGCCCTTCTCGAGCCAGTTCGACCTTCCGGGTGGATGCGTGGAGATGATGATCTCGTTCGGACCGAACGTCCTGACCGCGTCGTCGACGGCGACTAGCGGGTCGCCGTCCCCCACGACGCCGCTCGCCTCGATCCCCACCGAGGTGAGTCGGGCGAGTGTGACGTTCAGCCGCTGCTGTGCAGCTTCGCGCGCCGGGTCCTCGTCGGAGGTGTACGTCTTCAGCCGCGAGTTGAGCGCAGGGCAGACCACATGGAACTGGGTCGCGTGGATCAGGGCGAGCGTGCTGATCGTGCTGAGGAGCTCCTCGCCGCCGAGCGTCTCGTTCGCCACGACGAGAACGCGCCGCTCGTCGGGCCCGCCGAGCGTCGCGATCTGCTCGCGCTCGGGAGCGGGACCGCGTTGGTGCAGGTACACGGCGATCGCTGCGGCGGACAGACCGAGAAACGTGAGGAATCCGAGTGCGGTCGACGCCGCCGAGGCGAGCACGATGAGCGCAAACGCCCCGATCGTGATCAGCAGGAAGCGGAAAGCCGCAGCCTCGCTCCGAAATGGGCTCTCCATCCTCTGCGCCAGCTCACGATCCGCTAGCGGATCCCGAGCGCGCACCCCCTCGTTGAAGGCGCGCCCCGTCGGGCCGCGGTCGCCGCTGGGTGTTCGCGTACGTTCATGCGGTTCAGAGCAGGTAGACCGTCGCGTACACGACGATCCACATCACGTCGACGAAGTGCCAGTAGATGCCCGGAAGCTCGACCCCGTGGTGGTGCTCGGGCGAGTAGTGCCCGCGGAACCCGCGGACGATCACGATCAACAGCAGGCTGAGGCCCACGGCGACATGCGCGCCGTGGAGACCGGTGAGGCCGAAGAACACCGACGCGAACGCTCCGTCGCCCGTGTTGAAGCCGACGTTCAGGTACTCGACGACCTGCGTGAGCAGGAACGCGAGGCCCATGATGAACGTCAGCACCATTCCGGCGAGGAACCCGGCGCGCTCGCCGCGCTTGATGCACTGGAGCGCCCAGTGCATCGTGAAGCTCGACGTCACGAGGATCGCCGTGTTGACTCCCGCCACGAAAACGGGGAAGTGGTAGGGCTCGGGCGGCCAGTGATCCGGCGCGCCGGGGTTGACGACCCGGACGAAGAAGTAGGCCGCGAAGAACGAGCCGAAGAGCATGATCTCCGACCCGATGAAGAGCAGCATCCCGAGCGTGCGCGAGTCGACACGCGAGCTCTGGTTCGCGGGCGGCGGGCCGTGGTGGTCGTCGTGACCATGGAGCTGCTCGGCGTGGGCCGTCACGCGAGAGCCTCCGCGAGCTCCTCGACGACGACGTGCTGAACCGGCAAACCCGTCTGCGAGCGGAGCCGTCCGACGAGGTCGCGCCGGAGCCAGCCCGACCGCTCGCCCTGGAAGGTCGAGACGATGATCTCGTCCGTGCGGTCGTCCTCGACTGCCTCCATCGCCGCGACGAACGGGTCGGGATGCGCGATCTGGCCGTGCACGTCGAGACCCTCGGAGCGGAGGATCGACAGCGCCGACCGAAGTCGTCGTTCGGCCTCGGGGTGCTCGCCACGCGCAGGGTCGCTCTGCGGGCACACGATGAGGAAGCTCGCGGGACCCTCGCCGGCACGCTGCCTGATGCGCTCGAGGAGCGGCTCGCCGAGCACCGTCTCGTTGGCGACGACGAGGACGTTGGCGCCCGAGCGCCCGCTGACGTCAGAGATGACGTGGTCGACCGGGCGATTCCCGACGGCCGTGCGGATCTCGTCGACGAGGTTCTTCCGCAGCCAGCCCGACTTCGTCTCGGGGTGCGTCGAGACGACGATCTCGTCGACCTTTTCTGCCGCGAGCACGTCCTTCACGGCCGCGAGGGGGCCGTCGTCGACGACGGCGCCATGGGCCGGAATTCCTGCAAGGCGGAGCGCCGCGAGGACGCGGTCGAGCCGGCGGCCCGCCGCGGCGCGCCGCGAGTCGCGGTACACGACGTAGCCCTCGCGCGGTTGTGTCACCGGCGCGACGACGGTCACGCGGATCGCACCCTTCTCGGCTCGGTGGCGGAGCGAGTCGACGAGCTCCGCCCCTACGAGCGTCTCGTTCGCGACGACGAGGACGGAGGTCGTGAGGTCGTCCGTCACGCGTGCACCTCCTCCCGCGTCTCCTCCTTCATCGGGCTCAGCACCGCGTGGCGAGCTCCGGGAACGCCGTACTCGTACGGACCGCCGACGATCTGCGGGATCTCGTCGAAGTTGAAGATCGGCGGCGGCGACGAGACCTGCCACTCGAGTGTGCGCGCGCGCCACGGGTTCGCCTCCGCAACGGGGCCGCGCTGCCACGAGACGATCATGTTGTAGACGAACAGGATGAACGAGGCCCCGAGCACGAACGACGCGAACGAGATGATCAGGTTCAGGTCAGCGAAGGCCGAGTCGTAGTCGAACACGCGCCGCGGCATCCCGCGCAAACCGACGTAGTGCATGGGGAAGAAGGTCGCGTTGAAGCTGACGAAGGTCAGCCAGAAGTGCCACTTGCCGAGTGTCTCGGAGTACATCCGGCCGGTCATCTTCGGGAACCAGTAGTAGACGCCCGCGTAGATCGTGAACACGGAGCCGCCGAACAGCACGTAGTGGATGTGCGCGACGATGAAGTACGTGTCCGAAGCGGCGATGTCGATCGGCACCGAGCCGAGGTAGATCCCGGAGAGCCCGCCGATCACGAACATCGTCACGAACCCGAGCGCGAACAGCATCGGCGTGTTCAGGTGGATCCGACCGCGCCAGAGCGTGGCTATCCACGAGAACACCTTGATGCCCGTCGGAATGGCGATGAGCAGGGTCGTGATCATCATCGGGACGCGCAGCCAGTCCGCCATGCCTGCGACGAACATGTGGTGCGCCCACACGGAAAACCCGAGCACGAGAATGCCGAGCAGCGAGAGTGCCATCAGGCGGTAGCCGAAGATCGGCTTCCGCGACATCGCCGAGATGACCTCGGACACGATCCCGAAGCCGGGCAGCATCATGATGTAGACGGCCGGGTGACTGTAGAACCAGAAGATGTGCTGGTAGCCGAGCACGTAGCCGCCGCCCTCGGGCACGAAGAAGCTCGTGTGCATGATCCGGTCGAACATCACGAAGAACTGCGAGCCCGCGATGAACGGGGTCGCGAGCACGACGAGCAGTGAGGTCGTGAAGTTGGCCCACACGAGGAGCGGCATGCGCCAGAACGTCATGCCCGGCGCCCGCATCGTGATTATCGTCACCAGAAAGTTGAGGGCCGTCATGATCGACGAGGCCCCCGCCCACTGGACGCCCATGTTGAAGAACGTCTGGCCGAGCGGCTGTCCCTCGGCGAGCGGTGCGTAACCCGTCCAGCCGGCGCCGAACGCGCCACCGGGAGCGAGGAAGCTCGCCACGAACATGATCCCGGCGATCGGGAGGAGCCAGAACGAGAGGGCGTTCAGCCGCGGAAACGCCATGTCCGGCGCGCCGAGCATGAGCGGCACCGCGAAGTTCGCGAGGCCGGCGAACGCCGGGATGACGAACAGGAAGATCATCAGCGTCGCATGCACCGAGACGAGCCCGTTGAACGTCTGCGAGTCGACGAACTGGAGACCCGGCTGCGCGAGCTCGGCGCGGAAGAACATGGCCATGAGCCCGCCGATCGTGAAGAACACGAACGTCGTGACCAGGTACTGGATCCCGATCACCTTGTGGTCGGTGTTCACGCGGAAGTAGTCCATCCAGGTGCGCGCACCGTGGCCGGAGTGGTCCTCCGGCCGCGTCGGCCGGCCCGAGATGTAGTGGAGCCAGTAGTCGAACGAGCCGATCCCCGCGAGGAACCCGATCGGCGCGAACACCATCGCGCCGACCACGAGGATCACCTCGGTCGTCCAGATGGGATCCCAGCTCCACCAGGCGCGTAGCCCCATCACGAGGAGCGCCCCGAGCACGAACCCGGCGAGCGCCATCCATGCGCCGCGCACCAACCCGGGGCCGAAGAACGTGCGATGGAGCGAGCCGCGGGGGGGCTCGAAGTGCGCGGGATACTCGTGCATGTCCGGCGCGGGATGCGTGGCGGTCACGCGTTCTGCTCCTCGATCCAGGCAGCGAACTCGTCCTCGGTCACCACACGCGCCTTCGCCCTCATCGTTGCGTGTCCGAGGCCACAGAGCTCGGCGCACACGACGGCGAACGCACCCGTCCTTGTCGGTGTCACGAGAATCGTCGTCTCGATCCCGGGCACTGCGTCCATCTTCTGGCCGAAGCTCGGCACCCAGAAGGAGTGGATGACGTCGACAGCTTGCATCGTGAACTGCGCCTGCTGGTTCACCGGGAGCACGAGCTCGCCGGTGGAGAAGTCGCCGTGGTCCGGATACTCGAACTTCCACGCGAACTGCTGGCCGATCGCCCTCACCTGGAGTGCGTTGTCTTTCGCCTGCCCGTTCTCCGACATGACGATCGCGCTGACGATCCCGAGCGCGATGACGAGGATCGCCGGAACCGCCGTCCAGGCGATCTCGAGGCCCGTGTGGCCGTGGATCGGCGGGCCATCGGCGTCGTCGTCGGGAGGAACGCGCCACTTCCAGACCGAGAAGACGACGACGGCGCCGACAATGGCGAAGATGACGACCGACATCCACGTCGCGAACCAGTAGATGTCCTGAATTCGGTCGAACTCCTCGCTCGCCGACGTCGGGAGCCACTGGAAGAGAACGGCGACCAGCGTGACGGCAACGCCGATCACAATGCCGATCGCGACCAGCTGCACGATCCCCTTGCGCACCGGGGCCGAGCCTACTCCAACGGTTGGAGGTCGTGGGAACCGAACCGTCTCGCCATCGCAGTCGAACAAGAGGCGCCCCAGGATCAACTCGACCAGCAGGTCCAGCTCGATGAAACGGAAAGCAACGATCGTCTCGGCCCTGCTCGCGTCACTCGGCGTGCTTGTCTTCGCCGTGGCCGCGACCGCAGGCTCGGGGACGCTGACGAGGTCAGTCACGCCCCACAACCACGCCTCGCATGCACACATGTCCCAGGGGCTCACCCAGTCCGACCTTCGGGCG
Organism: Gaiellaceae bacterium; assembly: GCA_035514135.1. Classification (GTDB taxonomy): domain Bacteria; phylum Actinomycetota; class Thermoleophilia; order Gaiellales; family Gaiellaceae; genus GMQP-bins7. The sequence goes on along the minus strand of DATKBJ010000028.1, from coordinate 3,927 downwards.
CTCCTCGGCCGCCAGCTCGGCGAGCACGCCGCGCTGGCCATGAACGCCACGACCTCGGCGTCACGGGCTCCAAGGCATTCCCTGCGGCCGCCAAGGCGCTCGACCGCAACTCGGTCGCGCTCTCGAAGTCGATCACGGCGGTCTACGGCAAGCCGGCCGGCAACGGGTTCCTGAACGGCAAGTTCCAGTGGCGCGATCACATCCGCTTCTTCGTCGACTACACCGTTGCGGTGGCGAAGAAGGACCGCGCCGGCCAGAGCAAGGCCGTCGTGAACCTCGAGCGCTACACGGTCGAGCACGGCAAGCTGCTCGGCGGCGCGACGGGTCTCCCGCCCAAGGCTGTCCAGGCCGACCTGCTCGTGCACGTGCTCGAGCTCAAGGCCCAGCTCGATGCCTTCTCGAAGGGTCAGTACGCGAAGGCGGCCACCCTGTATCAGGACGCCTACGCCCACATGTTCATGACCGCTGACCTGCTCGCAGGCGCGATCTCGAAGCAGAAGAACCTGCCCAAGTAGCTTCTCACCCGCGGCTATCGTGGAGCGACCTGCCCTGCCGGTCGCTCCACGATGCCGCACCTGACGAAGCTCGCCCTCCCTCTCACTCTCAGCCTCGCCGCGATCGCGGCGCTCCTGATTGCCGCGCTCACCGGCGGTGCTGCATCCGCCCAGCAGCCCGTCAAGCGGCCCGTCGTCCTCGCGTTCGGGGGCGACGTCCACTTCGAGGGCGTGATCGGCGAAGAGCTCCAGGCCACGCCCAGGCTCGTGCTCGCGTCCATCGGACCGGTTTTGAGGCGCGCCGACCTCGCCGTTGTCAACCTCGAGACCGCGATCACCACCCGCGGGAGCCCGACGCCCAAGGCGTTCGTGTTCCGAGCACCGGCGACCGCGTTCGCCGCGCTGCGAGCCGGTGGCGTCGACGTCGCGTCGATGGCGAACAACCACGGCCTCGACTACGGCGTCGAAGGGCTCCGCGACTCGCTCGCCGCGGCAAAGCGCTACCGCTTCCCCGTCGTCGGGATCGGCCTGAACGACGCGCATGCATACAGGCCGTTCCGCCGCACGATCAACGGTCAGCGAATCGCCGTGATCGGCGCGACGCAGGTGCTCGACGACGAGCTGATCTCCGCCTGGACGGCAGGACCGGGCAAGCCGGGCCTGGCGTCGGCGAAGGACGTTCCGCGGCTGCTTCGTGCCGTCCGTGCCGCGCGCAGGACGTCCGACACCGTGGTCGTGTACCTCCACTGGGGCATCGAGCTCCAGCAGTGCCCCTCCACCGACCAGCGCACGCTCGCGAAGCAGCTCGTCAGCGCCGGCGCCGACGTCGTGGTCGGCGGACATGCGCACCGCCTCCAGGGTGCGGGCCGGCTGGGAAGGGCGCTCGTTGGGTACGGGCTCGGCAACTTCGTCTGGTACGGCACGAGCGAGCTCTCCACGCAAACCGGGGTGCTTCTCGTCACCGTGGACGGCCGGAAGGTTGTGACGTACAGCTGGGAACCCGGGCGGATAGTCAGCGGAACACCGCGACCGCTGAAGGGCGCGGAGCGGCGGGCGGGGGTCGCAGCGTGGCGCGCACTGCGCGGCTGCACCGGCCTGTCGCCCTGAGAATCGGGACGCCCGATTACCTCTAAACTGGCCCGTCCCGGGCCGTTAGCTCAGTTGGTAGAGCAGGGGACTCTTAATCCCAAGGTCGAAGGTTCGAATCCTTCACGGCCCATCACGACCCCTGCGGCAGAGATGGATCCGCATGGCTGAGCGAGTCAGGTGCGCCAGGGCAGTCAGGTTTGGCCGTGCGGTGCCTACCTGGCCGCCTTCCTGAAAGTGCCGCCAGACCTAAGGAGGGTTGGCGAAACGAAGGCTAGAGGGGCCGCGCTATCTAGACCTGCGTCCCCGACCAAAGTAGCCAAGGACGGCCAACACAACTAGGACGATGATGAGGATCAAGAGCCAGGTCGGCACGGCTGATTCCTTTCGTTGGGAGCGCCCGAGACTCTACTGCGATCAGCGCTGGATTATCAACGACTTTGGCCTCGGCCACCCGACCGCGATCCAGATCACGAGGCCGATGACGATCGTCCCGATGCGGGTCGTCCTCACGACTTCTCGGGGACGTACACCTCGCCGGAGATGAACCACTTCTTGGCAAGGGCCGCGACAGCGACGACTCCGACGGCGATCAGGACAACTCGGCTTGCCTTCACGAGCGCAGCGTAGCTCCGCTCGACCGGCCGAAGCTGGGACGAGCGACCGGGTGTCTGCCCGGTCGTCGTCGTTGACGGACACGAGGTCGCGCAACATCGCCAGGACGCGCACGTATGGGACGACGTGCTCGTTACTCGGACGGCGGCGACCTTGCTCCCAGTGAGAGATCGCCTGCGGGGAGACGCCGAGTTCAGCCGCGATCGCGGCCTGGCTGATCCGGGCTGACTCGCGAATGCGCCGACACGTCTCGGGTGCGGGCAGGCTCGCGTGCGCGATGACGCGCTCGCGTAGAGAAAAGGTACTCACACTGTTGATATCGCGGGATCGGCCGCGACCAGTTGTCCCCGGCGCGAAGTCGAATCGATCTTCCCAGTTCGATCAGCCGGGCTTATGTTCTCCGTGCAGGCAACACCGTGAACCGCCGTAGGATCTGTCCAGACATGGCGCTCCCCAAGGATCCGCAAAGCAAAGCGTGCTGCTCGCCAAAAACGCGATGACCGTGCGGGCCTACGTCGACACGAATCTCGTGAGCGCGATAAGGCGGCAGGATCGCGGGGACGAACAGGACGCGTTGAACCAGCTCTTCGACGCCTACGACAACGGAAAGGTCACGCTCGTGACGTCGCCTGTCACCAAGCGGGAGTTGGCAGCGTTGCCAGCCGAGAGGTACGCGGCCGACGAAGTGACGTACAGGCGGCTTGGAGAGCTTCCCGAGATCGAGCCTGCGCCCCTGATGATGCTGCAGCCGATCACCGCTCGTCCCGGCACAAAGTTCACGTCCTTCGGGGCCTTCGGTGCGGTCGGTGTCTGCGCTGACAACGCGGGTGGGAAGATACGCCGGGCATCGGACGCCGATCCGTGGCATTGCCTTCGCGGCCCGAGCTGCCTTCTGGGCGGTCGCCTCAGACCTTCCTCCGCTTGCGAAGGGAGGTTCCTTGGCCGCTTCGCGCCTACCTGGGTGCCTACCTGGAGCGAAGGAACGGTGTGATTTGCAGGGGTGTCTGAATCCTTCACGGCCCACTCAGGAACGCCTGCAAACACCGGCTACTCCTACGCACAGCCGACACGCGCCGGCACGGGTGGGCAACAGACGGGGCTACGGACGCCTCCGAATCGGGTCACTCACACGGCGGCACCGGCGTCCGGAATTCCCGGCGGTAGCGGTGGAGGGAGCCAAGCCCTCTCTGCATCAGCGCCAGCCGAAAACGCTGACGTCTCCGAGCCGCTTTGGCGCATGAATGGGACATGGGGTGCAAAAGACATGAGTCCTCCATGCCCCATTTGGGTTGACTCGCACGAGGTAGTGCTGACAATCAGACATGTAAGGGGGACGAATCCCGTTAGCGCGGGCCGCGCAACTAGGAGCGCCGGGGCGAAGAGCCCGCGCTCCCCCACCCCAGGGGGACATGTCTCAAACGACCATCTAGGCAAGCGCGCTCGCGTCATCGTGACACCGGAGGCCGGGTCCCGGCCGGTGGGAACCGAGGCGCCCCCGGCGTTCAGCTCACAGCCCGGCCTCCGCGCTAACGAGTTCGCCCTCCTCGTGGCGGGTGGGGCTGAGCTAGGTGTACTGACCACAGACGTGTGGGACACGGCTGATCGGAGGTCGGGCTGCGAGCGAGCCGTGCGGTCGTCGTCGGTTGTACCACCTCACGTAGCCGGGCAGCGCACGAGCGCGGTGGACACTCGTCGGGTAGGCGAAGCGGTAGGCCCATTCGCGCAGGAGCGT
>DATKBJ010000027.1:0-7383 GCA_035514135.1 Gaiellaceae bacterium | reverse complement strand
AACCAGTGCGCGTCCAGAGTTGCAGCCACGATCGCATCGACTGGTGAACGCCTCGCGCTGCCGTCGGAGCGCGTACGATGGAACGCCGTGATCGCGATCGTTCCCGATCGGGACGAGCTCGTGCAGCACGGCATCTCTGCGCGCGGGCACGTCTACTGGCATCCGACGACCTCGCAGCTCTACGAGCACGCTCTCGCGCGCGGTGACGCGCGGCTCGCCGAGGGCGGGCCGCTCGTCGTCGACACCGGAAAGCACACCGGGCGATCGCCGAAGGACAAGTTCATCGTGCGCGAACCGGGCTCCGAGGAACGGATCTGGTGGGGAGAGGTGAACGCCGAGATCTCGGAAGGGAGCTTCGAGCGGCTGCGCGAGAAAGTAACGACGCGCCTGAACGAGGGCGACGTCTACGTCGTCGACGCCTTCGCCGGCGCCGACCCGGAGCACCGCATCGCCGTTCGCGTGATCTCCGAGAGCCCCTGGCACGCGCTGTTCGCGAAGACCCTCTTCATCGACCCTACCGACGAGGAGCTCGACGAGATGGAGCCGCAGGCGCTCGTCCTGCACGCGCCGTCCGTGTCTGCGGTTCCCGAGGAGGACGGCACGCGCTCGGAGACGTTCGTCTGCCTCCACCCGTCGCGGACAGAGGTCGTCATCGGCGGCACGTTCTACGCGGGCGAGATCAAGAAGTCGATCTTCACGGTGATGAACGACCGGCTGCCGCTCGAGGGCGTGTTCCCGATGCATTGCTCGGCGAACATGGACGAGTCGGGCACGGTCGCGGTCTTCTTCGGGCTCTCCGGCACGGGAAAGACGACGCTCTCGGCCGACCCCGCGCGCCGACTCATCGGCGACGACGAGCACGGATGGTCACCCGTCGGCGTCTTCAACTTCGAGGGCGGCTGCTACGCGAAGGTCATCCGGCTCTCCGCCGAGGCGGAGCCGCAGATCTATGCGACGACGCGAGCGTTCGGAACGGTGCTCGAGAACGTCGTCGTCAACCAGCGCGGCGTGCTCGATCTCGACGACTACTCCAAGACCGAGAACACGCGTGCGGCCTACAAGCTCGAGCAGATCGCGAACGCATTGCCGGAGAAGCGCGGCGGGCATCCGAGCTCCGTCGTGTTTCTCACCGCGGATGCGTTCGGGATCCTGCCGCCGATCGCGAGGCTGACTCGCAACCAGGCGATGTACTGGTTCCTCTCCGGCTTCACGGCGAAGCTCGCAGGCACGGAGATCGGCGTGACGGAGCCACAACCGACGTTCTCCGCGTGCTTCGGCGCTCCGTTCCTCCCGCAGCCGCCCGCGGTGTACGCGAGCCTGCTCGGCGAGCGGCTCGACAGCCACCCGGACGTCGCCGTCTGGCTCGTGAACACGGGCTGGACCGGCGGGCCGTTCGGCGAGGGGCGCCGCATGCCGATCGACGCGACACGGACGCTCCTCGATGCCGCTCTGTCGGGCGATCTCGAGGATGTCAGGTACCGGCTCGATCCGACGTTCGGGCTGGACGTTCCCGCCGAGGTCCCCGGAGTCGACTCCGCATTGCTCGATCCACGCTCGACCTGGGCGGACCCGTCCGCGTACGACGCGAAGGCGGCGGCGCTCGCGCGGATGTTCCGCGAGAACTTCGCGAAGTTCGAGGGCGTGGCCCCGGACGTCGCTGCAGCCGGACCGCGCTAACCGTTCTTACCCACCGTTCACACTCCCGTGGCTATAAGGGCCGGGTGGCGTACCCCTCGCCGAGGCGCCTCGTCGTCGTCCTCTCGGGGGCGCTTCTCGTCGTGGCCCTCGCCGCCGCCGCTGTCCCCACGAACGCGAGCACCGCTCCGCGCCCGCAGCTGCAGGCACGCGCGCTCGACGCCGACCTCGACGCACCGCTTCGTGCGAACCGTCTCGCGCAGGCGGCCATCACGTTCCGGGGCGGCCCGATCACGACGTCGACGGGAGAGATCGTCGACGTGCGAGTCTCGGACGCGCTGCCCATCGAGACGTCGACGCCTGAAGGCTGGGCCGACTTCCTCACGCGACTGACGCACGGCTCCGAGATCGCGCTCCTGACCACGTTCGTCGTCACGTTCGACGAGGTGCAGCAGATCTGCGGCTCCCGCGCCGCCGGCTGCTACGGGCCGAACCGGATGGTCGTGCCGGGGGAGACCGCGTTCGAGATCTCCCCGGAGGAGATCGTGCGTCACGAGTACGGACATCACATCGCCTACCACCGGGTGAACGCGCCGTGGGCGGCAATCGACTGGGGCCCGAAGCGGTGGGCGAGCGCGGCAAGCGTCTGCGCGCGTGTCTCGCGGCGGGAGGCATACCCCGGCGACCAGGGCTCGAACTACGCGCGAAACCCCGGCGAGGCGTGGGCCGAGACGTACCGGCTCATGGACGAGCACAAGGCGGGCATCACGACCGCGACCTGGCCGATCATCGCGCCGAGCTTCTATCCGAGCGACGGCGCGCTACAGGCGGCCGAGCAGGACGTGCTCCAGCCCTGGACGGTGCAGCGTAGGACGACCTCGACCCGGGTCTTCGGCAAACGGACGGCGAAGGTCTGGTGGATTCCCGTTGCCACACCGCTGGACGGCGACTACGCGATCAGCGCCACCGTTCCCGGCGGAGGCACGCACGACGTCTCGCTCGTCGCGGCGAACCGCCGCACGGTCATCCGTCGTGCGCAGTGGGTGGGCCAGCGCGTGAAGCGCATGGAAGGATCGATCTGCGGCCAGCGCTCGCTCTTCGTCCGTGTCACGCAGGCCGGCTCACTCGGGCGCGTCCGCGTGTCGATGACGACTCCATGAAGCGTGCGCTCGCGGCTGCCGTCGCCACCGTCGCCACGGTCGCCGTCTCCATGGCCGCCGCGTCGTCGGCCGCCGACTCTGCCATGACCGTTCGAGATGTCACTGCAGCGGACATCGCGCCGGCCGACTCGCTCGGCACGACCGCTGCGGCGACAGTCTGGTGCGGCGCAGCCGCGCAGACCGATCGCGTGCCGAACGTCGTGGCCGGTAACCCGATTCACTGGGTGTACGCGATCCCCTCGGACGGCCCGGACGGCCTCGCGAACCTTGCGTCCGTGATGCAGTCGGACGCTGAGCAGATCGATGCGTGGTGGCGTCGAGAGGATCCCGCTCGCACGCCGAGGAACGACGTCGCCAACTTTCTCTGCGGCACGCAGCTCGACATCACGACCGTGCGTCTGACGCGGTCGAGTGCGCAGCTCTCACAGCTCCAGGGACGCTTCTCCGCGATTGCGGATGCCCTCGATCAGAGCGACCTGAGCTCGTCGTTCACGAAGTACGCCGTGTACTACGACGGGCCGACGGACGATGCGAACGTCTGCGGTCAGGGCGGAGGCGACTCGTCCGGGTTCGGCCTGGCCGTCGTCTACTACCGCTCGTGCGCCGGGGTCTCGACGGCCGCCGTTGCGGCGCACGAGTTCCTGCACACCATCGGGGCCGTCTCACGTTCGGCACCCAACGCGTGCGAGGGCGAGACGAGCGGGCACGTCTGCGACGACGAGCGCGATCTGATGTTCCCGTCGATCGGCGGCGAGCCGCTCTCCGAGAAGCTCCTCGATCCCGGTCGGAACGACTACTACGGCCACTCCGGCGGCTGGACGGACACGCAGGATTCGCCCTGGCTCGTGCGCCTTGACGGCCAGATGCCTCTGGCGCTCACGATCTCCGGGCCGGGCTCGGTCTCGGCTGACGTCCCCGGCCTACGGTGCGCTGCCAGCTGCACGACGACGTGGAACACCGCCCAGCGCCTCGCGCTGGCGGCGACTCCGAATGCCGGCGCGAGGCTCGTTCGTTGGGGTGGCGCGTGCTCGGGTGCGACGGGCTGCACGCTGAGCGTCGGAGCGGGCGCGGCCGTGACCGCACAGTTCGCTCCCGCTGCTTTCCGGCTCCGCATCGCGGTGACGGGGAGGGGAGCCGTCCGCAGCTCGCGCTCCGGAATTACGTGCCGCCCGCGCTGCTCTGCGTCTTTCCCCTCGTTCACTCCCGTGCGGTTGACGGCGACTCCCGCGAAGGGCTGGAAGCTCCGTTCCTGGACCGGCGCCTGCCGGGGCGCGAAGAGGACGTGCACCGTGCCGATGAGCGCCGCTGCGAGGGCCCGCGCGGTCTTCGTTCGGGCCTGAACCTTCCACCCGAGACGCAGGAATCGATCAGGTAGCGTCCGCAGCGGTGGACGCGGTTCACGATGTCGTGGTCGTGGGGGCCGGCTGCGCGGGCATGCGGGCCGCGATAGAGGCATTCGACGCCGGCGCGGACGTCGCGATGGTCTCCAAGATCCACCCTGTTCGCAGCCACTCGGGCGCGGCCGAGGGAGGTATCAACGCGGCACTCGGAAACGCCTCCGACGACGACGCCGAGAAGCACGCCTTCGACACCGTCAAAGGCTCCGACTACCTCGGCGACCAGGACGCGATCGAGATCCTCTGTCAGGAGGCGCCCGACGACGTCTACCAACTCGAGGGATGGGGAGCCGTCTTCTCGCGGACCGAGGACGGTCGAATCGCGCAGCGCCCGTTCGGCGCGGCCGGCGAGCCGCGCACCGCGTATGCCGCCGACATCACGGGGCATGTCCTCATCCACGTGCTCTACGAGCAGGTGATGAAACGCGACATTCCGACCTACGAGGAGTACTTCGCCTGGAAGCTCGTCGTGGACGACGGACGCTGCCAGGGAGTCATCGCCTGGGATCTGCTGCGTGGCGGTCTGACCGCCATCGGCGCGAAGACGGTGATCCTCGCCACGGGCGGCGCGGGCAGGCTTTATGCGGGGACGACCAACGCGTATGCCTGCACCGGTGACGGGATGGCCATGGCGCTTCGCGCAGGCGTGGCGCTCAAGGACATGGAGATGATGCAGTTCCACCCGACGACGCTCGCCCCGACGGGCGTGCTGATCACGGAGGGCTGCCGAGGCGAAGGCGCCTACCTGCTGAACGCCCAGGCCGAGCGCTTCCTCGTCCACTACGCGCCGAACGCGATGGAGTTGGCTTCACGCGACGTGATCTCGCGTGCAGAGCAGATGGAGATCGACGCCGGGCGAGGCCTGAACGGGAACGTCCTGCTCGACCTGCGCCACCTGGGCGCCGAGAAGATCCTCGAGCGCCTGCACGGAACGCGTGAGCTTTCGATGACGTTCGCAGGGGTCGACCCGATCTTCGAGCCGATCCCGGTCCGGCCCGGCGCCCACTACCACATGGGTGGCGTCGACACGGACGTCTGGGGGCTCACCTCGCTCGAGGGTCTCTACGCGGCAGGCGAGGTCGCCTGTGTCTCGGTGCACGGCGCGAACCGTCTCGGCGGCAACGCTCTCATGGAGACGATCACGTACGGCAAGCGCGTCGGGCGGCATGCCGCGGAGTGGTCACTCGCGAACACGACGGTGGAGGTGCCCGCCTCGGTCGAAGCTGACGCCGAGCGCGAGCTGAAGACGCTGCTGGATCGCACCGAGGGCGAACGGCCGTGGAAGATTCGCGACGAGCTGGCAGAGACGATGCACGTGAACTTCGGCGTCTTTCGCCGCGAGGACCAGATGCTCGAGCAGGGGAGAATCGTGCAGTCGCTACGCGAGCGCTACGAGCGCGTAGTCGTCGACGACAAGGGTGACGTCTTCAACTCGGACCTCACGCAGGCACTCGAGCTCGAGTTCCTGCTCGAGCTCGCGGAGTGCATGGTCGTGTCGGGACTCGCTCGCAAGGAGAGCCGGGGCGCGCACGCGCGTCCCCACGACTACCCGGACCGCGACGACGAGAACTACCTCCGGCACACGGTGGTCACGTGGGAGGATGGAGCTCCGGAGCTCGACTGGAAGCCGGTGACCATGACGAAGTGGCAGCCCGAGGAACGCACGTACTAGAGGTGCTACACCCATGAAGATGGCTCTCAAGATCTGGCGCTACGACTCCGTTCGAGGCGAGCGTGCGTTGAAGGAGTACGAGGTCGACGCGCCGGACTGGGCGACGCTGCTCGACGTCCTCGACATCGTCAAGGACCGACACGACGGGACGCTCGCGTACCGCAGGAGCTGCCGGATGATGATCTGCGGCTCGTGCGGGATGCGCATGGACGGCGCGGCCGTGCTCGCGTGCAAGACGCGCATGGTCGACATCGCCGAGTCCGGCCACGTCCCGGTGATCTCCGCGATGGGGAACATGCCGATCGTCAAGGATCTCGTCGTGGACATGGATCCCTTCTGGGGGAAGATTCGCGCCGTCCAGCCATGGCTGCAGCCCGGCTACATTGATCCAGGCGAGAAGGAGAACATCGTCTCGCAGGAGCGGGTGGACACGATTCACAAGGAGTCGCTCTGCATCATGTGCGGCTGCTGCGTCTCGGAGTGCAACTCGATGGAGGCCGACCCCGACTTCCTCGGCCCGGCCGCCCTCGCCAAGGGCATGCGCTTCGTCGGCGATGCGCGCGACCAAGCGACTGTCGAGCGTCTGGAGTCGTACTCGGAGGAGCACGGCATCTGGGATTGCACGCGCTGCTACTTCTGCAACGAGCGCTGCCCGAAGGGTGTCGACCCGCGCGACGCGATCGCGAAGCTCGGCGCCGAGGCGATGAAGCACGGGATCGACTCGGACATGGGCGCGAAGCACGCGAAGTGGTTCGTCACGTCGGCGAAGACGACCGGCTGGCTCCGCGAGACGGAGCTCGTTCCGAAGACGCAGGGCATCGCGAAGTCGCTCAAGGAGGTCACGTTCGCGATGGGTCTCCTCAAGCACGGGAAGGTGCCGCCCCCGTTCCCGCCACATGTCGCGAAGCACGTCGGCGAGGCGCGAGCGTTGTATGACCTCGTCTCCGAGCAGGAGCAGGACGGTGCCGCCGGCATCGTCCAGATCGAGAAGGCGCTGGGTCGTCTCGAGCACGCCGACGACGGGGGCGCGGCGGCCGAGCGAGGTCCGTACGGCGACGGCTCGTTCGCGAAGCCGTACCTTCCGGGAGAGGAGCCGGCCGTATGAGGACCGTCGCGTACTACAAGGGCTGCCTCGCGTCGCTCTCCGCGAAGGAGCTCGACACGTCGACCCAGGCGCTCGCGCCGAAGGTCGGCCTCGAGCTGATCGAGCTCGAGGCCGTCACCTGCTGCGGCGCAGGCGACATTCACGAGGCCGAGCCGGACTACTACCTCCACCTGAACGCGCGCATCCTCGCGTATGCCGAGGCGACCGGCGCGGACACGCTCATGACGATCTGCAACGTCTGCACGCTGAATCTCCGGCAGGCGAACCACGCAGTCCAGAACGACTCGGCGCTCCTCGCCCGCGTGAACGAGAACCTCGTGACGGTCGGCGCGCCGCCGTACTCCGGCGGCGTGGATGTCGTGCACTTCCTCTGGCTCATCTCGGCCGGCGAGGGCTACGAGCTGCTGCAGGGTG
>DATKBJ010000026.1:0-26736 GCA_035514135.1 Gaiellaceae bacterium | reverse complement strand
ATCCTCCGGCTTCGCTCGTAGGGTCGGGTGGTGCCGGTCTGAGTGCGGGAAACCGCGGCGGCAGGACGGTAATGAGTCACGCCCGAGAGGGCGGACAAGCTCCTGATCAAGCCAGCAGCGGGCGCCAGACCGGCGCCGCCGCACACACGCGGACGGATCATTCCCAAGGCACGCGCACGGCGGCCAGTCCCTTGACGAGTCACACGCGACACGGCGACAACCAGGCTGGCAACGGTCCCAGACAGACCAAGCGTCGAGTCTTACCGTCCCTTGACCGTCGGCTAGCCGAGCCAGGTAATGCCGTACTTCTTCGAGGCGCGCTCGTACGCGTCCGGCCCTGCTCCTCCCGCGCTCTCGGCCGCGCTGAGCTCGCGGAAGAACCGTTCGAACCCCGCAGGTGAAACCATCGTCAGGAAGCGACCCGTTCGCGGCACCACGCGTCGGTGCGCGTGCGGCACATGCCGAGGGGCGAACACGACTGCACCGGGACCCGCGGGAAATTCGTCCTCACCGACTCGGAACACGTGCTCTCCCTCGATCACGTAGAAGAGCTCGTCCTCATTCGTGTGTACGTGGAGGGGAGTATCGAGCGGTTCATCCTCTTCGATGATCGCGAACGCACCAGCGGTGGTCTCCGCGCTCGCTCTGACAAGGAAAACCGCTCCCGCAAACGACAGGCGTTCTCCAGCCATGGCAGCGAGATGGAAGCCGATGGCGCCTTGCTCACCGATCATGCGAATCTAGCTTGTGGCGATCACCCTCGTCTCCAGGGAGTCGACCGTCGCGTGGACGAGCGTGCTCTCGCTCGAGCTCAGCGGCACGACGCGGCTGACCGGCCGAGGAAGCGGAGCGTCCCGCGGCAGAGACCGACCGCCGCGCGACGCTGGTAGGCAGCCGTGGCGAGCAGCCGATCCTCCGTCCGGTTCGTCATGAAACCCATCTCGACGAGGATCACGGGGACGTTCGACCAGTTGAAGCCCGTGAAGTCGGCGCGCTCCTGGAGTCCGCGGTCGGGGAAGCCGAGCGAGGCGCGCAGACTGCGCTGCACGATCGTGGCCGCACGCTTGCTGTCTGCGTGGACGTCGTCCGTCCAGCCGCGCCGCAGCGCCGGGTAGAGCGTGTGAGTGCCACGGGCGGACGGATCCGTCGATCCGTCGGCATGGATGCGAAGGAAGAGCGCCGCACGGACGCGATTCGCGATTCGCGCGCGCGCCACGTTGCCGATGCTCACCCCGCTCGTCTTGGTCCTCGTCATGACGACGCGTACTCCCGCGCGCTCGAGCAGTGTCCGCAGCCGGACACCGACCCGCAGGTTCAGCTCGGCCTCGCGCATCCCGCTGGCCACGCCCCGCGTTCCGCCCCCGTCCTTGATCTTGCGCGTCGAGGACCCCGGGCCGATGGGCTCCGTCTCGAGGTTCGCGCGGAGATCGTGCCCAGGGTCGATCACGACGACCGCGCGCTGCTGCGCGGCCGCGGCGGGGAGCGCGACCAGCGCCAGGAGCACGCTGCCGGCGACGAGCGCCCTCAGCGCGCCGCTCGCGTCAGCCGTCGGAGCTCGACGAGCGGCCCGAGCCGCCGCGCAGGCCGCGGATCCTTCGCGCGCAGCTCGAGCGCGAAGCGGTACTGCCTTCCCGGCTCGTAGAGGCGGCACGGGTCTTCGCGGCACGGCGTCATCGTGATCGTCCGAAAGGCCCTCCCGCGCGAGTCGAAGAAGACGATCCTCAGCGGGACGCGGGTGTTCTTCATCCAGAAGCCGCCGGACGCCGCGCGCGGGAACACGAAGAGCATCCCGTCGACGGGCGCCGAGCGTCGAAACATGAGGCCGCGCTGCCGCTGATCGGGCGTAAGTGCGAGCTCGGGTCGAAGCGGCGCACCATCGAGTCGCATGGACGTCTTCGCAGACGACGCACCTCCCACGCCCAGCCCGAGCGCTGCGAGCGTGATCATGACTGCGATCGCGGTACGCATGACAACACGATAGGTCACGGATGCGCCGCAAGTCGGTTCCCGTTCGAGTCCAGGCCCGGCCCCTCCGTGCCGCTCGCTCTCAAGACGTCTGGTTGTCACCCGGCGCGGGCGGAGCCCAACTCACCGCGACCCACGCCGCAAGGCGGCCTCGTCGGCTCGACACGAACCTTCTGCTCGAGCTCGGCGAAGACCGAGAGCGGGTCGCGAGTTGCTTGGACCGTTTGGGCGAGCGGCCGAGGACGGACGCGCCCTGCTCGAACGACACAGCATGTGGGCACGCTAAACGGTCACGGTGACGCTGACCCGCTGCACGGCGTTGTTCAGATAGCCGCCCAGGTTCCAGGGAGGGTCGAGCGGCTGCTCGCTCCCGGCTGCATCGCGCGCGCGGCAGGACAGCTCGCACTCACCCGGCTCGGCATCCCACGAGAAGCGCCACGATCGCCATGCCCAGCGGCCGAGCGACGCCTCGCCGAGCTCCGCCGGAGCCCACGTCTTGCCCCCGTCCGTCGAGACGTCGACGCCTGCGATCTCCGCCTCACCGGACCACGCGCGTCCGACGATCTCGGTCAGCCCGGTCGGTACCAAACGCGCGCGGCTGCGGAACTCGGGAATCCCGGGAGGGATCATGAGCGACCGTGGCGCGATCGTCGTGATCGGCACGCCTGGCTCGTCCTCCTGGTACCGCACGCGATACGCCTGCCGCATCTGATAGCCGTCGAACGGCTCCTCCTGCAAAGTGATCCGCGACAGCCACTTCACGCTCGTCATCCCGTACCAGCCCGGGACCACGAGCCGAAGCGGGAAGCCGTGCTGTGGCGGCAACGGCTGGCCGTTGACCTCGTACGCGAGGAGCGCGTCGCCCCGAAGGATCTCGTCGAGCGTCAGGCTCCGCTCGTAGACCTGCTCCTCGCCTCCGTCGATGCCGCGATCGAGACCAGTGAAGAGCGCCTCGACGGCGCCGGCTCCGACGCCGACCTCCTCGACCAACGAGGCGACGCTGACGCCTCGCCAGCGGGCCGTTCCGACGGCCTCGAGCAGCCAGGGCTGGCTGAAGACGTGCGGCTGGACGTGCGCGCGTCCGTTCCCGGCGCACTCCATCGTCACCGCGACCTCGACTGCCGGCCGCGAGCGCAGCTCGTCGAGTGAGAGGGACAGCGGGCGCTCGACGAGACCGCCGATCTCGAGCCGCCACGACCCAGCATCCACCTCGGGGATGTCGAAGTGCGTGAGGAGGTAGTGGAGGCCGATCGGCGTGATGTCCCAGCGAAGCGCCTCGAGCGGCATGCCGTGGTTGCGCGCCGCGAGCTGGAGCTCCTCGAGACTGATACCGAGCGTCATGTGCCGAGAACGCTAACCGCTCTCGCCGTCACGAGGACGACGAGGACGAGGGATACGACCTCCTCGGCGCCGACGAGCAGCTTGGCCCTGAGCGTCAGAGGCATCGTGTCGGTCGGGCTGAACGCCGTCGCACTCGTCAGCGCCAGGAAGAGGTAGTCCCAGATGCGCGGATGCCAGTCGGGCCGGGCGATACCGGGTGTCTCGTCCTGGGCGAATCTGAAATCGGGCGTCGAGCGCTCGTGATGGGCGCGCGCGAGTGGGCCGCCGTCGTCGAGGTCCCAGTAACTGAGACCGAACACGACGACGTTCACGATCCAGATTGCCGAGGCGGAGACGAGCAGCTGGCCACCGCTCAGATCGTGACTGCTCGTCGTCGCGAGTGCGGTCACGAGCAGGACGACGGCGACGAGATTCCCGACGAGGATCGCGCCGAGCAGGACGAGCGACGCCGTTCTCGTGGCAGAGAGCCCGACGCGGCGCGACCCCAGCCACAGGTCGACGCAGAGGACGAGCCCGGGCACTGCGATGAGGAGCCACGACCACCATGGAAGCTCGATCAGCTCCCATCCGTTTCTCCAGCTCAGGAGAGCGAGCACGGCCAGCAAGGCCGCCGCGATGGCCGCTGCCGGAGCAGCTTCACGACGAGCTTCGTATCGCGCTTCGTGCTCGCTCGCGCCCACCGGCTGCTTGTAGCAGACGACCCGAACGAACGATCTGCTTGACTCGGGCGATGCAGCCCGACCGTGTCCTCACGCGGCCATTCGTCCTCACCGTCCTCGCCGAGTTCGCGATGTGCATGTCGATCGGGATGCTGCTCGTGATCCTGCCCGTGTACGCGAACGACGAGCTCGGCGCGGGGAGCTTCGGTGTCGCTCTCACCGTCGCGGCGGTCAGTCCGATGTTGCTCCTGTTCCAGCCGGTCGCCGGGAGGATCGGCGATCGCAAGGGTCGGCGCGTTCTCATCGTCGTCGGCGCGGTGATCGCCGCTGCGAGCATCGCCGGGTACGCACTCTCCACCTCGCTCGAAACCCTGATCGCGTTCCGGTTGTTCACGGGAGTCGGGGAGGCGATGCTGCTCGTCGGCGCAGCGACGTTGATCATGGACATCGCGCCCGAGAAGCGCCGCGGAGAGGCCTTGAGCCTCTACAGCCTCGGCCTCTGGGGTGGTCTGGCGCTCGGGCCGCTGCTCGGCGAGCTCGTTCTTCGCGGGGATCACTTCGACACCGTCTGGCTCCTTGCGGCCGGCTTCTGCCTCCTGGCCGCGGTGATCGGGCTCACGCTTCCCGAGACCGCGCCGGTGCGAGGCGTCGGAGAGGCGTTCGCACCCTCGCGCCTCGTCCATCCCGCGGCGGTCGGGCCAGGGCTCGTCCTGGCAGTGACGGTCTTCGGCTTCGCCGGCCTCGGCACATTCGCAGCGCTCTATGCGCGGGAGCTCGGCATGGACGGCGCGGGGGCGGTATTTCTCGTGTTCTCGGCGGTCGTCGTCGCCACGCGCATCGTCGGTCGCCAGATCCCAGACCGACTCGGGCCGAAGCGGACGTCGGGCACCGCCTTGATCCTCATCTCTGCCGGCCTCCTGACGATCGGCATCTGGAACGTCCCGGCAGGTCTCTATGCGGGAACAGTCGTCCTCGCCTTCGGACAGGCGCTCGCGTTCCCAGCGCTCATGACGCTCGCCGTGAACGGCGCGCCGGCAGCGGAGCGGAGCTCCGTCGTCGGCACGTTCACGGCGTTCACGGAGCTCGGGTTCGCGATCGGCGCCCTGAGTCTCGGCGTCGTCGCCTCTGCCGTGGGTTACGACGGTGT
This sequence comes from Gaiellaceae bacterium, assembly GCA_035514135.1. Classification (GTDB taxonomy): domain Bacteria; phylum Actinomycetota; class Thermoleophilia; order Gaiellales; family Gaiellaceae; genus GMQP-bins7. Next base: position 21,624 of record DATKBJ010000026.1, on the reverse strand, counting down.
CTTCATCGTCTGCTCGCTGGGGCCGCTCCTGGGGGCACTCCTGCTCTCGCGGATCGCAGCTGCGCGCCCGATCGCTGCGCTCGACCCGGTGTAGCTCCCCCGTGCCGGACGACCCGCGTCAGGCGGGTCGAGGACTCCGCGCGGACGCGACGCCGGGCACCGGTGGGCCTGCGGCGACGGACGTGCGATGCGGTCGGCTCCTACCATGGCTGCCGCTGACCGTCGGCGGGCTCGCCGTAGGATCATGGGATGGAGCAGCGCGAGCTGGGCCGCAGCGGCATCTCCGTCTCGCGGATCGTCCTCGGCTGCGGGAACTTCGGGGGCGTCGGCTCCGCGCCCGCGTTCTTCGGACAGGGCATCCCACACGAGGAGGCACCGCGGATCATGGACGCCGCCTGGGAGCTCGGGATCACGACGTTCGACACGGCGGACGCCTACGGCGGCGGGCGCAGCGAGACGTGGATCGGCGAGTGGCTCGCGGTGAAGGGCGCCGCAGTCCGGGACGCGATCACGATCGGGACGAAGACCTTCAACCCGATGGCGGGAGGCGATGACCGCGGTCTGTCGCGCCACCGCATTCGCCGGCAGGTCGAGACGAGCCTGCGACGGCTGGGTCTCGAGCAGCTCCCGCTCTACATGGCCCACGCCCCCGACGACGAGACGCCCGTCGAAGAGACGATGTCTGCGTTCGACGAGCTCGTGCGAGCAGGCAAGGTGAGAGCGGTCGGCGCGTCCAACTTCACGGCCGAGCAACTCGCCGAGGCGGTCGAGATCTCGGAGCTCGAAGGGCTGACGCGATACGAGTGGATCCAGAACTCGTTCTCTCTGCTCGAGCGCGACGACGCCGAGACCGTGTTCCCACTCTGCGGCGAGCATGGGCTCGGGTACGAGGTCCACAGCCCCATCGCGGGCGGCTGGCTCGGGGGCCGCTATCGGCGTGGCGAGGAGTACCCGGAGGGCTCGCGCATGACGCAGCGACCCGACGGCTATCGTCACTTCGAGACGGACGCGATCTTCGACGCGCTGGAGGCGTTCGAGCGCGAGGCGTTCGGACGGGGCGTCTCGATGGCGGGGCTCGCGGTTGCCTGGCTCCTCGGGGTACCGGAAGTCACGGCGCTCGTCGTCGGGCCGACCCGCGTCGAGCAGCTTGCACTGGTGCGCGAGGCACTCGCGCTCGAGCTCTCGGCCGAGGAGCACGCGCATCTGGGAGGCTTGTTCTCGTGATCGTCCTCTCGGAGCACGACGTGCGGGAGCTGCTCGACATGCAGTCGTGCATCGAAGCGATGGAGGAAGTACTCGCCTCGCTCGCGCGCGGCGAGCTCTACAACCCGCTCCGCTCCGTGACGCGTCCCGAGGGGGCGGACACGCTTCTCGGACTCATGCCCGCATACCGCGGCGGCGCGGCGTCCGCGTACGCGCTCAAGGAGATCGTCATCGCCCCCACGAACCCCTCGCGCGGCCTGGACACGCACATGGGCGGCGTCCTCCTCCACGACGGCGAGACGGGCGAGCTGGTCGCGATCATGAACGCGTCGCCGGTGACGGAGATCCGGACGGCAGCGGTCTCGGCCGTCGCCACGCGCGCGCTCGCGCGGCCGGAAGCGCGGCGCGTCGCGATTCTCGGCGCTGGGGCGCAGGCGCGTGGTCATGTGCACGCGATGCGCGCGGTGCTGGACGATCCCGAGATCCGGATCTGGTCTCGCCGGCTGGAAGCAGCCGAGAAGCTCGCCGGCGAGGTCGGCGCGACCGTCGCTCCGTCCGTGGACGCCGCGCTCTTCGGGGCCGAGGTCGTGTGCACGACCACAGCGGCGAAGGAACCGATCGTGGAGAAGCGCTGGCTCGCGCGCGGCGCGCACGTCAACGCTGTCGGCTCGAGCATCCCGACCACGCGTGAGCTCGACACCGAGACGGTGATGCAGGCTTCGCTGTTCGTGGACCGTCTCGAGTCGACCCTCAACGAAGCCGGCGATTACCTCATTCCTGCGGCCGACGGTGCGATCGGGCCCGAGCACATCAAAGCCGAGCTCGGTGACGTGCTCATCGGCCAGCACGCCGGCCGCGAGAGCGAGGACGAGCTGACTGTCTTCAAGTCGCTCGGGATCGCGGTCGAGGATCTCGCCTCGGCCGAGCTCGTCGTGAGGCGCGCGCGCGAGCGAGGCGTCGGCGTCGAGGTTCCCTTCTGATCCCGCTCGCGGAGATCGAGGCTGCGCGCGAGCGTCTCATCGGAACCGCGGTGCGCACGCCGGTCGTGCGCCTGCACCTCGACGACGCCCCGGCAGAGATCTGGCTGAAGCTCGAAAACCTGCAGCCCGTCGGGTCGTTCAAGATCCGCGGGGCAGGGAACGCCGTCCTCGCCGCGCCGCACGAGGCGCTCGCCGCAGGGCTCGTGACCACGAGCACCGGCAACATGGCGCAAGGTGTCGCATGGATGGCCCGCGAGCTCGGCGTCCCGGCGACGGTGATCGCCCCGCACAACTCCTCTCCTGGAAAACTCGCCGCCGTCGAACGACTCGGCGGCCGCGTGGTCTCGGTGACGTGGGACGAGTGGTGGGCCGCCATGGAGGCTGGGGGATTGGACGGCGTCGACGGGTTCTTCGTCCATCCCGTGCGCGACGAGCGCGTGATGGCGGGCAACGGGACGATCGGACTGGAGCTCGTCGATGACCTCGAGTTCGACACCGTCGTGATCCCGTGGGGCGGCGGTGGCCTGACGACCGGGATCGCGAGCGCCGTGAAGACTCTGCGACCCCAGACGCGGGTGGTCGTCGTCGAGCCGGAGACGGGCGCGCCGGTCGCGGCGGCAGTCGCCAACAACGGCGTCCCGGTTCCCGTCGAGTACACGCCATCGTTCATCGACGGCGCCGGCTCCGGCGGGCTCCTGCCGGACATGTGGGAGCGCGCTGCGCCGCTCGTCGACGACGCGTGCGCGATCTCGCTCGCGGAGGCGGCGTCAGCCGTGCGCGTACTGGCCGAGCGCGGCCGCATCGTGGCGGAGGGCGCGGCCGGTCTCGCCGTCGCCGCCGCTCTCGCCGGTCGAGCGGGCGCGGGCCGCGTCGTCTGCATCGTCTGCGGCGGGAACATCGATCCCGCCCGCCTCGCGGCGATCCTCGACGGCCGCGTTCCCGACTAGTCCGCGAGCGTACGCTCGAGCGCGGCGCGCGTCTCGCGGGTCAGCCGTTGGTTCCCGACCTCGTGCGCGTAGAGCGCGAGCATCGAGTCGAGCCCGATCGCGAGCACGCGAGAGCGGAGGAGCTGGTCGTCGGTGACCTGCCCGTACTCGACGAGGAACCGTTCGCGACCAGAGTGCGTGAGCAGCGACCAGAACGGCACGAGGTCGATGCACGGATCCGCACGACACACGTCGACCCAGTCGATGATGGCCGCGAGCACACCACCGTCGACGAGCACGTTGCGCTGATGCAGGTCGCCGTGGGCAAGCACGAGCTCGCCGTCGGTTGCAGGAAGCGCTTCGGCAGAAGCGAGAACAGCCTCGACGTCCGCTGGGGCCGACCAGACGTCGCTCGCTTCGAGCGCAGCGAGATTCTCACGCGCACGCGGCAGACGGAACTTCATGTCCGAACGCCGATTGAGATCGACGGGGAGCACGCGCTCCGGGTCGACTTCGGCGAGCGTCTCGGGTGCGTGCAAGACCCGCAGGACGCGACCAAGCTCGGCGCCGAGCTCGAGCCGATCCGCGTCGTCGAGCTCGGCGTCGGCCGGCTCGACGCCAGGCAGGAGCGCGGCGCCGAAGAACGGCCACGGGAACCGGTCGCTCGGCATCCCGGCGAAGCGCGGCTCCGGGACAGGCACCGGAAGCAGCCGCGCGAGCCGTGGCAATACCTCGAGCTCCCGCCTGACCCCGGGGATCGCGACCTCGCGACGCGTGAACCGGAACGCCCACCGCTCTTCGACAACCCAGACGGAGTAGTCCCAACCCTCCGCGAGCAGCCGCGCCGAGCCGGCATCGAGCTCGGGAAACTGTTCGGCGAGCAGCGCGCGGACGAGCTCCTGGTCGATGGCGACCTCGGCATCCCAGTCGGCCACCTCCCCAACGTACCGTGCGCGCGCTATGCCACCCGGAACCAGGATTGCGATGTCGAGCTCGCCTTGAAGAACCGAAGGAGGAGGCCGGCGACCTTCGCCTGACCCGACGGTGACGGGTGCGTCCCGTCCTCGCGCACGTCCCCGCACGTCCACTGGAGCCCGTCGCGCCGTCCCTTCGTCCCGTCCGTCCACAGATACGGCCCCCACCCCAGCCACGGGCCGACGACCTTGCCAGCCATGCGCTCGCCGATGAGCCACCTGACCGCGAACGCGCTCTGGTACGCGTACGGCTCGGGGTTGAGGCTCGTCGTCGCGTACCCGGCGTAGGTCCGGCTCGAGAGGAAGACGAGCTTCAGATTCGCGTAGCGGGCGCGCATGATCGAGACGATCGAACGAAGGCTCGCCTGCAGACCGCGTGCGTCAGCCGGGAAGGAACGGGTCTCGCGCGCGATCGCCTGCTTCAGCCAGACGACCTGAACCTGCCTCGCGGTCGCGCCCGCGCGCGCGAGGCGCTCGTCGACGCGCGCCCAAAACGGCGCCGAGGGATCAGCGATCCGCTGAGCGTCCTGACCTCCTTGCGCACCGTCCACGAGGAGCATGCGCGGGCTCGTCGTCGCATCCGCCGCCGCGGATCGCGTGAAGGCCTGGAACTCCTGGGTCGTGTTCGACATCCCGATCGAGAGGAGGACGATCCGCCCGTCCGGATCGGGCTTCCCGCCGGCCACGCGGGGCACGACTCCACGTGCGGCAGCACTGCCCTGCGCGAGGTAGCGCCCGGTGGGAGCGTTCGCACCACCCGGATACAGACCGCCCCCGAAGCCCTTGTAACCCTCTGCGCCGAGGTCCTTGAGCGGCACGAGCCCGGTCGACGTGCGAGCGCAGTCCGCGGTTGTCTCACCCGGCGCGGTCGGGGCCGCGAAGGCCCCGGCCACCGCGGAGACACACACGACCGTCGTCGCCAGGATCGCTCTGATCACGCTCTGAACGTACGACCCTCCCGTTAGCACGGCATCAGGGCCGGGTAAGGAGTAAGGGCACTCGCTAGCGTGCCAGCGCCGTGCGCACCGTCTCGCTCACTTCCCTCCGCCGCATCGCGATCCACGCCCAGGCCTACGCATCCCGGAGCCGCTCGGGAACCCGTGGCGAGGTCGAGGCGACGATCCGCGCGCTCTCGTGCGTTCAGCTCGACTCGATCACCGCGGTCGAGCGCAGCCACCGGATCGTGCTCGGCTCCCGCGTCGGCGCATACCCGCGCGAGACGGTCTCGCGCCTTCTCGGCCAGGGCCGCATCTTCGAGTACTGGGCGCACGAGGCGTGCCTGATCCCGGTCGAGGAGTGGCCGCTCTTCCAGGCCCCGATGCGGGATCGCCACCCGTGGCACGGCGACGTCATCGGGAAGAACCCCGAGCTCGCCGCGGAGGTTCGGGCCGCCGTGCAGGAGCGCGGCCCGATCGCGTCGCGGGACTTCGAGGGGAAAGGCGGTGGGGGCATGTGGAACTGGAAGCCCGCGAAGGTCATGCTCGAGGCGCTCTGGAACGCCGGCGAGGTGGTGATCGCCGGACGCGTGAGCGGGTTCCAGCGCCTGTACGACCTGGCCGAACGGGTCATCCCGCGGGAGGTTCTCGACGCGCCCGAGCCGGACGAGCCCACCCGCCTGCGCGAGCTATCGGTCCGCGCGGTGCGTGCCCGCGGCGCACTCACGGAGTCCGGGATCGTCGAGCACTGGCGGCTTCGGGGCGGCACCGCGCGCATCAGTGCACACGTCGAGAGCCTCGTCGCCGACGGAGTGCTCGAACGCGTCCGTGTCGACGACGGCGGGGCCGACGTCCTCGTGCCTGCGGGAGCCGATCTCGCCCCTCCCCGGCCGACCGCCGCCGTCCTTCTCTCCCCGTTCGACAACCTCCTTTGGGACCGGCCGTTCGCACGCCGCGTCCTCGGCTTCGACCACCTCATCGAGGTGTACAAGCCGGCGCCCCAGCGCCAGTTCGGCTACTACGTGCTGCCCTTCCTCTGGCGCGACCGAATCGTCGGCCGGGCCGATCTCAAGTCGGAGAGAGGCGACGGCGCGCTCGTCGTGAAGGCGTTCCATCCCGAAAGTGGCGCACGGCGTTCAGCCGCCCTCGACGACGCACTCGACCGCGCGCTGGACCGGCTGCGACGCACGATCGAGCTCGAGCGCGTTCAGCGTTAGCGACGCGCGACCACGATCTCCCGCACCGAGCGCGTCACGGCCCCAGACCGCCACCGGCGCGCGCCCGACGAGCTCCAGCACCTGCCGCGCGGTCGCCGGCTCGGCCGTCACGCGGCGAGGGCTCTCCACCGCCTCGTCGACGTCGGGAATAACACCACTGCGCCAGCACGAACCGCTCGCCCCCGAGAAGCACCTCGAGCGCCGAGTGGTAAAGGTCGCAGGCCGCGCGGGGCGGCGCTCGCGGCGCGACCGAGCCACTCGAACACGCGCCCGTTGACGCGAACCGAGTGGACGCCCGCGCCGAGTGGCAGCCAGTAGAGGTCGACGGCGGTCACCCGTGCATTCTGCGCCACCGGGCTGCGAAGCTCTGGGCGTGCACTGGGAGCTCGTCGTCGTCGCGCTGATCCTGCTCGGGTTTGCCGCGATCTCGAGACGTACCGAGGGGACGCCGATCACGGCGCCACTGGTCTTCACCGCCGCGGGCCTCGTAGTCGGCGTCGAAGCGCTCGACCTCGTCGGCACAGAGGTCACCCAGCATCAGGTGACGCTCCTGGCCGAGGCGACGCTGACGGTCGTCCTCTTCTCGGACGCTTCCAGGATCGACCTCGCGGCCTTGAGGCGCACGCTCGGGATTCCGGTGCGGCTGCTCGGGATCGGGCTGCCGCTGACCATCCTCGCAGGCTTCCTCGTCGCGCTTGCCGTCCTCGGCGACCTCTCGTGGCCGGAGGCGCTCGTCGTGGCGATCATCCTCGCGCCGACCGACGCCGCGCTCGGACAGGCCGTCGTGACGTCGTCCCGACTGCCGGTCCGGATCCGCCAGAGCCTGAACGTCGAGAGCGGTCTCAACGACGGCATCTGCGTGCCGTTCTTCTTCGTTGCGCTCGCAGTCGCCCTGGCTGAGGACGGCGCGATCGGAGAGGGCGTAGCGGTGGTGCTGGTCGTCGAGAAGATCGGGCTCGGCGTGCTCGGCGGTGTTGTTGCGGGTGTTGCGGCGGCGGTCGTCGTCGTTCGTGCAGGGCGGCGACGCTTCATCGACGACACATGGCTGCAGGTCGTCCCGCTCGCGGGCGCGCTGCTGGCGTTCGGCCTCGCCGAGGCGATCGGCGGCTCGGGCTTCATCGCCGCGTTCATCGGAGGTCTCGTGTTCGGCGGCCTGCGCCGCCGGCGGGGAGGAGACGTTTCGTACCTCATGGAACAGACGGGTGCCGTGCTCGCAGCGATCACGTTCGTCGTCTTCGGAGCAGTCGTGCTCTCCCCCGCGCTCGGAGAGCTGAGCTGGCAGATCGCCCTCTATGCCGTGCTCAGCCTCACGCTCGTGCGCATGGTTCCCGTGGCGGTCGCGATGCTCGGCACAGGCGCACGCCGCCCGACCGTCGCCTTCCTCGGCTGGTTCGGGCCGCGCGGCGCGGCATCGATCGTGTTCGCGCTCCTACTGCTCGAGGAGGAGACTTTGCCCGGCGAGGCGGTGATCCTGACGACGGTGTTCGTCACTGTCGGGCTGTCGGTGCTCGCGCATGGAGTGACCGCGGCGCCGCTCGCCTCGCGCTACGCCCACTGGCACGACACGCGCGCTGCCGAGACACCCGTGGAGTCCGCCGCCGGTGACGAGCAGCGCTGGCGCCTCCAGCGGGAGCGGGAGCACGCATGAGGCTCGTCTCCACCGACGAGGCGAGACGGATCGCGGTTCGCGCGCAACTCCTGGACGGATCGGCGACCTCCGTCCTCGACACGGTGCGACGGCTCGGCTTCCTCCAGCTCGATCCGATCTCGACCGTCGCCCCACCGCAGCGGCTCGTCCTCTGGAGCCGCCTCGGGCCATACGACGTCGAGGATCTCGATCGACTGCTCTGGGAAGAGAAGGCGCTGTTCGAGTGGAACGCGTACATCTGGCCGATCGAGTCGCTGCCGCTCGTGCAGGCGCGTATGCGGCGGCGAAGGCGACGCCGCCAGTACGCGCACGAGCGCCGCGGGGCGGAGTTCCTGAAGGCGAACGCTGCATTCAAGCGGTTTGTTCTGCGGGAGCTCGAGCGAGACGGGCCGATGCTCTCGCGCGAGATCGAGGGCGACGCGAAGCGGGACTGGCCGTCGCACGGGTGGTACGGAGAACGGAGCGTCTCGCTGCTGCTCGAGATCCTGCACGCGTACGGCGTCGTCGCGGTCGCGGGCCGCCAAGGCAAGCAGCGCCTCTGGGATCTGGCCGAGCGCTGGTACCCGGACGTCGACCCCGTCTCGGTCCGGGTGGCCGACCGCATCCTCGCCGAGCAGCGCTTCCGCGCCCTCGGCGTCCGGCTCACACCGAAGGGCTGGGAGGCGCACCGCGAGGCGGACGACGGACCGATTCCGGATCGCGTCACGTTCCTCTCTCCGTTCGACCGCCTGATCCACGACCGCGACCGCGCCGAGGCGCTCTTCGACTTTCGCTACCGCCTCGAGATGTACGTGCCGCCGGCGAAGCGCGAGCACGGTTACTACGTCCTCCCGATCCTCGTCGGCAACCGTCTCGTGGGGCGGATCGAGCCGCGCTTCGATCGCAAGTCGCGCGGGCTCGAGGTGCTGGGCGCCTGGGGAGACACGTCGCGCGCAGACGAGGCGCTCGCGAGCCTCGCGGGCTGGCTCGGGGCAGCTCGCATCACCGGCTGAGGCTCACGCGCCCCGGATCCGAGCCAGCAGAGCCGTCCGGTGTCACGAAGTGCCTGGCACTCGATCGTCGAGAGTGAGCGCCGATCTGCCCACGGGGCCGCCGGCGACACGGAACCTCGTCAGTAGCATCCGCGAGCGATGCACTTCGAGACCCGCGCGATCCACGAGGGCCAGGAGCCGGACCCAGCGACGGGTGCGATCACGACGCCGATCTACCAGACCTCCACGTACGTGCAGGAAGCGGTCGGCGTCCACAAGGGCTACGACTATGCCCGCGTCGGCAACCCGACGCGAACGGCGCTGCAGGAGTGCATCGCCTCGCTCGAGGGCGCGGCCCACGGGCGCGCGTTCTCGTCGGGCCTCGGCGCCGTGACCACGCTCATGCACCTACTCTCGCCGGGCGACCACGTCGTCGCGGTCAACGACGTGTACGGCGGGGTCTACCGCATGTTCACGCAGGTCTACGAGCCGAAGGGCTATCGCTTCACATTCCTCGCACCCGAGGAGATCTCGACGGGCCTCTCCGGGCACCTCGACGAGCGGACGAAGTTCGTCTGGTTGGAGACGCCGACCAACCCCGCGCTGAACATCGTCGACATCGCGGCGGCGTCGGAGGCAGCGCACGCGGTCGGCGCACTCGTGATCGTCGACAACACGTTCGCGACGCCGTACCTCCAGCAGCCGCTCTCACTCGGCGCCGACGTCGCGCTCCACTCGACGACGAAGTACCTCGGCGGCCACTCCGACGTCATCGGCGGCTTCGTCGCGACGAACGACGACGGGCTCGGCGAGCAGCTCGCGTTCCTGCAGAAGTCGCTCGGCGCCGTACCGGGGCCGTTCGACGCGTGGCTCGTGCTGCGCGGCGTGAAGACGCTCGCGGTGCGGATGGAACGCCACTGCGCGAACGCCGCATCCGTCGCCGCCTTCCTCGAGCGCCACCCGCGCGTCGTGCGCGTCCTCTATCCCGGCCTGGCCTCGCACCCTGGCCACACGGTCGCCGCTCGTCAGATGCGCAGCTTCGGCGGGATGGTCTCGTTCCTCCTCGACGACGAGGCCGAAGCGGTGGATCTCGTCGCGCGGACGAAGATCTGGAAGCTCGCCGAGAGCCTCGGCGGCGTCGAGAGCCTCATCGAGCATCCCGCCCGGATGACACATGCCTCGACCGCGGACGCGCCCTTTGCGGTGCCGCCCACGCTCATCCGCCTCTCCGTGGGCATCGAGTCGGCGGACGATCTCATCGAGGATCTCGAGTCGGCGCTCGCGGGATGACGCACGACCCCATCGATCTCCTCCACTTTCGCCCGCACATCATCGCTTCGTACGTCCTCGAGACCGATGACGGACTGGCGCTGTTCGACTGCGGGCCCTCGCCCTGTATCCCCACGCTCGAGGCCGGCCTCGACGCACGCGGGCTCGCGCTCACGGACGTGCGGCACCTCCTGCTATCCCACATTCACCTCGACCACGCAGGAGCGGCCGGCGGTCTCGTCCGCAAGCACCCCGAGCTGCAGGTGCACGTCTCCGAGATCGGCGCGCCGCACCTGATCGACCCCTCTCGGCTGGAAGCGAGCGCGCGGCGCCTGTACGGCGACGCTTTCGACGAGCTCTGGGGTGAGCTCGCGCCGGTTCCGGAGGAGAACGTCCACGTCGTCGCCGACGATGTCGTCGGCCTCGCGTGTTTCCCGGCGCCCGGTCACGCCTCGCATCACGTGGCCTACCTCCATGCCGACGGAACGCTCTACGCGGGGGATGCCGCCGGAGCACGCATCACTCCGGGCAACTTCGTCGTCCCACCCTGTCCGCCGCCCGAAATCGATCTCGACTCGTGGGAGCGGACGATCCGAGAGATCGAGCGCCGTGGGCCTGGCCGCCTCGCTCTCATCCACTACGGCGCGTTCGACGACGTCGAGGAACACCTCGCGAGGCTCCGCGAGACGCTGAGAACCTGGGCGGAGCGGGTCGAGGACGGGATGGACGAGGAGACGTTCGTTGCAGCCGCGCGCTACGACGTCGAACAGGTCGACCCCGATCTCGTCGAGGACTACGACGGAGCCATCCCTTTCTGGCACAGCTTCCGCGGGCTCGAGCGCTACTGGCGCAAGCGCCGCGAAGCCGCCTAGCCCTCGAAGGCGTGCGCCTCGAGGTCGGCCATCGAGACGAACTCGAGCGCCGACGCGTGTGTCGCCTCGAGCACGACCGGCGGGGCGACCCCCGCTTCGAGCGCCTCCTGCCAGCGCAACGCGACCACGCACCAGCGATCACCCGGCCGTAGCCCGGGGAACATCCACTGCGGCTGCGGCGTCACGAGGTCGTTCCCCGCGGCGACGGAGAACTCGAGGAACTCCTCGGTCATGACCGCGCACACGACGTGGAACCCGAGGTCGGAGCCCGCCGTATGGCAGTACCCGTCACGGAAGTAGCCCGTCACCGGATCGACGGAGCAGGGCTCGAGCTCGCCGCCGAGGACGTTCACGCCCAGCCCGTCACGAGCCAGCGGCCACGTCGGAACCGCGTCGTCATCAACGCCAGCCGCACGACGATCAAGACGACTAGCGCCGCCCACACGCCGCGGATCCCCCAGTCGGCTTCGAGGGCGGCGAGAAGCACGGCCGCGCACGCAGCGAACGCAGCCACCATCGACAGTGCGAGAAACGGTCCGTCGCTCGCGCCGATGAGGATCCCGTCGAGCGCAAAGACCGCGCCGTTGAGCGGCTGCATCAGCGCGAACAACGGCCACAGGAGCGCCGCCTCCGCGAGCACCGACGCGTCGCCCGTGAACACGCGCGGCAAGACTCCTGCGAGCAGGAACACGATCACGGTGAACGCTCCACCGAGGGCGACCGACAGCCAGATCATGCGCTCGCTCGCGCCGTAGGCCTCCTCGCGCCGCCCGGCACCCAGTTCGCGCCCGACGATGATCTGCCCGGCGATCGCGAGCGAGTCGAGAACGAGCGCAAGGAAGATCCACAGCTGGAAGGCGATTTGGTGCGCGGCGATGGATGCATCGCCGAAGCGCGTGGCGACGGCGCCTGCGAGCACGAACGAGAGCATGAGAGCGCTCGTGCGGACGAAGATCCACTTGCCGAGCGAGAGCACTCGCCGCGCGAGACCGAGCCGCAGCCTCGCCTCACCGGGCTCGAGCCGCCGAAGCACGACGACGACGAACGCCGCACCCATCCCGAGCTGCGCGATCGCTGTGCCCCACGCCGAGCCGGCGATCCCCCAGTCGAAGCCGTAGACGAAGAGAAGCTCGAGGAAGACGTTTGCGATGTTGCCCGCGATGAGGATGACGAGCGGCGTCCGCAGGTCCGCCACGCCGCGGAGGTATCCCTGTGCACCGAGGGCGAGGAACGCCGCCGGAAAGCCGACGGCGGCGATGCGCAGGTACGTGACCGCGTACTCGCCAGCCTGCCCTTCGCCACCCATGAGCGAGACGAGCGGCTCGGCCAGCAGGGCTATGAGCGCCGAGACTGCGATGCCGAAGGCGAGGGACAGCCAGACGGCTTGGGCACCGAGCCGCCTCGCCGTCTCCTGCTCCCCCGCGCCGCCTGCACGCGCCACCTGGGCGGTCGTCCCGTACTGGAGGAAGTTGAAGATCGCGAATGTCCCGCCGAGGATCACGAACGCGATGCCGAGCGCAGCGAGCTGCGGACGGCCGAGGTGCCCGACGATCGCGGTGTCGACGAGGAGGTAGAGGGGCTCCGCGGCGAGCGCGCCGAGGGCTGGCAGCGCGAGCCCGAGGATCTCCGGGTCGTAGCGGGAGCGAAGCCTCACACGTTGGCTGCGATCGTCGCCTCGTACGCGGCGACGTAGTTCGCCACCATGATCTCGGGAGAGAACCGCGCCTCGACCTCCTTGCGGATCACGACCGGGTCGAGCGAATCGGCGAGCTCGAGCACGCTCGCGTCCTCCATGTCGCGGTAGTTGTCGACGATGACCCCCGTCCGGCCGTGGTCGACGATCTCTGGCACGGCACCTCGCCGCGTCGAGATGACCGGCGTGCCACAGGCCATCGCCTCGATCATCATCAGGCCGAAGGGCTCCTCCCAGTCGATCGGCGAGATGAGCGCCCGTGCGCCCATGAGCAGCTCGACCTTGTCCGCGTGCCCGACCTCGCCGACGTACTCGATGGAGCCGCCGAGGTGCGGGCGGATGAACTCGTCGAAGTAGCGAATCTCGAGGGGCTCTCGGCACTTGGCAGCGATCTTGAGCGGGAGCTCCATCTCGAGGGCGACCGCGAGAGCTCGATGTGCCCCCTTGTCTGGGCTCATGCGCCCGAGAAACACGAGGTAGTCGCCGCCCGGCTTGCGCCGGAACGGGAACATCGAGAGGTCGAGCGCATTGGGGCAGTTCGCGATCCACGGCAGGTTCGGCTTGGGCTTCCGTTGGTTCATCGAGATGGAGATGAGCTTCGCGTTGGGCGCGAGCTCGAGCACCTGCTCGTACATGCGGCCCGGCTGTCCGTCGAGCGGCCCATGAACGGTGTGGCAGAACGGGACGTCGATGAGCCCGCCGAACGCCAGCCCGAGCATTCCGGTGTGGTCGTGGAGGACGTCGAACTCGTCGGCCTTGCGGAAGGCATGCACCGAGTGCTGCATCTCCCAGTACGTGTGGCCGATCCACTCGCTCGGCGCGGTGTGGAACACGGATTCGAGCCGTGCCCGCGTTTGCGAGTCACCCGACGCGAAGAGCGTCACGTCGTGTCCGGCGTCGACGAGCCCGTCGGCAAGGAGCGCGGCGATGCGTTCGGTGCCCCCGTATCCAGCCGGCGGGACGGGAAACCACACGGGACAGACGAGGCCGATTCTCATACGCCTTCCGTGATCGTTACACGGCTGCGCTCCACGGCGACGGTCCACGTACGGCCGTACGCGCGAAGGCCCTCGATGCGCAGCCCGTCAAGCCAGCTCGGCAGCTCGTCCGTGACCGTCGAGACGAGCCGCTGGCGCTCGCGGTCGGGCTCGATCCCGAGAAGCACGCGGACGAGCAGGATGGGTGTTCCGGCGGCCCAGGCCTGCGGGCGGGCCGCGGTGGGATACGCGATCGGGAACGGCGTCTCGTCGCGCGCGTAGCCGGCGAAGACCTCTGGCAGCGACCAGTCGAAGTGCCCGGCGGCCTCGATGAGCGCGCGTCCGATACGCCGCGCCTCCGCCGTGTAGCCGTGGCGCGCGAGGCCCCACGCGCCGAGGGCCGTGTCGTGCGGCCACACGGTTCCGTTGTGGTAGCTGATCGGGTTGAACGCCGCCGCGTCGCTCGCCATCGTGCGGATGCCCCAGCCGGTCCACAGATCCTCGGAGAGAAGCTGATCGGCGACTGCGCTGACGCGTTCCGGCAGCACGATCCCGCTCCAGAGGAGGTGACCCATGTTCGAGGAGCGCGAATCGACGCGCCGCTTGCGCCCATCGAGCGCGAGCGCGAAGAAGCCGCCGCGCTCGTCGACCCAAAACGCCTCGTCGAAGCGCTTTCGGAGCTCGTCGGCCTCGCGATCGAGCCGCTCCGCGAGCGCCTGGTCACGCCAGACCTCGCGTGCGAGCTCGGCCAAGCCGCGCTTGGCGTCGTAGACGTACCCCTGCACCTCGACGGCCGCGATCGGCGCCTCGGCGTACGACCCGTCGTGGAAGCGCTGCGAGTCGCCGGAGTCCTTCCACGACTGGTTCGCGAGCCCCGAGTCGACCATGCGGCTGTACTCGACAAAGCCGTCTCCGTCGCGATCGCCGTAGCGGTCGATCCACTCGAGCGCACGCAGCGCCGGCTCACGCATCCGCTGGGCAAACGTCGCGTCGTCGGTCCAGCGCCAGGTCTCTGCGAGCAGCACGAGATAGAGAGGTGTCGAGTCGATCGAGCCGTAGTAGCGCGGGAACCACGTCTCGGCGCAGCGACCCTCGCGCACCTCGTGGACGATCTTGCCCGGCTCCGCGTCGATGGACGGGTCCTCCTCGAGCGCCTGAAGATCCGTGAGCGCGTCGAGTGCGCCGACTGCGATCTCCGGCCCGAGGAGAAGCGTCTGCAGCGACGTGATCGCGGTGTCGCGCCCGAAGACGGTCATGAACCACGGCATCCCTGCGGCGAACAGCGGTCGCCGATACTCGCCCGTGCGCATCCGCAACGCGGCGAGGTCGGCGATGGAGCGGTCGAAGGCGCGGCGCAAGCTCTCCCAACCGCCGCGCACACGCGGGACCCGGAGCGTCCACGCGGCCACGACGTCGGTCGCGGTCTCTCGCTCCTCGTCGAGCTGCTCGAAGGTCTCGAGCTCCTCGTTCAGCCACGGGCGGATGTCGACCGAGAGCTCCCAGCGCTCGTGCGGCTCGAGGGTCAGGGCGTACGTCATCGCGTTGCCGTCGAGCAATCCCGACTTCGAGAAGACGAGCTGCGTCCCGAGGTCGCCGCGCGGATCGACGATCGAGAGCTGCCGCCGCGCCTCGTCGTGCGTCGTCGGGGCCGGTGAGGGAAGCTCCTGCGCGAGGTCGGGATCCCCGAGCGAGAAGTCGTGGTGCTTCACCGAGATGATGTCTGCGAAGTCGGCCTCGGCTTCGAGAGCGACGGCGAGCTCGATCCGGTTCGGGCTCTCGTTGCGAATTGCGATCCGCTCTTGCAAACCCGTGCCGACGAAGCGCTCGCGGGCGATCGAGATCGAGTCCTTCGGCAGCCCGTTGGCCGTGCGATTGCGGAGGTAGAAAGCCGCCTTGAAGTGCTCGACGCGACCCGACGAGAGCAGGAGCGGCGCGGCACCTCCCACGTGGAGAACGAACCGCGAGAGGAACCGCGTGTCGTGCGCGAAGAAGCCGCGCGTGTCGGCGGCGATGTCGCCGCGGTCGTCCGAGATGCAGAACGTCGATCCTTCGAGGATCGTGAGCATCGAAGGCGGGCTCAGTCCTCGCTGCGAACGATCCGGCCGCCGCTGGACTGCGCGAGCGCCTTGATCACGATCTCGTCGATGTTCACGTGCAGCGGCCGCGTGAGGGCGAAGAGAACGCACTCGGCGACGTCGTCCGCGGTCAGCGGCTCGACGCCCTGGTAGGGAGCGTCTGCCGCGGCCTCGTCACCCTTGAAGCGCACGAGCGAGAACTCCGTCTTCGCCAGCCCTGGATCGACCGTCGTGATGCGGATCGGACGTCCGAGAAGGTCCTCGCGCAGGCCGTAGACGAAGCCACGCAGCGCGAACTTCGCGGCCACGTAGACGGCGGCGTTCTGGTACGCCTGCCGGCCGGCGATCGAGCCCGTGAAGAGGATGTGACCTCCGTCGCGGACGTGCGGGAGCGCCAGGCGCGTGATCCGGATCGCGCCGTCGACGTTCGTATGCAGCACGGTCGCCTCGTCCTCCGGATTCGACTCGGTGAAGGGATAGCGACCGAGCGCGAGTCCGGCGTTGTTGTAGAGGATGTCGATCCCGCCGAACTCGGCCGCGGCACGCGTGACGAACGCCGCGCAGCTCTCCTCGTCGGTCACGTCGAGCGGCAGCGCGAGCTCCGCGTCGATCCGCTCGACCCTCCGAGCGCCGCCGACGACGCGCACGCCGGCCTCGCGCAGCTTGCGCACCGTGGCCGCACCGAACCCACTCGACGCACCCGTGACGACCGCCGCCTTGCCCTCGAGCTCCACGGCCCGGAGCCTAGTCCGAAGCGGACACCCAGGGGTCAGACCCGGGGTCAGACCCCAGTGCACGACTCCGCAGAGCTGAGCCGATGCCTGACGTATCAGGACGTGCCTGCCCGTGACAAGTTCCGGGGTCAGACCCCAAGACATGTCTCGGACGGTCAGGCGACCGTGATCGACTCGATGACGACCGGCTCGACCGGTCGATCGCGGCCGTCGCGCTCGACGAGCGAGATCGCATCGGCGACGTCTTGCCCAGACGTCACGCGCCCGAACACCGTGTGCTTGCCGTTCAGCCACGACGCGTCGTCCACGGTGACGATGAAGAACTGCGAGCCGTTCGTGTTCGGGCCCGAGTTCGCCATCGCGAGGTAGCCGCGCGCGACGGGATGGTGGTTGAACTCATCCTCGAACGAGTAGCCGGGACCGCCCGTCCCGTCCCCGCGGGGGCACCCACCCTGGATCATGAAATCGGGGATCACGCGATGGAAGACGAGACCGTCGTAGTAGCCCTCACCCGCGAGCTTCGTGAAGTTCTCGACCGTCTTCGCAGCGTCCTCGTCGAAGAGCTCGAGCTCGATCGTCCCCTCGCTGGTGGTCATGACCGCACTGGACACGGCGCGACGCTACCAGCCGTCACAAGCCTTCCGCCCGTCGAGGCGTCGAAGCATGTCACCGGTGGCGAGCGAAGCGCAGCCCGTGGGGTTTTCCAGCACGCCCAGCTCTCGAGTGAGCTCGCCGGCCAGTGGCGCCGCCTAACGCGCGTCGCCACGGCCATCGCCCTCGTGATGGCGCCTGCGTTCGTCGTCTGGTTCAACCCGACGCAAGGGTGGTCGTGGTGCGCGTCGATCGCGAGTCAGGGGTCAGACCCGTAGGGGTCTGACCCCTGACTGTCCCATGGGACAACACGGCCGTCCCTCGATCGAGGGACGCGTGACACTCGACAGGGTGCCGACGTTAATCGCATGCTGCGGCGTTCGGCTGCCCTGATCCTGCTTGCGCTGAGCGCCGTATGTGCGCTCGCCTCGAGCGGTGCGAACGCCACCCGAAACGTCGGGCCTGAAGTCATCTCCGTCGAGACGCACCCCTTCTCAGCCGTCGTGAGGTGGCGCATCCCGGACGCCGGACGGGTCGTGCTCGAGGTCGGAGTCGACGACCGATACGGCATCTGGTCGCCGACGACGGTCGCGCACGCCGCACTCCACTCGCGTACGACTCTCGCCGGCCTCGAGCCCGCGACGACGTACCGCTTCCGCGTCGTCACCCGAGGACGGAACGGGCTGACCTCCGAAGCACGCGGATCGTTCCAGACGAGCCCGTGGCCCGGTTCGACGGCCGCGACCGCCGTCCCGCTCGCAGCGGAGGCGAAACAGACCGCAGGAGCTGGATCGCCGTTCGTCCTACCGCCTTCCGTCCCACCCGGAGTCACACCAACGCCGCCCGGGCAGCCGACCTCGAGTCTTCCGGCGGGGACACCGACGCTCGAGAACTCGTCTCCGCTCCGCATCAACGGGAACGCCGTGTTCCCGCGCATGGTCTGGCGGCAGTGCCCGGCGTACTACCCGACGTCGCTGGGTGCGGGCATCAACCTCTTCCTCGGCGTGAGCTGCGACGGCCCGAGCGAGCAGTTCGCCAGGCTCGCGGGCCGCGCCATGTCGACGGTGGACGCGAAGACGCCCGGCATCTCTGGCCCAGGCAAGGTCGGCTGGCACCTCCAGGATGAAGCCGACGTCTCCGTCGGAAACGCGAAGAGTCTTCCCCAGCCGAAGGGCGCGGGGCGCGTCACATTCCTCACGCTCACCGACAAGTTCTCGGTCAACGCCGCCGCCGGACCGTACGGCAAGGAGATCTATCCGGCGTTCTTTGAGAGCGCAGACGTCATCGGCTTCGACACATACCCCGTCGAGGTTCGCTGCTCGCTCAGCTTCATCGACAACGTGTATTGGATGCAGCGCGAGCTCATCGGCCTGACCGGCGGCAAGCCGACGTTCCAGTGGATCGAAGCAGGCCCGATGGAGCACTGCCGCGAGAACGAGGGTCCGACACCGACCGTCGTCCGCGCCGAGACGTGGCTCGCGATCGCCGGCGGAGCGCGCGGGATCGGCTACTTCCCGGACTGGTGGGCCGAGGACATCCGCGGCGAGGTCCGCCTCACGAACCGCGAGATCCTCGCGCTCGCACCTGCGCTCCTGGCGCCGGTGGCGAAGGTGAACTGGTCGACCGACGGCCCCGTCCGCGTCGGCGCTCGCCGATACAACGGCGCAACCTACATCATCGCCGCCAACACTTCGACGTCGGATGCGACGGCCGCCTTCTCCGTCCCCGGCCTCGGCGGACGGAAGCTTCGCGTGTTCCGCGACGGCCGCACGGTGAAGCCGCTCGGCGATCTCGTGACCGACAAGCTGCCGGGTCTCGGCGTCGCCGTCTACGTCGTGCCTCCCGGCGGCTGGTAGCACCCGAGACGGCCGACGCTGACCGCTATGCGGCGGTGAGCGACGCGAGGCCGACCATGGCGTGACGTGCGAGCTCCGATGCGACGCTCCCGAAGATGTCGCCCGCCGCCTGGTACTCGGCCGTGAACTCGACTGCGCCGTTCAACTCGATGACCGTCCAGTTGCCGTCGGCGTCCGGCACGAGGTCGACACCGACGAGTGCGGCGCCTACAGCCCGCGCACCGGCCAGCGCGATCTCGCACGCCTGCTGCGGCGGGTTCGAGACGGGACGGCGGACTCCGCCGAGCGCGATGTTCATGCGCCACTCGCCGGGTGCGGCAATCCGGAAGATGGCGCGCCGACGATCCGCTGTGCGGCGACGAGGATGCGAAGGTCGTAACCCTGCGGCTGCACCAGCTCCTGGACGAGCGCGCCCTGCTGCTCGAACCACGGCGTCCCCGACAGGAGCGCCAGCGCCTCGACGAGGGCGGCTTCGTCCTCGCAGCGCGTGACCGCTACTCCTCCGCTGCCGAAGCGAGGCTTGACGACGACCGGAGGCCGCAGCGCCGGGAACGGACGATCCGGCCGAACGTGCGCGGTTCTCGGGTGTGGCACGTCGAACCGGCGAAGGAGCCGAGCGGTGAGGAGCTTGTCGTGTGTCGCGTAGAGCGCCGATGCGTCGTTCAGGACACAGACTCCGCGCGCCTCGAGCGTACCGAGTGCCCATACGCCGTCGTCGATCCCGTCGAGGGTCGGCAGCACGTCCAGGCGTCCGAGCGCCGCATCGCCGGGCCCGAGCGCTCCGAGCGCCGCCTCCGGAGTCATGAGTTCCCAGTGTGCATCGCCGGCGCCGGCGCGTGTGATCGACTCATTCGTCGGGGTCGTGCGCAGTGCAATGAGCGCGTGGCGCATGAGCACTCCTTCGCACAGATGAGGTGCGCCCACAAGGTCGTTCACCGGCTCGACACCCGCAGGCAACGACCCGGCAACCGCGGCAAGCGAGAGGGGCCCGCTTGCGCAGGCCCCTCTCGCTCCGTCCAACCCCTCGAGCTACTTCGGCGGAGGCGGAACGAGGCAGTTCACGCTCGCGCTGTTGCCCGAGCCGTCCGTCGCGGTGACGACGGCGTCTCCGGAGAGCGTGATGTGCCAGTCGATCTCACCCGGGCCAGGCTTCGCGTTCGGCGTCGCTCCGGGTGCCTGGGTCAGCTTGATCTTCGTACCGTCTTCGTACGGCCCGAAAACGAAGCTCGACCCAGTGTCCGAGACCGTGATCTCCGGGTTCGGATCGACGTCGTCGGTCGCGAGCAGCACGTAGAACCCATCGGGATTCTGCCCGCTCTTCGGGTTGTTCCCGGCCGGCGGGATGTTCTTGCCGGACGGGTTCGTCGTCGGCTCGCACGTGACCACCGGCGGCGTGGTGTCCTCCCACTCCTTCGTGGCCTGCTCGGTGTCGGTCGCTCCGGTCGGAGCGTTCAACGTCACTTCGGCCGTGATCGTGTCGACGCCGATGCTGCCGGGCGCGATCGGGACCGAGTACGTGAACGTGACCACTCCGGCGGCGTCGGTCGCGCACGCCACCGGGTTGCAGACTCCAGTGGCACCCGCGTTCTGTCCACCCACCGTGAAGTCGACGAGGTAACCGCCGACCGATCCCGCAGGACCGTTCAGCGTCGCCGTGACCGTGTGCGAGTTGTCCGACCCGAGCTCGTTCGTCGCTGTGGCAGGCGTGAGCACGAGGTCGTAGACATCGACGTTCACGCACGTCTCGACGTCGGCGCTGCCGCCTGTGACATCGGCTCCGAAGGCCGTCACGCAGATCTCGTGCGTCCCCGGAGCAAGACCGGCGGTATTGGTCGAGTACGAGACCGTCACCGGGCCGGCGGCAGGCGTCGGCGGGACAGTCGTCAGCAGCGTCGGCGCTCCGCCGTCCACGCTCATCTCGACCTTCGTGAGCGTCGAGCCGATCAGGTTCGGGATGAGATCGGGGAGGTCGTTCGGATCCGGCACGTTGAAGCACTGCCCGCCGTTCACGGCGATGTCCCCGAGCTCGCCATCGGTTCCGCCCGTGCAGGAGGCAGACGCACCGATCGCGATCGAGTTTGCGACCGTGCCGCTGCCCGCAAGCGCGGCGACCGCGGCATTGAACGCCGCGAGGCCGCCCTGGTTGGAGAGCCCATCCGACGCGAACACGAGGAACTTGCTCGGATCCGAGCTCGAGCCGAGGATCGCCAGCGCCTGTTGCAGCGCAGCGGCGTAATTCGTGCCGTCCGCGTTGCCGTTCTTCACCGTGTACTGGCCGACCTGGTAGCCGAAGCCGCCGCCGGTCAGCACGATCGAGTCGATGGCGGTATTGCCGTCGTCAGGATCGCCGAGCGCAACGTCACCGGCCGCCGGCGTCAGGTCCGCCGACACGGAGTCGGCGCCGAAGACAGCGAGACCGATCTGGTTCACCGAGCCGCTTGCCGCGGCCGCCGAGTTCAACCCTGTGAAGAACGTCTTCTCGCACGCGAGAATCGTTCCGCACGCACCTCCCGAGTTGCCCGTGCTGCCGGACGCGTCGAACACGTACACGATCGTTGCCTGCGGGTCTCCGACGCCGATCGACGCCGTCCCGCTGACGGGCACCGGAACCGGGGCGCCGTCGGCGAGGAACTCCGTCCCGTCTGCGGGACTGTCGATGGATACCGTGAGCTCTGCCCCGTTGGGCAGGTTCGTGCTCGCTGA
>DATKBJ010000025.1:0-3635 GCA_035514135.1 Gaiellaceae bacterium | reverse complement strand
GACAGCGCCGACGTATTCGTCGCGAGGATCGCGTCGGGACGGACGATGCTCTCGAGCGCTGTGAAGAGCTCGAGCTTGGCGCCGAGGTCCTCGACGATCGCCTCGATCACGAGATCGCAGTCCGCGAAGGCCGACAGCTCGGTCGTCGTGGAGAGTCGCCCGAGCGCCGACTCGCGGCCCTCTGCCGACATCCGATCCTTGTCGACCTTCCGCTGCAGGAAGTGCGCGATGCGCTCGCTGGCGGCGGTGCCGAGCTCCTGAGAGACCTCACGACCGACGGTCTCGTAGCCGGCCTCGATCGCCAGCTGCGCGATCCCGGCGCCCATGGCGCCGAGGCCCACGACACCGACGCGACGAATCACGGGAGCGGTCATGACCGGCGCGATCCTATCCCGCGCGGCGGAGCCGTCAGCGTGTACGCGTCAGCCGTTGTAGCGGCGCCGGCGGGCGACCTCGTCGATGCGCGAATCCGCACCGGCGACATACGCAAGCGGAACCAGAGCAGCGATGAGAGCGATGAAGATGAATCCGAACATGGCCACATCATGCACCGCAGAGTCGATCAGCACCAGTCGGGTATTTCAGCTACTCCATCAGTACAGCTGATCGCCTAGAGACGCTCGAGAACGCCTGCGATCGCCTGCCCCTGACCGATGCACATCGTCGCGATCCCGTAGCGTGCCTCGCGACGCTCGAGCTCGTTGAGCAACGTCGCCGTGATGCGTGCGCCGGTCGCGCCGAGCGGGTGACCGAGCGAGATCCCACCGCCGTTCGGATTCACGTCTCCCGCCTCCCAGCGCTCCTGCAGTCCGGTGTCCGCGAGGAACTGGAGGACGACCGACGCGAATGCCTCGTTGACCTCGACGACGGAGATGTCGTCCCAGCCGAGACCCGCCTTTGCAAGGGCGCGCTCACACGCCTCCGGGTTGCCGTGGAGCATCCGGTACGGGTCGACGCCCGAGAGCCCGAACGAGACGAAGCGCGCACGCGGCTCGAGCCCGTGCTGCGCGACCGCTGCCTCGCTCGCAATCAGCATCGCCGCGGAGCCGTCGACGATCGAGCTCGAGTTCCCGGCGGTCACGACACCATCCGGCTTGAACGCCGGCTGCAGCGACGCCAGCTTGTCGAGCGACGTGTCGCGCCTCGGCGTCTCGTCGATGCCGAAGAGCACGACCGCGCCGCCGGCGCCGACCTCGATCGGGACGATCTCGTTGTCGAACTTGCCCTCGTCGCTCGCGGCGACCGCGCGGCGATGCGATTCGAGCGAGTACTCGTCGAGCGCCTCACGACGCAGGTGCCACTCCTCGGCGATGACCTCTGCCGAGATCCCCTGCGGCACGATCGGCCAGCGCTCTCCGATCTTCTCGTTCACCGCACCCCAGCCAGTGTCGCCGAGGTTCGAGCCCATGGGAACGCGCGTCATGTGCTCGACGCCTGCCGCAACGACGAGGTCGAGGTGACCTGCCTGCACCGCCGAGGCGGCGTTGAACGCCGTCTGCAAGGAGGAACCGCACTGCCTGTCGACCGTCGTCGCACACACCGTCTCCGGCCAGCCCGCTACGAGAACCGCGCCGCGACCGACGTTCAGAGCCTGCTCGCCGACCTGCGTGACGCACCCCATCTGCACGTCCTCGATCCGTCCGGGGTCGAGGTCGACGCGGCCGACGAGCGCGTTCAAGACCTGAGCGGCGAGCTCGTCCGCGCGGATGTCGGAGAGGGAGCCGTTGCGCCGCCCGATCGGGGAGCGCACGGCGTCGATCACAAAGGCCTCAGCCATCGGCGACAGCATAGAGCCGCCACGTGCCGGGGACGCCCTTGAGCTCGTGCTCACCACGCTCGACGAACGCGAACCCGGACCCGGCGACGAGGTCCTTTACCGTGCTCGAAACGAGAACCTCGCCCGGCGCGGCGAGTGACGAGATGCGGGCGCCGGTGACCACTGCGATGCCGGCGACCTTGTCGCCGACGAGCTCGCACTCACCCGTGTGAATCCCCGCGCGGAGGTCGAGATCGAGCTCCTTTGCTCCTTCGACCACGGCGCGGGCGCAGGCCATCGCTCGCGCCGGTCCGTCGAAGCGACAGAAGAACCCGTCACCTGCGGTGTCGACCTCTTCGCCGCGATAGCGGGCGAGCTCGCGACGGACGTCGGCGTGATGACGAGTCAGCACGTCGCGCCACTCCCTGTCGCCGAGCGCGGCGGCGCGTTCCGTCGAGCCGACGAGGTCGGTGAAGAGGAGCGTTGCGAGAACGGTGTCCGGGATTCGGCGCGGCAGTGTTCCCTGCAAGAACGCGTCGATCGCCTCCAATCCGAACTCGTTCTCGAAGATCGCGAAGCCCTGGCCGGGGATCTCGACGTGCTCGGCTCCGGGAATGCCGGCGGCGACCTCGGCAGCCTCCTCGCGCATCTGCTTCTTCCCGAGGACGAGGGTCGGCACCCGAACCGCAGGCAAAACATCTGCGATGTCGAGATCGAGCTGCATGCGGCGGAACTCGACGATCGTGGCGGGACTTGCCGTCAGCCGGTGGTGCCAGACCACTCCGTCGAGGTACTCCTGGTTGTCGGCCCACTGCGGATTCAGCACGCGGCCCAGCTCTTCGTGATAGGCGCGGTCTCCCCAGCGTTCGCGCTCGAGTCGCGTCCGCTCGAGCATTCGCGCACGTGCCTCATCGTCGGCGGCCCCGCGCACGTACGGTGTGAACAGGATCAGGCGGTCGACTCGCTCGGGATACGTCGCCGCGAAGACGGCGCACGTAGCAGCTGACTCGGCAAGTCCGAGGAGAGAGGCCCGCTCACTACCCACAGCGTCCATGACCGCCCTGATGTCGTCCATGCGCGACTCGATCGTGAACCCTCGGGGACGATCCGAAAGGCCGACTCCGCGGGGATTGATCACGATGAGACGTCGCCCGCGTGCGAGCGCCCGACCGAAATCGGCGAACCCGTACAGCCGCCAGAGCGAGAAGATGTTCGCGAGGAACGGAAGCAGCACGAGGTCGCGCTCCCCGTCACCGACGACCTGATACGCGATCGCGACGTCGCCGCTCCTGGCGTACTGCACGTCCGGAACGTCCATCGCGCGAAAGTGTCCCACTACACTCACACCGTGGCTACCACCGCGATCGAGCGGAAGCTCCTCATCGACGGCGAGTGGGTCGAGACGGGTGATTGGCTCGACGTGTTGTCGCCCTACGACGGATCGCTCGTCGGTCGCGTCGCAAGAGGTGGATCAGCAGAAGCGCGCCGTGCCGTCGACGCCGCCGAGCGCGCGATGGCGGAGCCGCTTCCCGCGCACGAGCGCGCAGCGATCCTCGATCGAACCGCGCTTCTCGTCGAGGAGCGAAGCGAGGAGATCGCACGCACGATCTGCGCCGAGGCGGGCAAGCCGATGAAGGCGGCTCGGATCGAGGCGGCGCGCGCGCAGTCGACGTTCACGATGGCCGCGGTCGAGGCACGGAAGCTCGCGGGAGACGTCGTGCCGATGGATGCGTCACCTGCCGGAGCAGGGAAAGTGGCGATGACGCTCCGGATCCCGATCGGCGTCGTGGGCGCGATCTCGCCGTTCAACTTTCCGTTCAACCTCGTAGCGCACAAGGTCGCACCAGCACTCGCCGCAGGCTGCGCGGTCGTGCTCAAG
>DATKBJ010000024.1:0-15265 GCA_035514135.1 Gaiellaceae bacterium | reverse complement strand
CCTATGAGCGACGTTCGACACGAGGGGTTCCATGGGCGCGCCGGCTTCGGCCGGCGCCCCGCCCTCGTCGTGGTCGACGTCAACCTGGGGTTCACGGACGCCGCCTCGCCGCTCGCCTGCGAGCTCGACGACGTCGTCGACGCGATCGAGCGCCTGCTCGACGCGTTTCGCGAGCGGTCGCTCCCGATCGCGTTCACGACCGTCTCGTACGACGAGGCTGCCAAGCAATTCGCAGCGGCCTTTCTCGACAAGATCCCGGCCCTCCTCACGCTCGAGGCCGGGAGCCGCTGGGTCGAGATCGACTCGCGTGTCGCGCCGCGCGAGGACGAGCCCGTCTTCAACAAGCTCTGGGCGTCGGCGTTCTTCGGAACGCCGTTCGCGAGCTTCCTCGCGGCGAGGCGCTGCGACAGCCTCGTGGTGACCGGGGCGTCGACCTCGGGCTGCGTCCGGGCGACCGTCCTCGACGCGCTCCAGCACGGCTACCGACCGATCGTGCCGCGCGAGGCCGTTGGGGACCGGAATCCCGAGGCGCACGTCGCGAACCTCTACGACATCGACACGAAGTACGGTGACGTCGTCTCGATCGACGACGTCCTCGGGGCTCTCGCCGAGCTCGGCTAACGACCGAGCGACTCGTACTGGGGTTGGGTGCCCGGCCGAGACCCGACGCCACCGGCGTACAGCCGCAGCACGTCGCGGACGAACCCGAGCTTGTCGAGCGAAGGCTCCCGCAGTGCGTGGACATCCGCCGGAAGCTCCGCCGGATCGGGGACGCGGAGCCACGTCAGGCGGTTGTCCTCCACGCGTCGAGCAGAGAGCGGCATGATCCGGGCGTGATCGTCAGGGATGCGGGAGACAGCTGGCAACTCGTCATGCAGACGGATCACGCGGATCTCGCGGGCGGGTTCGCTCGAGCGTGGGCGGAGCAGGGCCCTCGGCACGACTCGGTGGTGCTCGCGGCCCGCCGTCACGACGACGGGTGGGCGACGTGGGAGCGCTCGCCGCTCGTCGACGTGGAGTCGCGGCCCGTCACCTTCCTCGACGTGCACGTACCTGCTCATCTCGCGTTCTATCGCGCGGGCATCATGGCGGTCGCCGACGAGGATCCATACGCCGGCCTGCTCGTCGCGATGCACGGGGCCGGCATCTACCGGCAGCGCTACGGCGCCGACCCGGCGCTTGCGCTCACGCGCGCTCCCGAGGTGCAAGAGCTGGTGGACGAGTTCGTCGCGGAGCAGGAGGCCGCCTCTACGGCTCGCATGGAGCACGCCGAGGTCTCCGAGACGCTGCGCTGGGACGACTATCACCGGCTGCAGTGGTACGACCGCTTCTCGCTCGCGTTCTGCATGCGCGACTGGGACGAGCCGGGCGAGGCGTTCGACGTCGGCTCTTATCGCTTCGAGCCGCGTGGGGCTTGGAGCGCGACGATCGCCCCGTATCCGTTCGCCGCGCCGTCGGTCTCCGTGCGACTCCTCCGTCGGCGCCTGCCGAAGCGCCCCCGGACACAGCCGGAGTTCCGCGAGGAGCTCGCAGCCACGCAGGTGGAGATCGTCGACGTCGTCGTCGCCGGCTAGTGGCGCTTGTCGCCGCACGACGGCGTAGGCTCTGTCACTGGTCAGCGATCGAGGGGTGGTCGGGGTGGAGGGTTTCACCGAAGTCAACGGCGTCCGGTTGTGGCACCGCACAACGGGCGAGGGGGAGCCGGTCGTGCAGATCCATGGCGCCGGCTTCGGGCACTACAACCTCGACCCCGTCACGCCGCTCATCGCCGAAGCGGGTTTTCGCGTCGTCGATTACGACCAGCGCGGGTACGGCGCATCCGACAAGCCAATCCAGCACTACGACATGGAGGTGTTCGCCGACGACTGCGTCGGACTCCTGGACGCATTCGGGATCGAGCGTGCCCACGTCCACGGGACGTCGATGGGCGGGATGGTCGCGATCGTCGTTGCGGGCAAGTACCCTGACCGCACACAGAGCGTCGTCATCAACTGCGCGGCCGCGAAACTCGGACGCATGGGGCGCCTCATCTTCACGAACTGGATCGACATCGCGAACAGTGATCCCGATGGACCGGGAAGCAGGCTGCTTGCCGAGCTCATCGCCTGGCAGGCGGTGAGCAAGGACTTCCTCGAGACGCCGGCCGGCGAGGGAATGGCCGACGTGTGCCAGCAGATCCTGCGCGACTCCAACCGGCTCGAGGTCTTCACAGCCGTTTGTCAGGCGATGAACGACATGGACATCACTGCCTGGCTCACCGAGATCCGCTCGCCCGCGCTCGTGCTCGGCGGCGACCAGGACATCATGACGCCCTGGGATCAGGGCCCCGCCGGCGTGGGCCAGGAGGGCGTCTACCAGGGGATCGCCGGCGCCACGAAGCACGTGATCGCCGGCGCCGGCCACTCGACGATCTTCGACGCGACGGAGGAGCACGCGCGCGTCGTCGTCGACTTCCTCCGGCAGCATCCTCTGCCCGCGTAGAGGCGGCTCGTGCCGGCGGTCGAGGAGTATGGGATCGAGCCGATCCCGCCCGAGCTGCGTACCGTCGGTTGGCGAGACCTCTTCGCGATCAACTTCACCTTCTTCGTCAATCCCGTGATGTACGTGATCGGGGGCCTGGCCGTCGTCCAGGGTGGGCTTCCGCTCCCGTGGGCAGTCGCGGCGACCGTGCTGGGGCAGGCCCTCGCGTACGCGATCCTCGTCGTGATCGCGCAGCCCGGAGTCGACGACGGCCTTCCCGGCCAGGTAGCGATGCGCGCGTCACTCGGATACTGGGGTGCACGGCTCTTGAGCTCCCCGTACAGGATCGTCGCCGCGACGTACTGGTTCGCCGCGCAGGCGCTGACGGCAGCGCTCGGCTTCCAGGCGATCATGCTGGCACTCACAGAGACGCGCTATCCGCTGGTGCCGGTGGCGCTGGCGTTCGCGGCCTTCCACGCCGTCCTCGCCGTGCTGGGGTTCGACGTCACGCGGTGGCTGCTGCGGATCGTGCTCCCCGTGTCCGTGGCGCTCACCGTCCTCCTCGTCGGCGTCTTCGTCGCGGCCGATGATCCGCAGTACGCGCTCGGGCGTGTCCTCGACTCTCCCGACCAGTCGCTCACCTGGATCGGGTTCGCCACCTACGTGACGGTGATGTGCGGCGCCTCGCTCACGCTCGTCACGAGCGTCGCCGACTACTGTCGCTACACGCCCACGCGTCGCGACATGCGCATCGGGTACGCCGGCTCCGCCGTGCTCGCGGTCGCCGTGACGACGTTCGTCGGCGGCTACGCGGCGGCCGCGACGGGCGACGTCAACCCCTTCGTCGCCGTCGCCGGCGTCACGACCACGTCCGTCGTGCTCGTGGCGATGCTCGTCGCCCTTGCAGTTCAGGGCATCGCCGCGAACGTCACGAACACATACACGGCGGGGCTCTCGCTCGTCAACGCCGTGCCGAGTCTCGGCCGCATCCGGGCGACCGTCGTCGTCGCAGCGCTCGCCATGATCCTCTCGGGGTTCCCCGAAGTCATCGAGCGCGCCCAGGACTGGATCGCACATCTCGGCAACCTCGGCGCGCCGCTCGCCGGCGTCGTGCTCGCCGACTATGCGCTCGTGCGGGCGATGCAGACCGACGTTCCGGCGCTCTTCGATCCGGCCGGACGGTATGCGTACTTCCACGGCGTGAACGTCGAGGCCATCGCTGCCATCGCCGTCGGTGCCGCCTGCTACTACGCCGTGCCCGACTCGTGGGTCAAGGTTGTATGGGGTGTGGGGATTGCGGCTGCCGCGTATCTCGGGCTCGTTGCCGTGACGCGTCGGCACGGCGTCGGCTCCGATCGTCTCGCTGCGGGTTGACTCGGAAAGGAGAGGGTTGTATACAACAACTCTCTGGCGGCGACTGCACAGCCGGCGCGAGAGATGGACCCCACGGCAGGCTGCCGCGACAGCCCACCGGGCGAAAACCGGGGGGCGAAAGGAGGGCGAATGAGCAGATTCGACGAGATCGACTTCGATCCGTTCGAGTACGCCGACCAGCTCGGGTACATGGACGAGCTGACCCGCAACGACTTCACCGAGCCAGAGGCGGTTCGTGCGGAGACGCCGGAGCAGAGGCGCCTTTCGCGACGTGACATGCTCGTCAAAGGCGGTGTGGGCGCGGCAGCCCTCACCGGTCTCGGTGCGATGGCCGGACGCGCGGCGGCGGCACCAGCCGCACCGGCGGCGGCCGATCAGTTCTCGGGCACGCTGCAGGTGATCAGCCTCGGCGTCGAATGGCCTCCCGGAGCGGAGCAGCGCGCCGAGCAGGAACTGGGCTTCAAGTTCAACGTCCAGCTCATGGGGACGAACGCCCAGGTGCAGAAGTCGATCACGGCACCGAAGAGCTTCGACATCGGAGGGCTCTACAACTACCAGTTCTTCCAGATCTGGCCGACCGGCAACTTCCAGCCGGTAGACACACGCAGGCTCAGAGCGTGGAGGAACCTCTATCCGCTGTTCACACGAGGGCGCGTCAATCCCGCCAACAGGAGGGCGACGTACGGCGACGGAAACGCGCCGTTCAGGGTCATGTTCGTGGATAGGGACCGTTCGACCGGCTTGCCGCTCACGAAGGAAGGCCCGAAGAACAACAAGCAGATCGTCCAGTGGGTCAACGAGCGGACGGGCAAGCCCTTCGGCGGCAAGCCCATGCCCCGCTGGATCCTCGGGCCGCCTGCCCATTTCAACATGGACTCCATGGGCTACAACGCCGACGAGCTGCAGAGAGCTCCGGGAGCCGTCTCGTGGGCGGAGCTCCTCAACCGGAAGTGGCGCGGACGCGTCGCTCTGCTGAACGACCCGGGGATCATGACCCAGGATGCGGGCAACGCCGTCAAGGCGCTCGGGATCATGAAGTTCCAGAACCTGGGCAACATGACGAGAGGCGAGATGGACCGCCTCTTCAAGGTGCTCACGACGTACAAGAAGGCCGGGCACTTCCGGGCGTTCTGGTCGACGTTCAACGAGTCCGTCAACCTCATGGCCTCGAAGGAGGTCGTGATCGAGTCCATGTGGTCGCCCGCGGTCGCGCTGCTCGTGGCCCAGGGCGTCAACTGCCGCTACGCGGCCCCGAAGGAAGGGTTCCGCGGATGGTGTAGCGCGCAGGGCATCCCGAAGGCGGTGACGGGAGCCAAACTGCAGGCAGCGTACGACTACCTCAACTGGATGTACGACGGGTATCTCGGCGCGCTGATCATGCGGCAGGGCTACTACATCGCGAACGGTCGGCAGCTCCCGGAGTGGATCCGCAGCGCCAAGGGCAGGGCGGCCGGCTTCGACATCGCCGAGTACGACTTCTGGTACGGCGGGAAGCGGGCCGCGAAGGACCTCCCCGGCATCACCGGCCAGGTCGGCGACGTGAAGAAAGGGCAGATCCGCGACGGCGGCGCATTCACCGTGCGCTCGACGAAGTACTCGTCCTGGAACTCGTTCTTCACGAACAACGTCTACCAGGTCAAGAAGGTGAACGAGTTCCTATCCGCATAGTGATGGGAGACCGAACACCCGAAGCGACCACGGAGGGGGCGGCCACCGCCCCCTCCGTTACAGCACCGTCGGGTCTCGACCTCGTCGAGCTGACGAAGGTCTTCCCAGGGGGCACCGTCGCCGTGGAAGACGTGAACTTGCACGTCGACCACGGTGAGTACGTCGTCCTGCTGGGGCCGTCGGGCTGCGGCAAGACGACGACGCTGCGGATGATCGGCGGTCACGAGTACCCGACCGAGGGCGACATCCTGCTCGACGGGCACTCGCTCGTCGACCTCGACCCGGACAAGCGGCCGACGACGACGGTCTTCCAGCACTTCGCGCTCTTCCCGCATCGCACGGTGCTCGAGAACGTCGAGTTCGGCCTGAAGATGCATGGCATCGGCAAGGCTGCCCGCCGGCAGGAGGCAATGGCCGCGCTCGAGATGGTGGGCCTCGAGGAGCTCGGCAACCGCAAGCCGCGCGCGCTCTCCGGCGGTCAGCAGCAGCGTGTCGCCCTGGCCCGCGTCCTCGTCACCAAGCCGAAGGCCCTGCTGCTCGACGAGCCTCTCGGTGACCTCGACCGACTCCTGCAGCTGCGGATGCGCGTGGAGCTCCGCGAGCTGCAGCGTCAGCTCGGGCTGATGTTCATCCACGTCACGCACAACCAGGAAGAGGCGCTCTCGATGGCGGACCGAATCGTCGTCATGAACGACGCGCGGATCCAGCAGGTCGCCGACCCGCTGACGATCGCGACCAGGCCGCGCAACGAGGTCGTGGCCCGCTTCATGGGCGACAACAACATCGTCCGCGGGAGCGTCGTCGAGCGCGACGGCGATCGGCTCGTCGTCGAGAACGCGAACGGCGTGCGGGCGAGCGTCGCCGCCCCCGGCGACTCGCGAGCGGTCGGCGATCGTGCGGACGTCGCCGTGCGTGCCGCCGCTGTCGACCTCCTCGAGACGGACGGAGGGCGCGCCCCCCTCAACGCGGCGGATTGCGAAGTGATCTTCGTCGAGTTCCTCGGAGACCTCGTGAAGCTGCACCTCGAGGCAGGCGGCGAGCGGATGCTCGCGAAGGTACCCGGCAGCGAGTACCCGCGGCTCAGGGGGCGCGAGGGCGATCGGCTCCGTGTGACCTGGGAGGAGAAGGATGTCCAACTCCTCCAGTCCTGACCCGCCGACGAGCGGCTCCGAGCGAGCGCTCGGAGCGCGGCCCACGGGGCGGCAGAAGGGCCGGCGCGGCGGTGGCGTGATGACGGTGGTGTGGGGGATTCCCGGATACCTCTGGCTCGGGTTCTTCCTGGTCGCGCCCCTTGTCTTCATCGTCCTCGTCAGCTTCTGGACGTACGAGCAGGGTGCCCAGTCCGGGTTCCGCGAGGACTGGACGCTCCAGAACTACATCGACCTCTTCGGGGACGACACGTACTGGAACAACATGCTGACGAGCTTCATGACGTCGTTGATCGCGGTCGCGGCTTGCCTCGTCTTCGGATTTCCGGTCGCGTACTTCCTCGCGCTCAAGGTCCAGAACCTCCGGAACCAGATCGCGCTGTTCATCCTCGCGCTCGCCCCCTTCTGGACGAGCTTCCTCACGCGGTCGATCGCCTGGACGTACCCGTTGATGGGTCGCGAGGGCGGCGTCAACCAGATCTTGCGCAAGCTCGGCGTCGATGAGCCGGTCGAGGCGCTCGGCTTCTCGACGCTCTCCGTCCGCCTCGCGATGATCCAGCTCTACATCCTGTTCATGGTCACGCCTCTCTTCTTCGCGCTCTCACAGGTCGACCGAAGCGCAATCGAGGCGGCACGCGATCTCGGAGGCAGCTGGCTGAGCACGTTCCGCGAGGTGATCTTGCCGCAGGCGATGCCCGGCGTCGTGATCGGCTCGATCTTCATCTTCGTGCTCACGATGGGCGAGTACGGAACGGTGCGGGTGATCGGCGGCAACACGGTCTCGTCGGTCGGCACCATCGTGCAGTCCAAGGTCGAGATCGGCATCCAGTACCCGCAAGGGTCGGCATCTGCAGTGCTGCTCGTGGCCGCGCTCGTGCTCGGAGTGTTCGTGATAACGCGCTTCTCCAACCTGCGTGAGGAGCTCTGAGCGTGTCCACGACGGCCGCGACTCCCACCTCGCCTCGCTCGACGCGGAGGCGACGGAAGCGGATCGACTGGGCGAAGTGGATCCTCGCCCTGTACTTCGTCCTCTTCCTCGCCTTCCTCTACATGCCCATGATCCTGATGGGCGTGCTGTCGTTCCAGGGACCGTTCGGTGGCCTCACATGGCCGTTCCGCGGCCCCGTCACGCTGAACTGGTGGAAGTCGCTCTTCGACTCTTCCGTGCCCGGCTCCCAGGCCGAGAACATCGGCATCGCTGGCCGCAACTCGCTGTGGATCAGCCTCGCCGCCGGGGCGATCGTGGCGCTCCTCGCCTTCACGCTCTCGATGGCGTTTCGCCGGAACTTCCGGGGCTCGTCGGTCGCCTTCTACGTGATCATGCTCGCCCTGATGACGCCGGGATTTCTCCTCGCGCTCGGCACGCAGCTCTTCTGGTCGTTCCTCGACGTTCCCACGTCCATCTGGAGGACCGCGCTCGGTGCGAACGTCATCTGGGGCATTCCGTTCGGCTTCCTGATCATGCTCGCGGTCTGGAACCGCTACGACAATGCCATCGAGGAGGCTGCACGCGACCTTGGCGCGAACAAGAGGCGCACGTTCCGGGAGGTGACGCTTCCGCTCGTCTGGACGGGCATCTTCGGCGCCTTCCTCTTCGGCGCGACCCTGACGTGGAACGACTACGACCGCTCCATCCTCTTCCAGGTCAACTCGACGGACACTCTGCCTTTGACGATCGGCGGCCTTACGTTCACCGGGGCGATCCGACCCGATCTCTACGCGCTGGGCACTGCCACGACGCTCGCCACCGTCTCCGTCGTCGTGCTCTTCCTCCTCATCACGACCATCGTGCTGAAGTTCCGCGGTGCCAGCAGCGCCCCGGTGCGGCGCGTGGAGGAGGAGTTCGGCGAGGAGCTCGGTGGTCCGATGCGCATCGAGGCCGCGGACACCGACGAGAGATAGCGCCGTGCCGGGCGTCGTCGTTGTGTCCACGGGCGGCACGATCGCCATGCGCCCAGATCCGGCCACGGGCAAGCTCGTGCCCGCGCTGTCGGGAGACGAGCTCGTCGAGATGCTGGACTGGCCCGAGGCGCCGCCGCTCGAGCTCGACGACTTCGCGCACGTGCCGAGCTTCGACGTCCACGGTGCGCTTTCGCTCGCACTCGCGCGCCGAGTCGTGGAGCACGCAACGTCGGGTAGCCCGACGGTTGTCGCTCACGGCACCGACACGATGGAGGAGACGGCGTACCTGATCGACCTGCTGCTCCCGGGCGACGCTGCGCCGGTTGCGCTGACAGGCGCCCAGCGCGGTGCCGAGCAACGCGACGCGGACGGGCCGCGCAACCTGCGCGACGCCATTGCCGTCGTCGCGTCGCCCGCCTCGGCTGGGCGGGGCGCGCTCGTCGTGTTCGCGGGCGAGGTGCATACCGCGCGCGAGGCTCGCAAGGTGCACACGAGCGCGCTGCAGGCGTTCGCGTCGCCGGGGTACGGTCCGCTCGGCCATGTGGACGCTGGCGCTGTCGTCTACCGCCGCACATCCGAGCGACCGCCGCCGCTCGCCGCGCCCGACGAGCTCGCGCACGTTGACCTTATCCGGCTGTACGCGGGGAGCGACGGGCGTTTCGTGCGAGCTGCGATCGAGACGGGCGCTCGCGCGGTCGTGCTCGAGGGGACGGGGCGGGGCAACGCCAACGACCAGGTCGTGTCCGGCGTACGCGACGCGGTCGACGCCGGCGTCACCGTCGTCGTCTGCAGCCGCTGCGCCGAGGGTCGTGTCGAGCCGGTCTACGGCCGCGGCGGAGGACGTGACCTCGAGGAGGCCGGCGCGCTGTTCGCCGGCGACCTCGCAGGACCGAAGGTGCGAGTGCTGCTACAGGTTGCGCTCGGCGCCGGCCTCGAGCCGGGGCACGTGCTCGAACGCGCGGCCGGCTGAGCTCCGCGACCGGCCGTCCCCGCCTCAGCTGCGCGGGTGACGCCGCGCGAAGTCGTCGGCGATCTCGTCGAACGTCGCCCAGCGCACGCCGTCGTGCCCGTTGATGTGCTCGATGATCCGCTCGTGCATCGCCAGCACCGCGGGGCGGCCGCTCACGTCGGGGTGGATCGTCATCGTGTACACGGCGTAGTCGTACTCCCGGTAGACCCAGTCGAACTGGTCGAGCCAGAGCTGCTCGATGTCGCGCGGGTTGACGAAGCCGTGGCTGTTCGGCGCGGTCTTGATGAACATCATGGGAGGCAGATCGTCGAGGTACCAGCTGGCCGGGATCTCGATGAGGTCGGTCTCCTCGCCGCGCTCGAGCGGCACCATCCACTCCTCGGCCTTCTTCGAGTAGTCGATCTTCGTCCACGAGTCGCCGACCCGGACGTAGTACGGGAGGAAGTCGTGGTGCATGAGCGAGTGGTCATACTTGATCCCGCGCTCGAGGAGCAGCTCGTTCGTCACGGTGGAGAACTCCCACCAGGGCGCGACGTACCCGGTCGGGCGCTTCCCGGAGACCTTCTCCACGAGCCCGATGCACTTGTCGAGCACGGCCGTCTCCTGCTCGCGGGTCATCGCGATCGGATTCTCGTGGGTGTACCCGTGGATGCCGATCTCGTGTCCGGCGGCGACGACCATCTCGGTCTCGCGCGGAAATGTCTCGATCGAGTGCCCGGGGATGAACCACGTCGTCTTCAGTTCGTGGCGACGGAACAGCTCGAGCACGCGCGGGGTTCCGACCTCGCCTGCGAAGAGCCCTCGCGAGATGTCGTCCGGCGAGTTCTCCCCGCCATACGAACCGAGCCATCCCGCGACGGCGTCGACGTCGACGCCGTACGCGACGAAGATCTCCTTGGCCATGAGCACCTCCGTTCGTGTCGATCGCAGTGCCTGAGTGGTACAACGCGACTCTATGTGTTCTCTCTGCGGGGTGATGGCCAAGGAGCACTGGGCCACGCAGGGGGACGACCGTCGTGCCCAGGTGCTCCGTGCGCGCACGCTGAATCGGGTGTTGAGCCACTACAGGCTCGAGGCGCAGGCGTGGGGGGCGGGCACGCTCGTGCTGCGCGATCGCAAGGGCGGAACTGCGGTCGTCGACGATCTGACGGCACTGTGGGTACAGGCCGAGCGGTTCGTCGGCGACCGGCTCGATCCGCTCGATCCCGCGCTGCTCGACACCCTCTCCTCGTGAGGACACCTGTCGTCCTCGTCACCGGGTTCCTGGGCAGCGGCAAGACGACGCTCATCTCACGCCTGTTGGAGCGGCCAGAGCTCGGAGAGACGGCGGTGATCGTGAACGAGCTCGGCGAAGTCGGCATCGACCATCACCTGCTGCGCCGCGTGGACGAGCGCACGGTGCTGCTGTCGAGCGGCTGTGTCTGCTGTGTGCTTCGCGGTGATCTCTCCGACGAGTTGCGCGACCTGCTGAATCGGCGGGATGCGGGGGACATCCCGCACTTCCGCCGCGTCGTGATCGAGACGACGGGCGTGGCCGAGCCGGCGCCGATCGTTCACACCCTGCTCACCGACCCGTTGCTGCCGTATCACTATTCGCTTGCGGCGGTCGTCGCGACGGTCGACGGTCAGCACGGCGTGCGCGGGCACGAGGCCGTGCAACAGATCGCCGCGGCCGACACGCTGGTCGTCACGAAAGCGGACGTGGCGGAGCCGGCTGCGATGCACGTGCTCGAACGCGAGCTGGAGCGGCTGAACCCGACTGCGCAGACGGTGCGGGCGGCGTTCGGCGAGGTCGACCCGTCACTCGTGCTGACGCCGTCGGGGAACGACGTACGCGACCTGCCGATTCTCGACGGCCATGTCCACCCCGACGCCGTCCACGCGGTGACGCTGACGCTCGACCGCGCCGTCGATTGGACGGCGTTCGGCATCTGGCTGACGATGCTCCTGCACGCCCGCGGCACCGAGATCCTGCGCGTGAAGGGCTTGCTCGACACGGGCGCCGACGGCCCGCTGCTCGTGAACTGCGTGCAGCACGCGGTGCATCCGCCCGAGCACCTCGATGAGTGGCCAGACGACGTCCGTCGCTCCCGCCTCGTCCTTATCGGGCGCGGACTCGACCGCTCGACACTCGAGCGCTCGTTGCGAGCGTTCGCTGGCGGCTAGTACGACCGGGGCATTCCGAGCACGTGCTGGCCGAGGTAGGCCAGGATCAGGTTGTTCGAGACCGGCGCGATCTTGTACAGACGCGTCTCCCGGAACTTGCGCTCGACGTCGTACTCCTGGGCAAACCCGAAGCCGCCGTGCGTGTCGAGGCACGCGTTGGCTGCGGCCCACGAAGCCTCTGCCGCGAGCAGCTTCGCCATGTTCGCCTCGGCGCCGCAGGGGAGGCCCTGCTCGAAGAGCCAGGCGGCCTTGTATCGCATGAGGTTCGCGGCCTCGAGCTGGGCATACGCCTGCGCGATCGGGAACTGCACGCCCTGATTCGAGCCGATCGGCCGTCCGAACACGACTCGCTCGCTGGCGTACGCCGTCGCCCGCTCGACGAACCACGTGCCGTCACCGATGCACTCGGCGGCGATCAGCACCCGCTCCGCGTTCATGCCGTCGAGGATGTAGCGGAACCCCATACCCTCCTCGCCGATCAGGCCGTCCTCGGGCACGACGACGCCGTCGAAGAAGATCTCGGTCGTCGCATGATTCATGAGTGTCTTGATCGGCGTGATCGTCATCGTTCCGTCGGCCCGCGCCCGGTTCATGTCCACGAGGAACGTCGAGAGGCCGAGCGTGCGCTGCTCGACCTCCTCGGCCGGTGTCGTACGGGCGAGGAGCAACATCAGGTCCGAGTGCTCCGCCCGCGACGTCCAGATCTTCTGGCCACGCACGAGCCAGCCGTCGTCGGTGCGCGTGGCGGTCGTCTGGATGTTCGTCGTGTCCGATCCCGCCGTCGGCTCCGTTACGCCGAACGCCTGCAGCCGGAGCTCGCCGGACGCGATGCGGGGCAGGAGAAGCTGCTTCTGCTCCTCGGAGCCGTGTCTCAGGATCGTGCCCATCGTGTACATCTGCGCGTGGCAGGCTCCCGCGTTGCCGCCCGAGGCGTTGATCTCCTCGAGGATCACGCTCGCCGCGGTCAGCGAAAGGCCCGCCCCGCCGTACTCCTCGGGGATCAGGGCGGCGAGCCAACCGGCGTCGGTGAGCGCCCGGACGAACTCCTCGGGGTACGTGTCGGGCTCGAGGCCCCGCCAGTACACGCCCGGGAACCGAGCACAGAGCTCGCGTACAGCCGATCTGATCTCGTCGAGCTCTTCGGGGAGCGCGAAATCCACGCTCAGGGTCTCGTCTGCTCGAGCAGACGCCGCGCGATGATGAGCTGCTGGATCTCGTTCGACCCTTCTCCGATCAGGAGCAGCGGCGCGTCGCGGTAGTAGCGCTCGGCCCGGTACTCGAGCGAGTACCCGTACCCTCCGTGGATGCGCATGCAGTCGAGCGCGTTCTCCTGCGCGGCCTCCGTCGCGAAGTACTTCGCCATCCCCGCCTCGAGGTCGGCGCGCTCGCCGGAAGCCTTCTTCCGCGCGGCTTCGAGCGTCAGCAGCCGCGCCGCTTCCGTGCGCGTCGCCATCTTCGCGATCATCAGCTGAACGGCCTGGTGGTGGGCGATCGGCTTGCCGAAGGCCTCGCGTTCCCGCGCGTAGACAAGCGCATCGTCGAGTGCCGCCTGCGCGATCCCGACGCCTCGCGCAGCGACGTTCACGCGACCGACCTCGATCCCGCTCATGAAGTACTTGAAGCCCCTGCCGATACCGTCCTCGCCGCCGAGAACGCTCGACGCCGGTGTCCTGAAGCCGTCGAAGACGAGCTCCGTCGACTCGACGCCCTTGTAGCCGAGCTTGGGCAGGCCGGGCATCGGGATCTCGAGGCCGGGAGGGCTCGTCTCCGGCTCCTTCTCCACGATGAACCCTGTCATGCCCGTGTGCGCGGGAACCGCCTCCGGATCGGTCTTCGCCAGCAGCATCACGATCCCCGACCGCCAGCCGTTCGTCACCCACATCTTCTGGCCGGAGATGACGTACTCGTCGCCGTCGCGAACGGCCACGGTGCGGATCGACTGCACGTCGGAGCCGGCGTGCGGCTCGGTCATCGAGAAGGAGGAGCGGATCTCCATCGACGCGAGTCGCGGGAGGTAGCGAGCGCGCTGCTCCTCCGTGCCGTGGAGTCCGATCATCGTCGCGGCGATGAACGAGCCGTTGACGATCCCCGACAGGGTCGTCCAGCCTCGCGACAGCTCCATCACGATCAGCGCGTAGGTGTCCACGCCCAGCGCGAGGCCGCCGTACTCCTCGGGAATCGTGGCGCCGAAGAGACCGAGCTCGCGCATGGTCTCGACGAGGCCCTCCGGGAACTCGTCGGCGTGCTCGAGCGCCGATGCGACCGGGATCACGTCGCGGTCGACGAACTCCCTGACCGCGGCGACGATCTCGCGCTGCTCGGCGGTGAGGTCCGCCAGGTTCACGCAGCGACTGTCCTGCCGGCAGCGAGCGGCGCCAGCGCCGCCGTGAGGTCGTGCTCGTGCTCGAGGGAGAGGATCGCCTCCTCGAGCGCTGCGAGCGCCGGCTGCGCGAGCGCGAGCGCGGCGTTCTCTCTGAACTTGGCGCGTACGTCGTCGTCGGACATCGGGTTCTCCGGTGCGCCCTTCTGGTGCGGAAAGTCGGCCTCGAGCGTCGTGCCGTCCGTCAGGCGCACGAGCGTTGCCCCCGGGAAGGCCTGCGGATAGCTCGCGTACTCGCGTGTCTCGTAGCGAACCTTCGCGGCGACGGCCAGCACCTCCGGGTCGGCGATCGCTTCGTCCGTGAAGTCGGAGACGGACACGTGCCCACGGACGAGCAGCGATGCGACCGAGTACTGCAGCGAGAACTTCCCCTCGTACTCCGACCTGGGCCGCGCCTTCTGCGCGACGGGCTCGAGCACGAGCGACACGCCGGCCGCCGGTACCGAGACGACGACCTCGTCGATCTCGTCGGCCGCGAGGCGGCGCGTACCGAGGGCCTCCGCAGCGGCGCCGAGCGAGCCGTGCATGAAGTGGCAGACCGGGTACGGCTTGTAGGCGATTCTCGGGGTCTCCCAGCGCTCCCCGAGGTCGGCGAGCTGGCCGGCGATGTCGATCTCCCCGGGGCCGGCATCGAGGAAC
Source organism: Gaiellaceae bacterium (assembly GCA_035514135.1). Taxonomy (GTDB): domain Bacteria; phylum Actinomycetota; class Thermoleophilia; order Gaiellales; family Gaiellaceae; genus GMQP-bins7. The sequence goes on along the minus strand of DATKBJ010000024.1, from coordinate 558 downwards.
GCGTGGTAGAGACCGAACTTGCCCTCGAGCACCGACTGCGGGCCGATTGCGCCGTGGGCGGCGAGCCGGCTCGCGAGATGCGCTCCGTGCGCTGCCCACGCCGGGTGCATCGGCTTCGTCGGCGTGCCGTCCTCGAGGTAGGCGAACAGACCCGAGGCGAACGACCCGGCGATCCCGAGTGCGCGCGTGGTCGTGCCCGTGTCGGCACCGAGGATGCGAGAGACGGATCCGACCGCGCCGAAGATGCCGCAGATCGCGGTGGGGTGGAAGCCGCGCTTGTGGAACGCACCCGATGCCGCCATGCCCACGCGACAGGTGATCTCGTTGCCGGCGACGATCGCAGCGAGCACGTCGCGTCCGGAGGCGCCCGAGGCCTCGCCGGCCGCGAGGGCTGCCGGGGTTACGACTGTCGAGATGTGGCTGACCGAGTCCGAGTGGGTGTCGTCGAAATCGAGGCCGTGGCAGAGCATCGCGTTCGCGAACGCCGCGTTCGCCGCGGGAAGACGGACATCCGAGCCGATGACGGTCGCCTGTGGCTCTCCGCCGAGCTCCGCCATG
>DATKBJ010000023.1:0-8055 GCA_035514135.1 Gaiellaceae bacterium | reverse complement strand
CGCACGTCTTGCGGAGGACGAGCCCGTTCCGGCCGGGCCCCTTGTCGCTGAACACCGCCCGATAGCTCGGAGTGCAGGAGCACTGCTTCCCGCCGTTGCTCAGCGAGCAGTTCTTCCCGTGCCGCTTCGTGATCCCCTTCGGGAGCTTCCCGTTGGGCTTACGCTTGGTCTGCATCGAGGGTTCCCTCCTCGGTGACGGGCCCGGGCCGTGTGAGCGGTGCCGGGCCGTTTTCTCAGGGACGCCCCGAACCATAGCGCAAAAGTTGCCCGCCGGGTTGCCCGCTGTCGATCAAACACTCTTATTGAGCGAAAAGCTCCCGTGTTCCCAAGCCAGGTGTCGTGGGTTCGAGTCCCATCGTCCGCTTTTACGAAACGCCCTGCATATCGCCTGTTTCTGTCTTCTCGTCAGGCGACACCTCAGCTTCCATGGTCACCCCGTGATCACCTGATTCCACCATGAACGCCCGGTTGACGAGGTTGATCGTGCGCTGCTCGCGGCCCTCGAGGATGCCCGCGTAGATCCTCGCCGTGGTCTGCACGTTCGCGTGACCGAGGAGCCGTGAGACAGCCGGAAGCGGAACGCCCTTGTCGAGGAGGATCGAGCCGTAGGAGTGCCGGAGGTCGTGCGGACGGACGTCGCCGAGCTTCGCCTTCTTGACGGCCTTCTGGAACAGGGCGTGTGCCCTGCGCTTCGTGTACGCACAGCCGCGAGCCGACAGGAGCACGAAGTCCTCGTCACGACCGCGGTCGAGCTCCAGGTCGGCGGCGAGGTGCTCGGTCAGGATCGCGGAGAGCGCTCCGGGAATCGGCACCTGTCGCCGCGATGACTCGGCCTTGAGCCGTTCGGTCGGCTTGCCGTTCTCGTCCATCTGGTACTCGACCTGGATCACGCCGTCCACGAGGTCGACGTTCTGCCAGCGAAGCGCGAGCACCTCCCCGAGCCGTAGGCCGGTGTAGGCGATGAGCGCGACGAGCGGACGGCCCGCCTTCGTCGCCCCGTGCACGAGATCATGAACCTGCCCCTCGTTCAGTCGGCGAGCCTGCCGAGCGTTCTCGCGGGTGATCTGCACCGGAGTCGTCAGGATCGGTCTCGCGACTTCCGAGCACCATCCGTGCTCCCGTGCCGAGAACGTCCAGCAAGCCGAGAACGCCTGCATCGTGGTCTTGATCGACCACGCGGCGTAGTCCTTCGCTCTCAGGTCGCGCACGGCACCAGCGAGCTCGGGGGAGCCGATCTTGTCGAGCTTGAGAGGGTCGAGACGGGTGAGTCGCTTGAGCCGTGCTGACGCTGCCGTTGCCGAACGCTCTGACCTCTCCCCCGTGCGGGCGGAGCAACTCGAGGTGCTCGACATAGGCGAGACGTGCCCGCTCAAACGTCACCGACTCACCGACGCGCTTGCGGTCGACGCGGAGCTCCACGAGGAGCGCCTGCCGTTCGCGAATCGCGTCCGAGATGGTCGGTGCGGCGAGCACGCGCCGCACGACCTTGCCGTTCACCTTCGTCACCGCGTCGAACCGGAGCTCGCCGTCCGTCGTGCGGCGCTGCCAGAGCCCCTCGATGCGGGAGCCCTTGTGGAACACGGCCTCGCGGCCCTTACGATGGTCGCTAGCCACTTCGCACCTCCAATGCGTTGTGGTCACGCGGCCTCTCGCTAGTGGGATACCGGCGGGGGGCCGCTCTTGTCGAAGCCGACACTAACACCGTGGTCACCTGTTAGCCAGCGTCCTCGAGCGACTCCAGGTCGACGAGGATGCGGTTCCCGAGCCGCTTTGCGCGGAGCCAGCCGCGTTTCACCTGCGCCCGGACGCCGCGTTCGGAGAGCCCTGTGGCCGCGGCAGCTTCCGAGACGGTCACGAAGCGCCGCGGTCGACCGTTCCCCCGGTCCTCAAGTGCCAGCTGCACCCGCTCGTCCACGAGTTGCTCGATCGCCGCGACGAGCTCGGGCGCGAAGGTGGCGCGAAGCTCGCTCACGCCGCCGCTTCGTCCGGCAACTCGACGCCGATCGCGTGGAGCTCGATCCACTCGGGCAGGACGGCTGCACTTTCGAGTCGGGGGTCGGTAGCGGGGCAATCGTTCTCGTGGAGCATCGGCGGCGTGTGAACCTCGCCAGGTCGCAGCCCGGCTCGGTCGTACGTCGCACCGCACGCGCAGCGTCCCGCGATCGTCGCGAGGGCGCGGGTCTCGAGCGCCTCATGCAGCCACCTTGGGGCGTCGAAGGTCGCGAACGGGAGGACGAAGAGCGCTCTCATTGCGCCGCCCTCCACCGCTCGACTGGCCTTCCGCCTGTCGTCTCCGTCTCGGGGGTCGCGGCGAGCGTCTTCTCATGCAGTAGGTCGAGTGCGCGTCCGATCCGCGCCGCCGACGCGTGTCGGCCGAACAGGCTCGAGATCTCGGTGCGGGTGAGTCCGCTCTCGCGGTTCTCTCTGAGCGCCCGGAGGATGACGTCCGCGTCGGGGTTGCCCGTCGAGTCGCCGAACAGGAAACGGACCGAGCGTTCCGAGTAGCGCCACAACGCCAGCGCTGCGCGTAGGTGCTCCGGCTGGACGAGCTTCGCCCGATCGAGGAGCGCATAGAGCAGCGAGAGCCGGAGAACCTGCGCCTCCGAGCGGGCAAGGAGCGCACCGACTAGCCCGGACTCGCCCGCCGAGAGCCGCTCATACTCGGACGCCCACAGCTCGCGTGTCTGCGGCGAGCGCTGGATCTGTCCGCAACGTCGCGCGAACGCAATCGCCTCACGCATCCGAGCGCCGTACCGCTCGACGTCGGCCGGCGGAAGCGATCCGCCCTCGGGGAGTAGTTTCGAGCGTCGGACACAGAGCCACAGAAAGCGATTCGCGAAGCCGTTTGCAGTCTCGGTGGCGTCGAGGTAGCGCCGGAGCTCCTCCGCCGTGATGTGCCCGATGATCGAGACGTGAGCGCCCTCGGCCTCAAGCGGGCTGTGGCGCGTCAGAGTCCGCAGGCTGCCGGTGTCCCAGGCGGCGCGGATGATCGCGGAGAGCGTGTTCCCGTCACGGCCGGCGACTTTGAGCGCGGACACGAACTCGCTCTCGACCACGAGCAGGCGCGGATCGAGACTTTCGTCGCTTTCTTCGCTTTCTTCGCCCTTCGCTACTTGAGCGATGAGTCCCTCGCCGCTCGAGAGCCCGGACTTGATTCGGCACTCCCACTCGGGATCAGCCGTGGAGACGATCGCCCGAGCTCTCCCCCACGAGGTTCCTTTGCGTGCCTTCGCCGTATCTCCAACGAGACACGCGTACAGGTTCAGGTAGTGACGATCACCCTCCACAAGCGCGTAAGGGGTTCTCCCCACAGCGTTTCCGTAAGCGACGAGCGTCTGAGAAAGGATCGCTACGGGGTCAGCTTCGGTGTGTGGTTCGAGTGTCTGGACGATCTCCCCCACGAGTCCGTGGTAAGCGTCCGCGTCGAGAGCATCCGGCCAGGTAGCGGACTGCGAAGAAAGCGAAGGATGCGAAATAACTCCGGCGCCCCCCGCGACTGACTTCACCTTCGCTGGTGTATAGACCTCCGACGTCCCCGCGAGCGCCGTCGCCGGCTCGTATCGCCCCACCGCGCCGTCGACCTGATCGACGACCTGCGCGTCCTCGAGCGGGGGCTCGCACCGCGTCTCATTGAACGCCCGCGCCGCCGTGAGGATCGCGTCACGCGGCACGCCTCGAGCAACGAGCGAGCACGCGAGCCGGAACACCTGGTCACGGCGCTGCCCCGCTTGGATCTTCGCGTCGGGGTCGACCCGCAGACGCTCGCGCAGTTCGTCTGGCGCAGCGGCGAAGACCGCGAGCGCGTCCGCCGGCACCGTCAGGAGTGGAGTGCTCCAGGGTTCCAGCTCCCAGACGTACGGGATGCCCCTGTCGGGATGCTCGGAGGGCGGGACGACGCACTGATGTGCACCGAGGCGCAGCTCGAGCCCGTCGCGTGCGGCCTTCGAGACTCCGTTCGGAGGAACCTCGAAGTAGAGATGTCGCCGCCCTGAGCCCGTGCGCACTGTCGGGGTTGTCGGCCAGTCACCACCGAGGAGATCGAGCAGCACCGGCTCGGCTTCGTCGCGGTCGTACTCGATGACGCACAGCCGGCTCGGCCCGAGGACTACGCCCATGTTCCAGCGCTTGCCCCACTCGGCCCACATGCCCGCCGCCTGGTGCGGGTCGCTCAGCGGCTCCGTGTGCTGCCAGTCCTTCCCCTTCGGGATCTTCCCGTCGAGCCTGATGAGCGCCCACCCGAGCTCGGCCAGGCGGTAGGCGTCCTCGACGAATCGACCGGCTCGCTCCGTGTTCACGACGCCGCCTCAGCCGATATCCTGTGCGAGAGATGATCGGTGTCGGAGGGGCCTAGGCGGGCCCCTTCGTCGTTCATCATGGCCCCGACTCGCGTTCTGCGTCCGCCAGGGCGAGGAGCTCATCGAGCCGCAGACGCGGGTGCATACCAGGCGCGATGTGCACTTCGTGGAGCCGTCCTCGCTTCACGAGACGGACGATCGTTGAGTAGCTGAGCCCGGTTCGGCGAGCGGCCTCCGCCTTCGAGACGAGGACTGGCGCGGTGTGGATGTTCATACTCGCCCTATCGCGGCGAAGTTGCAAAGATACGTGTCACAAGATGAAGCGCTCGGCCAGCTACGCGTGGGCACGTCTTCTCGACCCGGACATACACCCGGAGTACGCCGGGTTCGTCGACGAGACTCACTTCGAGGCCGACCCACGCCTCAAGCGGGGGCTCAAGGCTGCGCGGCTACTCGCCGAGCACTCACGCGAGCGCCGAACGGCGAGGCTGCTCGAGGTGCCGCGTACGCGCAAGGAGCGGTACGTGCTCGGAGGCGTCGAGTACGTTTTCGACGTCGAGGATGACGACGCTCGCGACGCTCGCGAGTGGGAACTGCTCGGACTTAGGCTCGACGATCCCGTCGTCTCAGCGGCAGAGCTCGCGGACGCCGAGTATGCGCGGCGCGTGCTGTTCGGCGCGATCGGGGACAGAGCGATCCGCTACCGGCTCGACACGTACGCGGCGCAGCGAGCGGCGCCTGCACGCGTCTGTGAGCTGTGCAGCGAGCGGGCTCTCCCGCTGACGGCGCGTAGTACACGACAGCGGTGCGACGAGTGTCGCGACTCAGGACGCCGGCGCGTTCGCCCCAGTCAGACGACGAGTAGGCCGCGAGTCTCATAGACGCTGCGCCCGCCGTCCAGTGAAGCCCGCCAGAACGCGAGCGAGGCGGCGATCACGGCGTCGATCGGGCGCGTGCGGTCCGCCTTCGAGACGCGCCTGACGAGGGGGTGCGCCGCGGCAAGCCCGAGATGGCAGCGAACCTGCGGATCGAGGAGCGGGAGCTCGAGGCGGGCGGGATCACGCGCTCGAGGAGTCTCGCGGGTTGACTCGCGCACCCGCCTTCCATAGTGTCCCGACCGCACCGAGTACGGAGCTTCTTAGGTTGATGGCTCCCCGAGAGGCAATCGCTTCGGCGAACGTCAGTCGGGCTGCCGGACGAGGAAGCCACCGCTCGGTGCATTTCTTTTTGGCACCTCGTGAATGCGGCTCTGCCGGCGCTGAATCACTCAACCGAGTGAACTTCGCCCGCAAAGAGGTGATTTTTCTCCAACGCCAACCCATGATGCGGTCATGGGGAAGGGGATCCGGGCTGACAGCGGCAGCACTCTGCCTACTGGGGTGAGGCAGGGTGCGCCGAGTCCGGGGGACGAGGTTGAAGAGGGATCGATGTCAACCGGATTTCGCAACTTGATCGTTGGCTGGGGAGGAAAGTCCGAGCCACGCGACGATGAAGAGCGCTTGGCCGCTATCCGGATGGGGAGGTAAGAAGGCATGGGACGTGAGCGCTCACGTGCGTCCGCTGGTGAATTCGAGATCCACATGGGTCGCCGCACTGTCTCGACGCTCTACTCGAGCAGCGCGTTGCAGGCGGCTATGGACTACGCCCGAGCCTTTGGCTCGAGTGCGGAAGAGATCAGAGTCCTCGGACCCGACGCGGTCGCATGGCGGGGAGCTCGTTTCGTCGCCGTTCCCGTTCTTGCACAGTCTCGCGAAAGAGGCGCTACCCCGGCGATCAGGCCGGAGGAGGATTCGCGGCGGCACGACAGTGCGTCTTGTAGCGCCGGGGAGAGAAAGGGGGTCCCCGACGAGCCCCCTCGGCCGGCCGGGACACCCCCTGCGGGGTGGGAGGGTAGAGACGACAGGCTTAACCCCGCCGGAACGACTCTATGCCAAATCGCGCGTTTAGCTGAAGCTTCGGGGTAGTAGCCCCCCACGGGGGACATGCGGTGGTACGGCCCCTCAAAGCCCGACGCAGCGTGACGAGTATGACTCCAGCAGGTGGCCGTGTGCTCGGATACGCGCGGCGTGTCCCCCGTTCCGCCGCGCGTCTCGTAGACGGAACGCCCAGGGCGGCTCCTTAGACGCGAGCCAGCTGCGTCTCGATGACGAGCACCACAAACATCCCCCAGGTCACAGCGGCAAGTACGAGCTTCGGGGTCTCGACCTTCCGGACGCAAGGCGGTGCTCGACATCGGACAACTCCACCAGACGCTGGCGTGCGTCCCGCGTCTCGCGCGGCAAGTCGATCTCAGGTGGTGATTGATCGGATTTGAGCTCGTATGACGCGCGTAGTAGAGCGGCGAACTTTGGGTCGATGAGCGCAAGTTCCGGAGAAACCGGATCATGTGAGCGAACCGCGGTCATCCCTTGAGCTATCGGCAAGCCGCACGTTCGCTTGATGACCTACGGAACGCTAGCGAAAGCCGTGTCCGGCTACGACAGCCGCTCCCCCGAGGTCGTTGCTGGGCGCCCGAAGTTGTCGTAGTGTCGTCCTGTTCCCGTACTCAACAAGGAGGCAACGGTGCCGGTCGTGCTCGTTCATGAGGGGAAGGGACTGACGAAGCAGAACTACGAAGAGATTGTTCGTAGGATCACTGGCGGAAAAGGCCTCACCTCGCCTGCGGACTGGCCAGCCGAGGGTTTGTTGGTTCACGCTGCCGGAGAGGGCCCGAACGGCTTCCGCGTTGTCGATGTGTGGGAGTCGGAGGAGGCCGCAAAGCGATTTGGAGAGACGCTCGGCCCGGTTCTGGGCGAGGTGGGCGTCGAGGCCGAACCGGAGGTGTACCCAGCTCATACGTTCGTCTCGGCCTGAGAGGGGCCACGAAGCCGCCCACGGGCCTGTTCTGCTGCCGGGGGCGACCGGTTCGGGGACTTAGCGGGGAGTCTCCCGTCCCTATGAGCTTCCGACTAACTCACGCGGAAAACGGCGAGGGAATGAGCGCCGCCCTCCTCCAAAAAAAATGGCCCTCATCGCGCGTAGATCCTTCGTGCCGCGCGGTGCTTCGCCTCGATCTGCTCGTGGTGTCCGCGACAGACCACGAGCAGGTTGTCTAGATCGAAGGGCGCTCCGCCTTCTCGGACCGGGACGCGATGGTGAACCTCGAGACGGCCGTTAACAGGTGCCGTCCTCGTCTAGCTGGCAGCGCTCCCCGTCGCGTGCCTTCACCGCCTTGCGAGCCTTCTGCCACTGCGAGCTCGTGAGGATTCGGCCGTATGGCGCGTCTCGTCGAGCCCGCTGGCGGGCCGCTTCACCGTGGTCGGGGCAGGGCTGGAATCGCCCGCAGGTACAGACCTTGAGGGTCATGCCCGGAAGTCGCTGGCCTCGGCGGCGAGCCCGTTCGGGTCTCGTGCCCACGGGAGTAGGCCGCGTGCACGCTCGAGCTCCTGCTTCTTCCACGCCTTGTGGTCGTCGTCGTCCCACATCGCCTCTTTCAGCGGCGTGCGCTCGGTCGTGATCCCGAGGCGCTGCTTCTGCTCGTCGCTGAACGCGTCGACGAGCGCGGCTGCGTCCTCCTCGAGCACCTCGAGAACGCGGGCGTACTCGACGCGGGCGGTCGTTCCCAGCGTCCGTTCGACGGGTTTACGCAAGCCGCTTGCGCTCGAGGACGGGAAGGCGTACGTCTCCGGCCCGTCGGGATAGGCCGCGAGCCATTCGAGTGTCGCGCGTGCGTCGAGCAGCTCCTGGCGAAACGCCGGCAGTCCCGCGACGTGCGCGAGCA
>DATKBJ010000022.1:0-13305 GCA_035514135.1 Gaiellaceae bacterium | reverse complement strand
CGGGAGGACGCCGAGCACGCGCTGCTCGACGCCGCCGAACGCCTGCTCGTGGAGGTCGGCCACGCCGGCATCACGACCCGGCGCGTCGCGCAGGAGGCCGGAGTCAACCACGGGCTCGTCCACTACTACTTCGGCTCGATGGAGAACCTGCTCGTGCGCGTGCTCGAGCGATTCACCGAGCAGCTGATCGCGCGCCAGCGGGCCATGTACGCCGCAGACGTCCCGTTTATCGACAAGTGGCGGCAGGCGATGCAGTACCTCGTCGGGGAGGACCGCGCGTACGAGAAAGTCTGGCTCGAGCTACAGGCGCTCGGGTTGAACCGTCCCGAGCTCCGTGAGCGCGTCGCCCGCGTGAACGCCGAGTGGCGTGCGGCTCTCACGGAGGCGTTCGAGGCCCCTCGCGAGCGCTACGCGATCGCGATGCCGCTCGACGCGCTCGTCTCGCTCGTGATGACGTTCAACGAGGGGGTCGCGCTGGAGCGGGCGCAGGGGATCACGGACGGCCATCGCGAGCTTCTCGCGTGGATCGACGACTGGCTGCAGGAGGCGGGATGACGACGACCGTCGAGCCGACCACCGGCCGCGGACGAGAGCAGACGCGTGCCTGCTATCCCGACGAGGCAGGCCACGTCGAGCGCGACGGCGTTCGGATCTTCTACGAGGTCTACGGCGAGGGCGAGCCGACGGTGCTCTTCATGCCCACGTGGACGTTGCTGCACTCGCGGCACTGGAAGATGCAGATCCCGTACTTCGCCCGCCACCACAGGGTTGTCACGTTCGATCCTCGCGGCAACGGACGGTCGGACCGGCCGTCCGAGGCCGCCGCGTACGCCGAGCTCGAGTTTGCGCATGATGCAGTCGCGGTTCTCGACGCGGCCGAGGTCGAGCGAGCCGTCGTCGTCAGCCTCTCGCTGGGCTCCCAGCGCTCGCTGCTGCTCGCGGCGGATCACCCCGATCGCGTCGCGAGCCTCGTCTTCATCGCGCCCTCGCTCGCGATCGCACCGGGCCACGTGGAGCGAACGGTGTATCCCTTCGACGAGCCGCTCGACACCGACGAGGGTTGGGCGAAGTTCAACGCGCACTACTGGCGTCGCGACTACCGGGCCTTCGTCGAGTTCTTTATCTCGCAGTGTCTCACGGAGCCGCATTCGACGAAGCCGATCGAGGACGCCGTCGGCTGGGCGCTGGAGACCGACGCCGAGACGCTCATCGCCGCCTCGAGCGACCGGTTCCTGGCCGAGGGGGAGATCCGAGACCTGTGTCCGCGCGTGCGCTGTCCGGTCCTGGTGATCCACTCCGACGGCGACTCGGTCAGCCCGCACGCGCGCGGGGTGGCGCTCGCCGAGGCGACCGGAGGCGCGCTCGTGACGATCGCGGGAGGCGGTCACTTCCCGCATGTGCGCGACCCGGTGAAGGTGAACCTGCTTCTGCGGGACTTCGTCGCACCGCCGACGGCGCCCGAGAAGTGGGTCCGCGGCAAGTCGCGCGGCAAGCGGGCCCTCTACGTCTCGTCGCCGATCGGTCTCGGTCACGCGCAACGCGACGCCGCCATCGCGGACGAGCTGCGCAAGCTCCATCCCGATCTCGAGATCGACTGGCTCGCGCAGCATCCGGTCACGCGAGTGCTCGAAGCGCGCGGCGAACACGTTCATCCGGCGAGCCGGTATCTCGCGAACGAGTCCGGGCACATCGAGTCGGAGTCGGCCGAGCATGACCTTCACTGCTTCCAGGCGATCCGGCGGATGGACGAGATCCTCCTCGCGAACTTCATGGTGTTCCACGATCTCGTGCGCGAGGAGCACTATGACCTGTGGATCGGCGACGAGGCTTGGGAGCTCGACTACTACCTCCACGAGAACCCCGAGCAGAAGCGGGCGCCGTACGTCTGGCTGACGGACTTCGTGGGCTGGCTCCCGATTGCCGACGGTGGCGAGCGAGAGGCGTTCGTGACCGCCGACTACAACGCCGAGATGATCGAGCACATCGCGCGCTTCCCGAGGATCCGCGACCGGGCGATCTTCGTCGGCGACGTCGACGACGTCGTCGCCGACTCCTTCGGCCCGGACCTTCCGCTGATCCGCGACTGGACGGAGGAGCACTTCTCGTTCGCGGGCTATGTGACGGGCTTCGACCCGCGCGAGCTCGGAGACCGCGATCGGCTGCGGCACGAGCTCGGGTACCGCGACGACGAGCGCGTGTGCATCGTGACCGTCGGCGGCTCCGGAGTGGGAGGTGACCTCCTCCGACGCGTGATCGCGTCCTTCCCCGAGGCAAAGGAGCTCGTATCGAAGCTGCGGATGGTCGTCGTCACGGGCCCGCGCATCGATCCTGCGAGCCTTCCCTCCTACGACGGGCTCGAGGTGCGCGCATACGTCCACGAGCTGTACCGGCATCTGGCAGCCTGCGATCTCGCAGTCGTCCAGGGTGGGCTCACCACCGGGATGGAGCTGACGGCCAACCGCAGGCCGTTCCTCTACTTCCCGCTTCGCCACCACTTCGAGCAGAACTTCCACGTCCGACACCGGCTCGACCGCTACGGCGCGGGCCGGTGCATGGACTTCGAGACCGCAACGCCTTCCTTGATCGCGGCGGCGATCGCGGAGGAGATCGGTCGTGAGGTCGACTACCGGCCGGTGGAGACTGACGGCGCGGCCCGCGCGGCTGCGCTGATCGCAGAACTTCTCTAGCGGAAGGCGTTCTCGCCGGTCAGCGCCTGGCCGACGACGAGCGTGTGCACCTCGTGCGTGCCTTCGTACGTGAGCACGGACTCGAGGTTGTTCACGTGGCGGATCACGGGGTATTCGAGGGTGACGCCGTTCGCGCCGAGGATCGTTCGTGCGCTTCGCGCCACCTCGATCGCACCGCGCGCGTTGCCCATCTTTCCGAGGCTCACGTGCTCGGGTCTAAGGGTTCCCGCGTCTTTCATGCGGCCCAGGTGCAGCGCGACGAGGAAGCCACGATTCAGCTCGAGCGCCATCTCCGCCAGCTTCTGCTGCGTGAGCTGGTAGCCCGCGATCGCCTTTCCGAAGACGATCCGCTCCTTCGCGTACTCGAGAGCCGATTCGAAGCACGCGCGGCCCGACCCGACGGCACCGAACACGATCCCGAAGCGCGCCTCGTTGAGACACGAGAGTGGGCCGCGCAGCGTCGAGACCTCGGGGAGCCGGTTCTCCTCGGGTACGCGGACATCCTGGAGGACCAGCTCCGACGTAACGGAGGCGCGCAGTGAGAGCTTCTTGTGGATCTCCGGCGCCGAGAAACCGGGCATGTCGCGCTCGACGATGAAGCCATGGATCGCGTCGTCGTCCGTGCGTGCCCACACGATCGCCATGTCCGCGATCGTCCCGTTCGTGATCCACATCTTCGCGCCGTTCAGGATCCAGTCGGAGCCATCGCGCCGCGCGTGCGTGCGCATCGAGCCGGGGTCGGAACCGGCGTCCGGCTCGGTCAGGCCGAAGCACCCGATGACCTCACCGGTATGCATGGGCGGAAGCCAGCGCTTCTTCTGCTCCTCCGATCCGAACTTCCAGACCGGGAACATCGCGAGCGAGCCCTGAACCGAGACCGCACTTCGCACGCCCGCATCGCCAGCCTCGAGCTCCATGCAGGTCAGGCCGTAGGCCACCGAGCTCGCGCCGGGTAGGCCGTACCCATCGAGGTGCATCCCCAGCAGGCCGAGCTTCGCGAGCTCCTGGAAGATCTCGCGCGGGAAGATGCCTTTCTCGAACCAGTCGCCGACCTCGTCGAGGACGTTGTCGCGGACGAACTGCCGGACGGTGTCGCGGATTGCGCGCTCCTCGTCGTTGAGCAGCGCGTCGATCGCGAGGTAGTCCAGAGGGTCGATGGCGCGAGGCTTCGCGTCTGTCACGGCCACGGGCGCATTCTAGATCGCGGTGCGACGGTCGCAGCCGTGAGCCGGATCGACACTGCCGGCTACCTTGCGCGGCTCCGCGTGCCTCCGCAGGGCCCGCCCAGCGTCGAAGGTCTCCGACGCCTGCACATCGCACACGTCGAACAGGTGCCGTACCAGAACCTCGAGATCCAACTCGGTCGCCCTACAACCGTAAATCCTATCGAGGCCGCAGATCGGATCTTGCGCCGGCGCGGTGGCTACTGCTTTCACCTGAACGGGTCGTTCTCGGCTCTCCTGGGAGAGCTCGGCTACACCGTCACGAGGCACCTCGGAGGCGTGCAGCGGATCGCGGAGGACGGTGCTCGCGTGAACGGTGGCCACATGGCGCTCACCGTCAGCGGGCTGCCCGACGAGACCTGCCCCGACGGTTGTGTGGCTCGTCGATGTCGGCCTCGGTTCCGCGCTGCACGAGCCCGTGCCGCTTCGTGAGGGCGCGCTCCGTCAGGGGCCGTTCGCGTATCGGCTGCGCCGTTCGCATCCAGTCGCCCACGGCTGGCGGTTCGACCACGATCCGCGAGGGTTCTTCGTCGGGATGGACTTCCGCGACGAGGCTGCGGTAATCGGTGAGTTCGCGCCGATGCATGAGTACTTCTCGACGTCGCCGGAGTCCGGCTTCGTGCGCGTCGCGGTCGCTCAACGTCGAGATGCAGAACGTGCCGGCATCCTGCGCGGACTCGTTCTCAGCCGAATCGGGCCAGCGCTTTCGGAGGCACTTGTCGAGTCGCAGGTCGAATGGTTCGAGGCCCTGGCGGACGTCTTCTGCATCACCCTCGCCGACGTCCGCAAGGCGGAGCGGCGTCAGCTCTGGCGCCGATTGGTCGGAGCGCACGAGGAGTTCGAACGCGCCCAGTCCGGCTGAGCCGGGGCTTGACCGGACGCGACGAGCGAGCGTAGACTGTGGTTGACTGACTAGTCAATCGAACTGAGGAGTCCGAGCATGACCGCGATTGAGACCGGCGTCGCCGGCGGCGTCTCGTTTGCTTTGTCGCCCGAGCAGCGCGAGCTTCGCGCGCTCGCGCGCGAATTTGCCGAGAAGGAGATCCGGCCGAAGGCGGCCGAGTACGACGAGCACTCGACGCATCCGGTCGACGTGGTCGCGAAGGCGCACGAGCTCGGTCTCATGAACCTTCACGTCCCGGAGTCGCTCGGCGGACTTGGTCTTCCTGCCTTCGATGGCATGCTCGTGGGCGAGGAGCTCAACTGGGGCTGCTCCGGAATCGGCACGTCGATCCTCGCCAACGGCCTCGGTGCAGGCCCGGTTCTCCTCGCGGGTTCCGACGAGCAGAAGGAGGCGTGGCTGCCGCCGCTCCTCGAAGAGCCGATCCTGTGCTCCTTCGGCCTCTCGGAGCCGGACGCCGGCTCCGACGTCGCGCGCATGAAGACGACTGCGGAGCGCCGCGGCGACGAGTACGTCCTGAACGGCTCGAAGACGTTCATCACGAATGCCGGCCACGCGACCTGGACGGTCGTCTTCGCGAAGACCGATCCGAGCAAGGGCCATCGCGGGATCTCCGCGTTCATCGTCCCGATGGACACGCCGGGCGTCCAGATCGAGAAGCATCTCGACAAGATGGGCCAGCGCTCGACGGACACGTCGGCGTTCGCGCTCACCGACGTCGTCGTGCCAGCTGCGAACCGCATCGGCGAGGAGGGCGAGGGCTTCAAGATCGCCATGAAGACGCTCGACTTCACCCGCCCGGGAACCGCCGCCGGCGCCGTCGGCGTCGCCCAGGCCGCGTTCGAGCTCGCGGTCGAGTACGCGAAGGAGCGCGTCACGTTCGACGTGCCGATCGCGATGCACCAGGGCGTCAGCTTCATGATCGCGGACATGGCGACCGAGATCGAGGCGGCGCGCCTGCTCGTCTGGCAGTCCGCTTGGCTCCACGATCAAGGCGAGCGCGCGACGCTGCAGTCGTCGTTCGCGAAGCGGTTCGCCGCCGACACGGCGATGAAGGTGGCGACGGATGCCGTGCAGGTGTTCGGCGGGTACGGCTACATCAAGGAGTACCCGGTCGAGAAGCTAATGCGCGACGCGAAGCTCTTCCAGATCTACGAGGGCACGTCGCAGATCCAGCGGCTCGTGATCGCCAAGGAGATCTTCCTTCCGCGCGGCGACTAGGCTGCCGCCATGTCGCTCGAGATCGATCTCTCAGGTCGCGTCGCGTTCGTCACGGGCGGCTCGCGCGGGCTCGGACGCGCCGACGCGCTGACGCTCGCCCGGGCCGGCGCCGACGTTGCGATCGCCGACATCCTCGTCGAGTCCGAGCTCTCGGAGGAGACTGACTCTTGGGGCGCGCTCGCCACCGCTGCGCGCGCGCAAGGGATCGTCCACACGGAGGCGACGGTCGAGGAGATCCGAGCGCTCGGCCGGCGCTCGCTCGCGGTGCGCTGCGACGTCACGGATCGGGATCAGGTCGCGCGCGCCGTCGCGCAGACCGCCGAGGAGCTCGGCTCGGTCGAAATCCTGATCAACAACGCCGGGACGCTCGACCACGTCGGGCAGTTCCACGACCAGAGCCCCGAGCTCTGGGAGCGTGATCTGCGCGTCAACCTCACGGGTGGCTTCAACTGCGCGCAAGCCGTCTGGCCGCAGATGAAGGAGCGCGGGTGGGGGCGCATCGTGAACATGGCGTCGGTCGCGGGCACCCTCGGGGGATTCGGGCAGGCGAGCTACTCGACCACCAAGTCGGGGATCCTCGGCCTTACGAAGACGCTCGCGATGGAAGGCGGACGCCACGGAATCACCTGCAACGCGATCGTGCCCGGGATCATCGGGACCGAGGCGTTCCACATGGCCAACGAGGCCATGAACGAGCGGATCGCGTCGAGAACGGTCTTCAAGCGACCCGGTGAACCGCAGGACATCGCGAACGCAATTGCGTTCCTCTGCTCCGACCTCGCGGCCTACATCACCGGTGTCGAGCTGTACGTCTCCGGCGGGATCGAGCTTTTCGTGTTCTGAGCGCTTTTTCTCAGGGGCACCCCATCCCACCACCCACTGCCGATTCTCGTCGAAAGACGCTCGCGAGTGTTGACCGAATGGATAACGACTCCGTGCCGCTTCATCCACGAAACGTCCCGCGGGCCGACAGCGCATCACGTCTAGAATTCGCAGCCTCGTGCGCGCTGAATCACCTCTCTACACGCGGGCGCGTCGACGTCGCCGCACGCTTTCGACGCCCGCCGCACTTGCTGTCGGTGCCGGTGTCGCCGCGTCGCTCGCCGTGCTCGTCGGACTGGCGTTCGCCGGATCTCGTAGCGAGATCGCTGCCGGCACGCACGTCGCGGGAGTCGATGTCGGCGAGTTGACCAAGCGAGAGGCGATCGTGAAGCTCGACGGCCTGTTCGAGGCACGCTCGGACGATCCGGTCCGGTTCGTGGCCGGAGGCGCGTCGTGGACGTTCGCCGCCAACCAGCTCGGCGTCCAGCCCGACTGGAGCGCCGCAGTGGCGGCCGCAGAGCGCGCGGGCGACGGCTTTGGCCCGCTGCGGGGATTCCGGCGACTTCGAGCCCGTGTCTTCGGTGCGGAAGTCCTTCCACGTCTCACCGTCTCGAATGCCGCACTCGAGTACGCGCTCGATCAGATCGCCGAGGACGTGAATCGGCCCGCCAGAAGCGCTGCTGTCGTGCGCAGCGGCTTGCGTATCCGAGTGGCGCCCGAACAGACCGGGAGTCGCCTCGACCGCGACGCTGCGGCGGAGGTGGTCGTGCGTACGCTGGGACAGCTCGAGCGCGCCGGGGCCTCCACCGCTTCTGCGATGCCCGTGGCCGTGACCACGCCGCCCGTGAGTGCCGCCATGCTCGCCGGTGTGGCCGAGCGTGCGCGTGTCGCCGTCTCGGCACCGGTCGTGCTGAAGGCTGCGAAGCGCACCTACCGCGTGCCGCGATGGCGTATCGCGGAGCTGCTCAGCCTTCCGAGCGGCGGTGGGACGAAGCTCGCAATCGCCGGTGCCGCCGCCGACGCCTACTTCCGCACGCTCTCGACGAACATCGGACGCCCTGCCCAGGACGCACGGTTCGCCGTCTATGGCGATGCCGTGCAGATCGTGCCTTCGCGCGACGGCCTCGAGCTCGACGTTCCGAAGGCGGCTCGCGCCATCCTGCGCGCCGCCACGCGTCCGACGAATCGGGTCGCGCAGCTCACGGTCGTGCGCGCGGCTCCCGAGCGGACGACGGCGGACGCCGTCGCCATGGGAATCGACACACGCATGGCCTCGTACAAGACGTACTACTCGGGCACGTCGGACCGGATTACGAACCTTCAGCTCGGCGTACGCGCGCTCGATGACACGCTCCTCGCCCCGGGCGGCACGTTCTCGCTGAACGATGTCATCGGCGAGCGGACGATCGAGCGCGGGTTCCGATCGGCTCCGGTGATCATCGGGAACGAGTACGCCGAGGAGGTCGGCGGCGGCACGTCGCAGGTTGCGACGACCGTATTCAATGCCGCCTGGGAGGCCGGGCTCCGGATAACCGAGCGCAACCCCCATTCGCTGTACATCAGCCGCTATCAGCTCGGGCGCGACGCGACCGTCTACTGGCCGTCGCTCGACCTCAAGTTCGTCAACGACACGGACAGGTGGGTGCTCGTCAAGGGCTTCGCGGAGGGCGATGGGATCAGCGTTGCGATCTACGGCGGAGAGCGACGGCGCGTCGAGAGCACGTCCACGGCGCTCGTCGTCACCGGTCGCCCCCCGGTCGAGCGCGTCGAGGATCCGACGCTCGCGAAGGGCAAGAGGGTCGTCGAGGAAGCAGGGTCTGCACCGACGCGCACGTCGGCGACCCGGGAGATCTACGCGGCCGACGGCACGCTCATCCGCTCCGAGACGTGGAACACGTCCTACAAGGGCGAGGACAGGGTCGTTCGGGTGGGAACGAAGGTCGAGCCGAAGAAGACCAAGCCGGACGCGAAGGCTCCCACCGACGCGGACGCTCCAACGGAGCCGGCGGTTACGACGCCGAAGGCTCAGCCGTAGCGATTGCCTCGGCGAGCCACGCCGGAACGCGCGTCGGTCGGTACGTCTCGCGGTCGACGATGGCGTGTCTTGTGTAGCCGTCCGCGACGCGCTCGGTTCCTCGGTCGATCCGGTACTGGTAGCTGAACCGGGCGCCGCGCATGTCCACGCAGCGGGTCCACACGGTGAGGGTCTCGTCGAAATACGCGGCGCGGTGGTAGTGGAGGCTCACCTCGGTCGTGAGCGCCTCGAGGCCGCGCTCGCGGATCGACTGGTAGCCCCCTGCATGCGCCTCGAGGTACGCCACGCGAGCAACCTCGAGCCAGACGACGAAGGATGCGTGGTGGGCGATGCCCTGCGCATCCGTCTCCGCGAAGCGGATCCGGACGTCGGTCGAGAACGAGAAGCCGTGCACGAGGCCAACACTACGATCCGGCCGTGCCCGTCGCCGCACTAGCCGCGCTGATCCGCGAACGACAGCCATGCGTCGTCCTCACGGGCGCTGGTGTGAGCACCGAGTCCGGGATCCCCGACTTCCGTTCAGAGACCGGGATCTGGGCCGAGGTCGACCCGTTCGAGGTCGCGTCGCTCACGGCATTTCGGCGAGACCCTGCCCGCGTCTGGAGCTTCTATCGCGAGCGTATCCACCTGCTCCGCGACGCTCGACCGAACGCCGCCCACGAAGCCCTCGCCGCGCTCGAGCAGCGCGGGCTCGTTCAGGCAGTCGTGACGCAGAACATCGACACGTTGCACACGCGGGCCGGAAGCAACGATGTCGTCGAGGTGCACGGCTCGATCCGGTCGGCGCAGTGTCCCGGATGCCTCTGGACGGAGCCTGCCGAGGCCGTGCTCGCACAGCTCGAGACGTCGCGGACACCCACGTGCTCGCAGTGCGGCGAAGTGCTGAAGCCGGGCGTGGTGCTCTTCGGCGAGCTTCTCCCTCGTGGTGCGATGGAGCGGGCGACGCAATTGGCCCGCGGAGCTCGCCTCCTCATCGTCGTCGGCTCGTCGCTCGAGGTCTGGCCCGTGGCCGGCCTGCCGCTCGAGGCCCAGGCGTTCGCGATCGTGAACCGCGGGCCGACGGCGCTCGACGATCAGGCGCTCATCAAGGTCGACGCGGGCGCGGGCGAGACCCTCTCCGCCGTTGTGGAGGCGCTCGGACTGGTATGACTTCCGGCATGGCGACGACGAAGACCAACCCGACGGCCGAGAAGGACTTCGTGACGCGGCTCGCCGACGCCGGCGAGGAGGCTTTGCAGCGCCTCGCCGAGCTGCCCGGCGGTCAGAAGGCCCTTGCGGCGATGACCGACCTGCGCACACGGGTCGACGACCTCGCGAAGAAGGTGCGCGGCATCGACGCGCTCGAGGCACGCGTAGCGAAGCTCGAGAAGGAGCTCGCAGCGCTGAAGAAGGCAACGGCGCCGGCGCGCAGTCAGGCCGGGCGGAAACCGGCCGAGTAGAGCGGGGCCGGTCTCGCCCTAGTTCGGGCGAGGCACGCGCAGCCGCAGGGCACGCGGAACGATCTCGAACCGGGCAGGTGTCGTGCCCGGCTGCTCGCCGTCGAGCTCGATCGGGAGAGGCTCGGCCGCCTCGACGGTGACGACGTCTCCACGGAGCACTTCGAGGCGCGGGTGCGGGAGGTGCTTGCCCTTGTAGGTCTTCGGCAGGACGAAGGCGAGGTCGCGCTTGGTCACGTCGCCGATGAGCATGACGTCGAACAACCCATCGTCGGGCTCGGCGTCCGGACACATCATCATCCCGCCACCGAGGAAGCGGCCGTTGCAGATCATCGCGTCGATCATCCGTCCCGAGCGCGACTCGTCGCCGACGGTCACGCTCATCTCCCCGGTCTGCCAGCCGAAGAACACCGCGAGCGTCGCCCAGTAGTACGACACCTTTCCACCGAGGGATTTCGAGGACTCGTTCGCGCGCTGCGCGATTGCACCCGAGATCCCGGCGCTGGCCACGTTCGCGAAGTGCGCGCGGGCCTCCTCGCCGACCCACGTGCGATAGGTGACTGCTCCGGCATCGACCTCGCGAACGTCGCCGTTCAGGGCGATGTCGATCGCCCTGTCGAGATCGCGCGGGATGTCGAAGGTCCGCACGAAGTCCCAGCCCGTCCCGCGCGGGATGATCGCGAGCTCGACGTCGCCCGCACCGACGATCCCGTTGACGACCTCGTTCACCGAGCCATCTCCACCGACGATCACGAGCCGCTCGGCGCCGTTCCTCACCGCTTGGGCCGCGAGCGTCCCGAGCTCTCCGGGGCCGCTCGAGATCAGCGCGTCACCGTCGAGCCCGCGTGTCGCCGCTCGATGCGCGATCTCGGGCCATCGCTTCCCCGTCGAGCCGGCGGCGCTGGCCGGGTTGACGAGGAAGACGGTGCGCCGAGCGCTAGTGGTCGTCGTGGCCCGCCGTCGCCGTGTCGAGCGCGATCCGGGTCATGCGCTCGACCGCCGCCCGAAGCTCCTCGTCGGAGATCCGCACGAACTCGCCCTCGACGACGATGTCGCTGACCGTGAGCAGGCAGCCGCCGTGCACACCTCGAAGAGCCGCCACCGTGAAGAGGGCCGCGGCTTCCATCTCGACAGCCAGCACGCCACGTCTCGACCAGCGCTCGTACTGTCCCTCGTCGGGGTTGTAGAAGAGGTCGCTGGAGACGATCGGGCCGACGCGCAGCTTCTGCTCCGAGTGCTTGGCGATGTGCACGGCCTCGTGAATCAGCTCCCAACTGGCCGTGGGACAATGCGGCTCGCCGCCGACGAGGTGTGTCGCGGTTGCATCGGCCGGAACCGCCGAGATCGCCACGATGAGATCGCCGAGGGCATGGTCTGCCTGGAGACCACCGCACGTGCCGACGCGCAGAAGACGCGTGACGCCGAGCTGGATGAGCTCCTCGAACACGATCGTCGCGCCCGGACAGCCCATACCGGTTCCCTGCACGGAAACACGCTTCCCGTCCCACGTTCCGGTGTAGCCGAGCAGCCCGCGCTCCTCGTTCACCTGCACGACGCCGGACAGGAACGTCTCGGCGATGTACTTCGCCCGCAGCGGGTCGCCGGGGAGAAGGCAGGCGTCGGCGTAGTCGCCAGGCTCCGCGCGGAGGTGGATCGGCATGCGCGGAACCCTACGGATTCCACCGCCGTTGCATGGTCAGAACCGCCTCTAGAGTTGTGCGCTTGGCAGCGAACCTCATCGAGCCGAAGCGGGATCAGATTCTGCGCTTCTGCGCCGAGGATCCCGTGGAGCGAGTCTTCCTCGAGGACGTCGCGCGGCGCGGTCTCGGCCGCTTCGTCGCCCGGGAGAGCGGCGGCGAGCTGTCGGCGCTCTGCCATCTCGGGATCAACGCCGTGCCGTCGGGCGTCGAGTGCGGCGTGTTTGCCCGCGAGGTCGCTCGCTCGGGGCCGCGGATGCTCATCGGCGAGGAACGTGCGGTCTCCGAGCTCTGGGACGAGGTGTGGTCGCAGCTTCCACGCCCTCGAGAGGATCGGCCGGCGCAGCCGGTCTACGTCATCCGGCAGGCGCCTCCCGCCGGCAACACCGGGCTTCGGTCGGCGCGCCTGAGCGACCTCGATGTCCTCATGCCGGCCTGCGCGGCCGCGCACGAGCAGGAGATCGGGGTCGACCCGATGCAGCGCGACCCGGACGGCTTCCGCTGGCGCACGCGAAGTCAGATCGAGGACGAGCGTTCATGGCTCTGGGTCGAGGACGGCGTCGTTCTCTTCAAGGCAGAGGCGTCGGCCTGGACCCCCGAGGCCGTGCAGCTCCAGCAGGTGTGGGTGGATCCAGCCGTGCGCCGTCGCGGCTACGGCGTGCGCGGGCTCTCGGATCTCTGTCGCCTGTTGCTCGAGCGTGTCCCGACCGTCTGTCTCTTCGTCCGGGCCGAGAACGACCCGGCGATCCGACTGTACGAGGTGATCGGGATGGAGCACGTCCTCGACTATCGTTCACTGCTCTTCTAGCCGTGGATGAGCTTCTGCTCGTCCGGCACGGGCTCGCTGGCTCGAACCGCGATGCGGTCGCATCGTGCAAGGCGCCGGGTGAAGGGCTCGTGCCGGATGGCGTCCTCCAGGCGCGCGCACTTGCCCGCGAGCTCGCGGCGGACGAGATCTCGGTCGCGCTCACGTCTCCGTTTGCGCGGACACGCGAGACGCTCGCATTGGCGCTCGACGGACGGGATGTGCCTGTCGTGATTGCGCCCGAGTTGGATGAGATCCACTTCGGGAGCTTCGACGGCGGGCTGCTCGAGACGTACCGCGCCTGGGCGTCGTCGCATTCGCCCGACGAGCCTGCTCCGGGCGGCGGCGAGAGCCGAGCGCAGGCGGCCGCCAGGTTCGCGCGGGGGCTGCGCCTCGTGCTGGAGCGTCCGGAGGGTCGCGTCCTCGTCGTTGGCCACGCCCTCGCGATCAGATACACGCTCGATGCCGCGAACGGCCT
>DATKBJ010000021.1:0-10118 GCA_035514135.1 Gaiellaceae bacterium | reverse complement strand
TCGGCAGAGCCGAATCTCTTCGCATAGTCGACCGCAGCTTGCAGCGGGCTGACCGAGAGCTGAGTCGCCACGACGCGGCGTCCTGAATGAATCTCGTACTTCTTGGTCATGGTCGCTCTCCTTGAGGAATCGTGGCCGGCGAGACTTCATCACCCTGCGGGTTGGATGCGATCCCTGACCAGCCGCTCCCCTCGCCGCATGTAGATACCGGAGGGGCGAGACCGCAGCCGCCGCATTGGTCGTCGCCCCCGATTCCGGCTATCTGAGTAGCAAGACGCTGTTTGGCCCTCCTTCTTGCGTTTTGGGCCCAAAATCCCTCAGTCGAGTGACGAACCGAGGGTGAGCGCGGCGTTTCGGGTGAAGTCTGGGACGGGTATGCAGGAGTGGCAATGGCCGCCGTCGTGCGCGTGCAACCTTCCAACGACAGCTGGCTTGTCGAGGTGGGCGGCCGGACCTTTGCCTTTTCGACGCAAGGAGAAGCCGAGGGCGTAGGACGTCAAGTTGCACGGACTGAGAGGTTGGAGTTCCTCCTCTTCGGCACAGACGGCCTGGTCTGGGACAGTCTCTCTTACGGCGGCGACACAAGCCATCTGCCGGCGACTGAGCTCCGACTCCCTAGGGCTAAGGTCCCGGTAGAGCGGCGGTCTGCCGCCAAGCCGCACCGCCGCTCGATACCGGGGCTTCTCCCCGCCGCCTCAACGCTCTCGCGTGAACGCATCGGCGCTTGTATCGTCGCCGCGTGATTCCGACACCGCGCCGCCGAGAGCAAGGAACGGCGACGAGCGTCGACGGCACCAGCATCGCTTGGTACCGATACGGGCACGGCGATCAGGCGAACCTCTTCGTGCCGACGTGGAACCTCGTAGACGCGCGCGTCGTAGGACATCAGGTCGCCATGCTCGAGCCCCACGCCACGGTGATCACGTACGACCCGCGCGGTGCCGGCACCAGTGGCAGACCAGCGCACGGCTACGACTTCCCGCTCCATGCCGCCGATGCGCTCGCCGTTCTCGACGCCAACGAGATCGGGCGGGCGTCACTCGTCACGGCATCCCGCGGGCTGAATGCAGCAGTCCTGCTCGTCACTGACCACCCGCGCCGGTTCGGCCGTCTCGTCGCGATCGCGCCCTACATGCGGCTCGAGAGTGACCCGGCACCCCCCAACCCGGAACGACTCGCGGCTTGGCGCACGGACTGGCCCGGGTTCATCGTGCCCTTCATGCACGCCGTCTTCACGGAACCCGACTCGGCCGACGTCATCGCCGAGATGATCGAGATCGGGCTCGAAGCGTCTCCGGACGTCGTCGCAACTCAAGAGCTCGAACTCGATTGGACGCGGCCGGCTCGCCTCCTCCGCACCGTCTCCTCCCGGACCCTCGTTGTCCATGGAGAGAGCGACAAGCCGGTTCCGGTCTCGCTCGCCCGAAGCATCGTAGAAGCGATGCCCAACGCGCGACTTGAGCTGATCCCGAACGGAGGACACCGGCCGGACATCCGCTCCCCAGAGATCGTCAATCCGCTTCTGCTGGAGTTTCTCGTCAGTCCCTAGCGTTCGATGCCTGTGGCGGGTACATGGAGGCGGCGGGAATCGAACCCGCGTCCGCGGTCGCACCGTACAGAGCGTCTACGAGCGTAGTCCGTGCTTGATCTCACCCGCCGGCCGGTTCACGGACAACCTGCCGACGGGCCAGCCATCCTGAAGTGTCGCGCTCCGGGCGATTGGCACTCCCTCGGCGCCGAGCCCGATTTCTGGCGCCGAACTCCGGGTCTCGGGCCCAACCCGGGTCGACGTCGCCGTACCTAGCTTCGACTAGGCGGCGAGTGCGAGTTCGTTCTTGTTCGCACTTGCTTTGGTGCCGGTTGATTTACGAGGCCAACCGGCGACCTCGGCTCGCAGCTCTGCCGGAGAACCGACCACGTCGAAACCTGATCGCCCCCGTATGTGTGTTAAGGGATTGAGGATAGCTGCCGATATGCGTGTCGGCCCAAACTGCGGCACCACGAGGGTGCGGGCCACGAGCAGGCTCAACCGAGGCGAAAGGAACCCCTGTGGCGTTGATGATGGAGGAGAAGTACGACGACCTCGCCGGGCTGCGTGAGCGTGCCAAGGCCGAGGTGTCCAAGGTCGTCATCGGGCAAGACCGAACGGTCGAGCTGCTCCTCATCGCCGCAGTCGCGCACGGGCACGTCCTGATCGAGGGACCGCCCGGGAGCGCGAAGACGCTTCTCGCCCGCGCCGTCGCCCACATGCTGGGCGCGAGCTTCAAGCGCATCCAGTTCACGCCCGACACGACTCCGACGGAGCTGAACGGTCAAAACGTCGTGCGCGCAGGCGAGCACCTCTTCATGCCCGGTGCGGTCTTCACGAACGTCCTGCTCGCCGACGAGATCAACCGTACGCCGCCCCGAACCCAGGCCGCGCTCTTCGAGCCGATGGGCGAGCGTCAGGTCACCGTCGACGGCAAGGCGCACAAGCTTCCCGATCCGTTCCTCGTGATCGCCACCCAGAACCCGCACGAGCACGAGGGTGTCTTTTCTCTCCCCGAAGGTCAGCTCGACCGCTTCCTCTTCAAGATCGAGCTCGACTACGCCGACGCCGAGGCGGAGCTCGCGATGCTCAACCTCCCGCACAAGGGCATCGCGCCGGACATGCTCGGCGAGGTTCGCCCGCTGCTGGGTGTCGTCGGCCTCGACAAGGCGCGCCAGGAGCTCGAGCACACCGAGGTGCCCGAGTCGGTCGGCCGCTACATCGTCGCCGTCGGGCGGCGCACGCGCGAGCTGCCGGGCGTCGAGCTCGGCGTGAGCTCACGCGCCATGATCCATCTCGTGATGGCCACCAAGGCGAGCGCCCGTCTCAACGGCCGTGACGTCGTCACGATCGAGGACGTCCGCGAGATGGCACCGTACGTGCTCCGCCACCGGATCTCCGTCGCGCCGGGCATGAGCGTGGACACCGTGCTCCTCGACGCGATGGCCGGCGTTCCTACCGCCGTGCCGCCTCCCATCTCTCCCGTCTCGTAGCCATCCCTCGACCGAGGGGTTGACTCCCCCGTTCGGGGGCCGGATAGTGCAATAGAGGCACGGCTGGGGAGCCGAGTTGGGAGCCTCGTTCGGACCGCGCTACGATTGCGGCCGAGCAACCGAGCCGAACGGGGAGGGTGAAGATCGTGTCACTTCTGGTGGAGGCACCGTACGAGAGCCTCGTCGACCTGCGCGAGCGCGCGAAGGTGGAGATCGCGAAGGTCGTGATCGGGCAGGAACGTGCGGTCGAGCTACTGCTCGTCGCGGCGCTGGCACGTGGCCACGTCTTGCTCGAGGGCCCGCCTGGAAGCGCGAAGACACTCCTCGCGCGCGCGACGGCGCACATGCTGGGCGCGTCGTTCAAGCGCATCCAGTTCACGCCCGACACGAGTCCGGCCGAGCTCACGGGCATCAACGCGATCCGCGCGGGTGAGCAGGTCTTCTTCCCCGGCTCCGTCTTCACGAACGTGCTTCTCGCCGACGAGATCAACCGGACGCCGCCGCGGACGCAGGCGGCGCTGCTCGAGGCGATGCAGGAGCGGCAGGTGACCGTCGAGGGCAAGGCGCACAAGCTCCCTGACCCGTTCCTCGTGATCGCAACGCAGAACCCGTACGAGCACCGCGACGTGTTCGAGCTCCCCGAGTCGCAGCTCGACCGCTTCCTCTTCAAGGTCGTGCTCGACTACGCGGACGCGGAGAGCGAGTTCGAGATGCTCGACCTCCCGCACAAGGGAATCGCGCCGGACATGCTCGGCGAGGTGCGGCCACTCCTCGGAGTCGTCGGTCTCGACAAGGCGCGTGACGAGCTCGACGCGACCGAGCTCCCGGAGGAGGTCGGGCGCTACATGGTCGCCATCGCCCGCGCGAGCCGCGATCTTGCAGGTGTCGAGCTCGGCGTGAGCTCCCGTGGGGTGATTCACCTTGCGAGCGCCGCCCGCGCGAACGCGCGCCTCAGCGGACGCGAGGAGGTCACCATCGAGGACGTCCGCGAGATCGCGCCGTACGTGCTCCGCCACCGGCTCATTCTCGACGAGGGCGTAAGCGCGGACGACGTGATCCGCACGGTGTTCGAGCGGGTGCCCGTGCCCGAGCGCACGTACTCAATGCGGTAGGCGAGGGCCGGGCATGCCCGGCCGCTTCAGAACGTGAACGGCTGATTGCTGTAGGGGCCGGACATGTCCGGCCCCTACAGCGTGGTCGTTAGCGGGACGCAGCCTCTTCGAGCGCCCGACGCGTGAGCACGCGAGCGAGGTGACGACGGAAGTCGGCACTCGCCGCGTGGTCGGACGATGGCTCGGTCCCTTCGGCGGCGAGCGCCGCCGCGTCGGCGATCGAAGCTCCGCCGGAGAGCGCCTCTTCGACCGCATTCGCACGGAGTGACGTCCCACCCATGTTCGTGAGCGCGATCGAGGCGGTCGTCGAGCCGTTCGTCTCGACGACGGCGGCCACGCCAACCGTCGCCCAGTCCTGCGCGCGGCGACTCATCTTCGTGTACGACCAGCCGCGCGAGCCGAGCTTCGGCACCCGCACCTCGACGAGCAGCTCGTCAGGTCCGATCGCGGTCTGGAACACGCCGGTGAAGCAGTTCCGCGCCGCAATCCCGCGATCGCCGTTCGGGCCACGCGCAATGACCTCGCCGTCGAGGGCGAGGATCACCGACGGGAGGTCGGAAGCGGGATCGCCGTGCGCGACCGATCCGCCGATCGTCCCGCGGTGCCGCACCTGTGGGTCGCCGATCCGGCCGGCAACGTGCGACAGGATCGCGCAGTGCTCCCGTAGGAGCGGTGCCGAAGCGACGTCCTTGTGCCTCGTCAGGGCTCCGATCGCGATCGCGTCGCCCTCGTCTCGCACGTACGAGAGATCCGACAGCCGCCCGAGGTCGACGAGCACGGACGGCCGCGCGATTCGCAGTTTCATCGCGGGCAGGAGCGAGTGGCCGCCCGCGAGGAGCTTCGCGTCCTCCCGCTCGCCGAGCAGCGCGATCGCGTGGTCCACGCTCTCGGCCACCTCGTAGTCGAACCCCGCCGGGATCACGACCTCACCTCCTCGATCGCCCTCCAGACTCTCTCGGGCGTGGCCGGGAGAGGCATGTCCGTGACGCCGAGATGCGAGAGCGCGTCGACGACGGCGTTGATGACTGCCGGGGCGGCGGCGATCGTGCCCGTCTCTCCCACGCCCTTCACACCGAGCGGATTGTCGGCCGCAGTCTCCGTGCGAGCCGTCTCGTAGGACGGCAGGTCGGCCGCGGACGGTACGAGGTAGGTCGCCATCGTCGTCGTGAGGAGATTTCCGTCGTCGTCGTAGACGCCTTCCTCGAACAGCGCGGCCGCGATGCCCTGCGTCACCCCGCCGTGCACCTGCCCGTCGATGATCTGCGGGTTCACCGGGTTGCCGACGTCGTCGACGGCGACGTAGCGCAGGAGCCTGGTGTCACCGGTCTCGGTGTCGACCTCCACGACGGCCGCATGCGCGCCCGCCGGCCACGAGAAGTTGGGCGGGTCGAAGACGGCGGTCGCCTCGAGTCCCGGCTCCATTCCGTCCGGGAGGTTGTGCGCGGAGTGCGCGGCGAACGCGGCCGCCTGGATCGTCATGGTCCGGTCTGGCGATCCCTTCACCGAGAACGTCCCGTCCTCGAGCTCGAGATCGTCCTCCGACACCTCGAGCTGGTGCGCGACGATCTGGCGAGCCTTCGCGATCACCTTCTCCCCCGCGTTCCAGAGGGCGACGCCACCAACGGCGAGAGAGCGGCTCCCGTACGTGTCCATGCCGAGCTGCGACGACGCCGTATCGCCGTGAATGACCTCGACGTCGTCCACGTCGACGCCGAGCTGGTCGGCGGCGATCTGCGCGAACGTCGTCTCGTGACTCTGCCCGTGCGGGGACGTGCCCGTAACGACCTGCACGGAGCCGAGCGGCTGGAACCGCACGGTCGAGGCATCCCAGCCACCCACGGCGTAGCGGATCGCGCCGAGGATGCGCGACGGCGCGAGGCCGCACATCTCGTTGTACGTCGAGAAGCCGACGCCGATCTGCTTCGTACCGCCGTTCGATCGGCGCGCCGCCTGATCCGCGCGGATCGCTTCGAGATCGAGCATCTCGAGCAGCCGATCGAGGCTTGCATGGTAGTCGCCCGAGTCGATGGTGAGGCCCGACGCCATCGTGTGCGGGAACTCCGTGACGAAGTTCTTCCGCCGGAGCTCGATCGGGTCTATGCCGAGCTCGCGCGCGAGCGCATCCATCGTCCGCTCGAGGACGTACGTCGCCTCCGGCCGGCCCGCTCCGCGATAGGCGTCCGTCGGCGTCGTGTGGGTGAACACGCCCGTGAACGTGACGCTGTAGCTCGGGATCTCGTACGGGCCCGAGTAGATCCAGGCGCCGAGCAGCGGGATCCCCGGCGTCACGAGCTGGAGGTATGCGCCCATCGAGCACCACGCCTCGGACTTGACGCCGGTGATGTCGCCGTCCTTCGTCGCCGCGAACGTGAGCTCGTGGACGACGTCGCGGCCGTGGATCGTGGCCACGAAGTTCTCCGCTCGCTCCTCCGTCCACTTCACCGGACGGCCGAGGCGCTTCGCGAGCGCGACGACGAGCGCCTCCTCCGCGTAGACGTCGAGCTTCGAGCCGAAGCCGCCTCCGACATCCGGGGCGATGACGCGGATCTTCGATTCCGGGATGCCGAGCACGAGCTGGAGCGCGAAGCGGAGGATGTGCGGGATCTGGGTCGCGGACCAGAGCGTCACGTCACCCGTCGGGCCGACCTGCGCGAGGACGCTCCGCGGCTCGATCGCGTTCGGGATGAGACGGGGCTGGAAGTAGCGGCGCGTGACGACGACGTCGGCGGCGTCGATCGCAGCCTGCACGTCGTCGGTCTCGAGCTTCCAGACGTAGCACTCGTTCGTCTCGAGATCGGAGTGGACGAGCGGAGCGCCGTCCTCGAGCGCCTTCTCGACGCCGGCGACGGACGGGAGCTGCTCGTAGTCGACCTCGACGAGCTCGGCCGCGTCCTTCGCGCGCGCGCGGCTCTCCGCGATGACGACCGCGACGCCGTCTCCCTGGTAGCGGGCTTCATCGGTCGCGAGCGGGAAGTGCGGCGGCATCTTGATGTCCTCCGTGACCGGCCAGGCACACGGGAGGCCGCCCTTCCAGTCCTCGGCGAGGTCGGCGCCCGAGAACGCCGCGACGACACCTTCTGCCGCGCGGGCCGCTTCGAGGTTCACGCTCGCGATACGCGCGCGTGGGTACGGGCTGCGGACGACGACCATGTACGCCGTCGCCGGCAACGTCATGTTGTCGACGAACGTTCCCTGCCCGCGCAGGAGGGAAGCGTCCTCCTTTCGCTTGACGGAGGTTCCGACGAAGCCCGATGCGGTCTCGGTGGCGGTCATGACGCCACCCCGGCAGCGGATGCGACGGCATCGACGATGTTGTGGTACCCGGTGCAGCGGCAGAGGTTGCCTTCGAGACCGAGGCGGATCGCGTTCTCGTCCGTCGCCTGCCCGCTCTCGATCAGGCTCACGGCCGCGAGAACCATCCCCGGCGTGCAGTAGCCGCACTGCAGCGCGTGGTGGTCGTGGAAGGCCTGTTGAACGGGATGCAGCTCGCCGTTACGCGCGAGCCCTTCGATCGTCGTGATCTCCAACCCGTCGGCCTGGACGCCGAGCATCGTGCAGGACTTCACCGACTCGCCGTCCACGAGCACGGTGCACGCGCCACACGAGGACGTGTCGCAACCGACGTTCGTCCCGGTGAGACCCAGTCGATCGCGGAGGACGTACACGAGGAGCTCACGTGGCTCGAGCTCGAGCTCCCGGCGTACGCCGTTGACAGCCAGCGCAACTCGTCGCATCGGCTCTCCCTTTCCGTCGACAGCACGGCGAGCGTACTACGGTCTCGCGCGCTTGTCTGCCGAAGTTGGGGGAGTGCTCAGCGCCGACGCTTCAGCGCACGCTCGATGTCGCGCTGCGCATCGCGCTCGGCGACGACACGTCGCTTGTCGGCCCGTTCGCGACCACGCGCGACCGCGATCTCGACCTTCACACGGCCGTCCTTGAAGTACATGCGCGTCGGGACGAGCGTGAGGCCCTTCTCGCGCACCTTTCCGTACAGCGAGTCGATCTCGCCCCGGTGGAGGAGCAGCTTGCGGTCGCGGTCGGGCTGGTGGCCCGTCGGGCCCGCCTGCGCGTACTCGGAGATGGACGCGCCGATGAGCCACGCCTCGCCGTTGCGGATGTCCGCGTACGCCTGGGCGAGCTGGACGTATCCGTCCCGCGCCGCCTTCACCTCGGTGCCGGTGAGGACCACGCCGGCCTCGACGCGCTCGACGAGCTCGTAGTCGCGCCGCGCGCGGCGGTTTTCCGCGATCAGCTTGGTTCCGGTCGGCTTGGCCACCGCCGGAGTGTAGGTACGGCTACTCGTCCGGAAGGGCGTTGGCGAAGCGGCGTGCGATCTCTCTCAGCATCGCGAGCGCGACCGCGGGTTCGGACTCGATGAGCGCGAGGGCGTCGTCGCGACCGAGTGCGAGACAGCGAACCTCGCTGAGCGCCCGCACGCGCGCGTTCCGGCTGCCTCCGGGTGAGAGCAGCGTCAGCTCACCGACGAAGCTGCCTGCTCCCAGCTCGGTCCGCCCACCGCGCCATTCGACCGACACCGTGCCGTCCCGGATCAGGAACATGCCGGAGCCCGGATCGCCCTGCAAGGCCAGAGTCTGCCCCTGCTGGTATGTCATCTCTCCCGCGGCCGCAGCGACGCGCTCGAGTGCAGCGTCACTGGCGTCGGCGAGGACCGGGATCGAGCGAAGTTCGTCGGGAGTCACGGGGCCTTCATATCACGACCGAGCCGTGATCCCGGCACAGCGGTCGCAGAGCGGGAACCACGGCGCGCACGAGCGCCCACACGAGCGGCAGCGGCCGATCGTCGGCGACTCGACCTCGACGCGAAGCCGCGCAACAACGCGCGTCGCAGCGGCCTGCTCGAGTGCGGCGGCACGCTCGATCGTCACGCCGCCGAGACCCGGGTACTGCAGTGCGAACCAGCGCAGGATGCTCGCCTCCCGGCCTGCTTGCTCGGCGTCCTGGAGTGAGGCGTTCCGTAATCGAGCGGTGTCGAGGAGATAGTTCAACTGAGGACGAACGACACGGTCACCGACGATCGCCAGCGCGAGCATCCCCAGCAGCTCGAGGTTGTCCTCGTCCACCGGTGCGTTCACGAGCTTCCAGGTGTCGGAGAGCGACAGCCGCCGCCCACGCTCGGCGAGCCGACGCTGGACAGCTTGCAGGCGGAGCCGAAGGGGCTGGAGCGACTCGACAGCGAGCCAGCTCTCGAAGGCCCACTCGCGCAGCGCGACGCGATGCCAGGCCACGAGCGCCGCGTCGAGGTGCAGTGGGTTCTCGACGCCGAGATCGGAGAGCTGGGGCCGAATGCGTGCCTCGTCGACAGCCCGGTAGCCGAGATGCCCGCCGGGCAGCGGAACGTGCGGTTCGAGACCGGACTCGACGAGCTCGGCGTCGGCCACGCCCCAGCCGAGGCCGCTGAGCACACCGACGTGGCCGCGCTCGACAAGTCCGAAGCGCCCCGCCCGACCGGCGATCTGCGCGAGCTCCCACGGGAGGAGGTCGCGCCGCTCCTCGCCGTCGAACTTTGTCGTCTCGGCGAATAGGAGGGTCTCGCACGGGAGGTTGACGCCGTGACCGAGCACGTCGGTCGCGACGCAGATGTCGGCCGAACCCCTCGAGAATCGCTCGATCTCCTCGCGTCGTGACGCAAGCGGCATAGCGCCGTAGAGGACGGCGACACGACCCGGGTGCAGACGATTCACCTCACCGGCGAGCGCGAGCACCGCGCGACGGCTGAACGCGACGATCACCGTGCCGGGCGTGAGCGAACGCAGCGTCCGTGCGCCCACGAACTCGAGCGGAAGCTTGCGCTCGAAGACCTTCAGCTCGCACTGCGGGAACGCGCGCTCGACGAGCGGAAGCGCGTCGAGCGCACCGAGGAGAAGGATCTCGCGGTACTCCCCGGCCAGCAGGAGCCGCGTCCACGCCGAGCCGCGCTCGGCGTCGTCCGCCCACTGCACCTCGTCGAGAACGAGCAGCTCACCG
>DATKBJ010000020.1:0-4848 GCA_035514135.1 Gaiellaceae bacterium | reverse complement strand
CGCGACCCTGGTCGCGATGGGCCTGCCCTTCCTCCTCCAGCGCCTCGGCCGCGACCCCGCGTTCGGGAGCGGCCCGCTCGCGACGGTCGTCCAGGACCTGCTCTCGATCGCGATCTACTTCGCTGTCGCGGTCCCCATCGTTCTCTGACGAACGACAACCGGGCCCCGCGCTCTCACTGTCGGACGTCCGACAGTCCGACAGTCCGCCATTCCTGTGCGTAAACCGCAGTAACGATGCGCCTTCGCGGGACACTCGTAGTCCGACAATGGAATCCGACAGTGGCAAACGCTCGCGTCGTCCTTCTCGCGGGCGACAGACCTGGAGCACGTGATCGCCTGGGGCCAAAGCAGTCCGAAAACACCCTGCCAGCGCTTTGTCCAAGCCATTTGCCGATGCGCTCCGATCGCTCGTTGGGTTTCGTCTCCGGGAGGCCCGGCATCGCCATTCGGTCTCGAGATGCGCATAGTCGTGTTCTTCGACGCTCTTGTCGTTGGTGCGTTTCTGGTGCGTTAAGCGCGGGGCTAGAATCTGTGTTGTGCAACGCCGGCGGCGACTGCGCAGGCTCGTTCCCGACGAGGCGCTGATGCGACGCCGAGCGCCGGATCGCCGCCGAGCAGCAGCTCAGGCTCCGCGTGAGAGCACGTGAGTAGCGGTGGCGGCGTCGTGTGTGGGTGCCGGGCCGGTCGCGGCTCGTCCCAGCGGCGTGTCGTCAGCTGCGCGTCGTGGTCCGGCCTGGGCGGAGGCGGGATGCACTTGGCGTCCCCACACCGGTGAGCAGTGTGAGCATCGATGGCGAGCGCGCCGCCCGGCCTCCGGGGCCTGGTCGCAAATCGCCGCGCTTACGCCCTTTGAGACCGCGGCCGGCGACCGGTGGCGATACGTCCAGAGCAGCCGGCCGCGAGTTGTCAGCCCGCCAGCGCTCGCACGGCCTGCTCAAGCTCGTCGGCGACCACGTGAGCCACGTACACCGTCCACGGGTGCGGCGGCGCGCCGCCCGTATACGCGACGACAGGCTTTCCGCGAGAGTGCGCGTACCAGGCTTCCATTGCCGTTCCCTCGTCCGGCGAGGTGAACGCTGCGAGCACCGCGTCGCAGGAATCGATCTCCGCGAGATCGCCTTCGACGATCGCCACCTCGTTCCCGGCGGTCCAACCGCGGTAGTCGCGCCGCATCGGGTCGACCGGCTCCCAGCCGATCTCTCGGACGAGGGCCGCCGCGCGCTTGCGGTACTCGTCCGCGTGCGGCGGGCCGGCCAAGTAGACCGTCTTCATGTTGTCACCGCTCCGGAATGCACGTCGCGTCGTACAGTACGACCTATGAAGGCAGGCTCCCGCTCGACCGAGTTCGTCGCGCTC
Source organism: Gaiellaceae bacterium (assembly GCA_035514135.1). GTDB lineage: Bacteria > Actinomycetota > Thermoleophilia > Gaiellales > Gaiellaceae > GMQP-bins7. The sequence goes on along the minus strand of DATKBJ010000020.1, from coordinate 3,492 downwards.
GGCCACCCCGGCTCCGACCGGTACACCGGTCTGGAGACTTTCGCCAACCCGGGCGTCTCGCATGTGGAGATGACGAGCGACGAGCTCACGGCGATCTGCCCCGTCACCGGTCAGCCGGACCTGTACGTCGCGACGATCGAGTTCTGGCCGCAGGCGCTCTGCATCGAGTCGAAGTCGCTCAAGCTCTACCTGAGCGGGTTCCGGAACGAAGGCTCCTTCTGCGAGGCGCTCGCGGTCAAGATCCGGGAAGACATCGGCGAGGCGCTCGAGCTTCCACCCGACAAGGTACGCGTGACGCTCAAGCAGAAAGCGCGGGGCGGGATCACGATCGCCGCAACCTCATAGACCGCTGGTCCTCCGTCGCTGGCAGCAAGGCGCGCCAGCCCGACTGCGCCGTGCGCCCCGAATCCTTGGAGACGACCCGGCGCGTGATGCGCCTTCATACTTCACGGTCTGTGGTGTTGCGGCGCTGCTTCCCTTGACGGTCGATCGGCCATACGTCGACGGCGCCGCCTTTGCGAGCGGCCACAACGACGAGCGCAACCAGGAAGCGGTTGCGCATGTCCGCGACCATGGCCGCCATCGACAAACCGGCGGCTGTGATCGCGGGACGATTCGCGAGCACGCGCTCGACGACCGCTTTCTCGGAAGCGTAGTGGAGGCCGCCGACGTGGACGACCGTCGTCGCGTGACCGTCTTCCCGCGAACCGAGGTTGTCGTGCACGTGCGCAGACTCCATTACTGCAGTTTGCGGCCCAGGCCACGGCGGGAACGTTCTGTCCTAGACTGGTGTGACCTTCGAGCGGCCGAAGTGACAGTCAACACTGGCAAACGAAGGAGAGGGGAGACATGCGAAAGAGACGCGTCTTGTCGCGGTTCGCAATCGCGATCGCAGGACTTTTCGTCGTCGTAGGAATGGCGACGGCGGCCTCGGGGGATCCCGACGGGGGCGTTGCCGTATCCGACGGCGCCCGCGATGCCCACCAGCACGGAACAACCGAGGGCCATCTGAACCCGGAGGGATCGAGCTCGAACGTTTCCCTCATCAGCAAGCTGAAACTGAAGAACGTCGTCCCCGAGAAGATCGCCGACGTCGGCGTCTTCAACGGTTACGCCTACCTCGCCGCTTGGGGTGTCGTGACCTGCAAGTACAACGGCGTCCACGTCGTCGACGTACGCACCCCGGCGAGCCCGAAGGAAGTCGCCTTCATCGGTTCGAAGGAGGGCAGCTACCCGGGCGAAGGCGTGCAGGCGCTGCACATCGACACGCCTGCGTTCAACGGGGACATCCTCGTGACGAACAACGAGAAGTGCAAGGAGCCGGCCGGCTTCGGCGGCATGAACATCTACGACGTCTCGAGGCCGACCGCCCCGACGCCGCTCGCCGTGGGCGTCGGCGACTCGTCCGTCCCCGGCGCGGGCAAGAAGGATGCGCACGAGATTCACAGCGTCTTCGCCTGGGATGCCGGCTCGAAGGCGTACGCGGTGATCGTCGACAACGAGGAAGCGATGGACGTCGACATCATGGACATCACCGACCCGAAGAAGCCGTTCCTGCTCGCCGAGTACGACCTGGCCGAGGAGTTCCCGCAGATCCTCCAGGCCACGCCGGCGAACCTCGTCGAGGTGTTCTTCCACGACGCGGTCGTGAAGGAGATCGGCGGCCGGCAGGTGATGCTGCTCTCGTACTGGGACGCCGGGTACGTGGCGATCGACTTCACGGATCCGCTCAATCCGACCTACATCGGCGACACGGACTTCACGAACCCCGATCCCGAGGCACTGGAGAGCGGGTTCACGGTCGCACCCGAGGGCAACGGGCACCAAGCCGAGTTCACCCTGGACAACGAGTACGTCGTCGCCGCAGACGAGGACTTCGACCCGTTCAAGCTGAACGCCCTCAACGTCACCGACGGCACCCCGATCATCGCGAGCCAGGGAAGTGACACAACGCGGCTCGAGCCCGGCGACACGATCGAGGGTGTGTCCGTGTTCGTTGGTCGGGCCTGCAACGCCGATCCGGCCGTCCCGGCGGGCGACCCGTCCGTGACCGACATCGCCGTCGTGGAACGCGGCATCTGCACCTTCACCGAGAAGGTCGCGAACGTGATCGCCGCCGGAGGTTACGACGCCGTGCTGATCTTCAACCGCACCGCGTCGGACGCATGCAACCAGTCGCTCGGCATGAGCGTGGCGGGCGACATCCGGACGTTCGGCGTCGCCCCGCGGAGCCAAGGCTTCGCGATCTTCGACGAGCCCTACGACGACGCAGCCTGCCTCGCCGGCGACGGGACGCAGCAACTCGACGTGCCACTCGGCACGACGGGCGACACGCTTCGCTTCTCGTCGGTCTTCGACGGGTGGGGCTACGTCCACTTGTTCGAGTACGAGAGTGGAAAGATGACCGAGCTCGACACGTACGCGATCCCCGAGGCGCACGATCCGGCCTTCGCGTCGGGCTTCGGTGACCTCTCGGTGCACGAGGCGGCAACGTCGCCGACGAGGGCCGATCTCGTGTACTTCTCCTACTACGCGGCCGGGTTCCGTGTCGCGCAGATCGTGAACGACGAGCTCGTCGAGGTGGGCCACTACATCGACGTCGGTGGCAACAACTTCTGGGGCGTGCAGGTCTTCCAGCACGAGGGCCAGGAACTGGTTGCCGCCAGCGATCGCGACTTCGGCCTGTACATCTTCCGCTACACCGGGAGTTGACTGAACGATCGCGGCGGGGAACCCGTTCTCGCGGCCCCCGCCGCGATCAGGCTGCCTACCCAGCGTTGATACAGCTCGATGTTGACTCGTGCGTAGATTGGCTCGAATCGCCCGGAAAACCGCGAGTACTGGAATATCGGTCGCAGGGGCGCTGCCTGGACGTCGAGCGATGCGAACCTCGCCACGCTCACTGCGCGTTTCCGACAGACAACTAAGATGCGTATTTGCAAGGATTTAAGAGCGGATGAAGGGACTCGAACCCTCGACCTTCTGCATGGCAACCCGCCCCGACACGCCCACATTGGCCCAGCAGCCGCAGGGTTGAGCCAAATCGTCGAGGGATGATGAGGCTGGATCAGGCTGAATCAGCCTCGTTGGGGAGAAAGACGGGGAGAAAATTCGTGTCTGAACAGACAACAAATCGTTCGGCGTGAACAGCACGAGAACGTGAACGTTGACAAGGACGCCCTCGTGATGATCCCAGTCCTCGTCGAACTCCTCCTTGAGCGTGCCGGATGCCAGCGCCATCGTCCCGCAAGCCGGGCATTCGAGTAGCTCCAGCTCGTACATGTCGGTGTCGTAGCTCGCCTCGATCGCCGTCAGAACGGCCTTCTTCGTCGCCTCGTCGACCTCGGCGAAGCGGCGCGCGGCGACGTGCGCGAGCTCGTGCGCGAGGAGCAAGATTTGCTAATCAACGACTAAAGTTATATGATATTGCTCATATTCAACCGATAGGAGCTGAGGTTCATGACCACTCTCGTCCGCTTTCGCGAACCACTA
>DATKBJ010000019.1:0-2870 GCA_035514135.1 Gaiellaceae bacterium | reverse complement strand
GACGGCCGGGAGTCCCGCGTCGGCAACCCAGCCGAAGAGCTGCGCTCGGTTGAAGAGCTCGAAGCGGTGCGCGAGCGCGCGGAGCCCGGCGTCGCGCGAGAACCGCTTCGTCAGCCGTCCTCGCAGCGTCGCCGGCTCGTCCGCGTTCGGGTGCGCCGCGACGAGCGCGGCGCCGGCCTCGGCGGCCGTCCTCATCGCCTCGGCGATTCCCTCGTCGACCGAGACGAACTCGCGGAGCCCGACTGCGACTGCGTGCGCGGACATCAAGGGCTCCTCGTCGTTGAAGGTCAGCTCGAGGCCCGGGAGCACGAGCATCCCGTACGTCTTCCACGCGCGGTCCGCCTCACGCTGGACATCGGCGAGGTAGAGCGGAAAGCTCAGCTCGTCCACGCAGCTGAAGCGGATCCCCTCTTCGAAGCGCCACGGATCGTCCGCACGCACGACGTGGTCGGTGACGCAAAGCACGTCGAAGCGCTGCGGCCATGGAGGTCGACGAGCTCCGCGACCGTGAGGGCGCCGTCGCTCCAGCGCGTGTGCGCGTGCAGCTCGCACAGAAGGGGGCCCAGACTTCTCCGCATCGCATCCAGTGTGAATGCGTATGCGTGGGGTATGGGCAGAGAAGTGGTTGATTTGCAGGAAAGATGAGGTGGATCGATAGGATCGCGCACCGATGAGCGTCGTTGTCGTCGAGGCCGAAGAGCGTCTTGCACCGCTCGAGCGCGAGCTCCACGTCGCGTGGTGGGAGTCGCAGGTCGAGGCGACGGACGAGAACGGGGGCCGTCGCGCTGCGGCGGAGCTCGCCTGGTCGGACGCCCTCGCCGATCGGGAGATGTTCGCGGCGGTCGAAGACGCGCGCGACCGGTCGACCACGCGCAGCCTCGATCTCCTTCGCGACCTCATGGTCGCGCACCAGGTGCCGAGCGATCTCCGTTCGCGCATCGTCGAGCTCGAGACGGCGGTCGATCTGCGGTTCTCGCGTCATCGAGCCGTCGTCGACGGCGCCGAGGTGGACGACACGCAGATCAAGGAGATCCTCCGTCACAGCGACGATGCCGAGGAGCGGCGCAAGGCGTGGGAGGCGTCGAAGACCGTCGGCGCCGCCGTTGCCGACGACGTCCGGCAGCTCGCGAGGCTGAGGAACGAGGCGGCCCGCTCGCTGGGCCATCGGGACTGGTTCGCGCTCTCGCTCGCGAAGGACGAGCTCGACGAGGCGAAGCTCCTCGAGACGCTGGGAGAGACGGATCGCGTCACCGCAGAGCCCTTCTTCCGCTGGAAGAGCGCGCTCGACGAGAGGCTTGGCGCGAGGTTCGCGTGCCCGACCTCCGAGCTGCGGCCGTGGCACTACGCCGATCCGTTCTTCCAGGAGCCGCCTCCGGACGGGGCGCTCGACCTCGACCCGCTCTTCGCGGGGAAGGATCTCGTCGCGCTCTCGGGGCGCACGATGGAGGGCATCGGGCTCGAGGTCGACGGCATCCTCGCGCGCAGCGACCTGTTTCCGCGCGACGGCAAGAACCAGCACGCGTTCTGCGTCGACATCGACCGCGCCGGCGACGTGCGGGTGCTCGCAAACCTCGTGCCCACCCACGACTCGGCGGACACGATGCTCCACGAGCTCGGTCACGGCGTCTACGACCTGGGCTTTCGCGACGACCTCCCCTGGCTTCTGCGCTCGACGCACCTTGTCACCACGGAGGCCTCCGCGCTCCTGTTCGGCGCGCTCCCTGGTAGGCGTGACTGGCTCGAGCTCGTGCTCGGGCTGAGCGCGGAAGAGGGCGCGGAGTTCGAGAGCCGGCTGCGAGCGGCCCGCGCGGCGCAGCTCGCGGTCTTCACGCGCTGGGTGCTCGTCATGAACGGGTTCGAGCGTGCGCTCTACGCGGATCCCGAAGGCGACCTCGACTCGATCTGGTGGGAGCTCGTCTCGCGCCACCAGGGGCTGACGCCGCCGGCCGACCGGCGCGCGCCGGACTGGGCCTCGAAGATCCATGTCGCGGTCGCCCCCGTCTACTACCACACCTATCTCTACGGAGCGATCGTCGCGCTGCAGCTGACCGCGGCGCTCGACTCGGCCGCCGGCGGGATCGTCGACCGCCCGGCCGCCGGGAAGTTCCTGCGCGAGCGCCTCTTCTCGCCGGGTCAGTCGGTGCGCTGGGATCGGCTCGTGGAGGACGCGTCGGGGACGCCGTTCTCGGTCGCGTTCCTCGAGCGCGAGCTGGCCTGGATCGACGCGTGACGGACGTCGCGCCGCTCGTCGCAGAACGGACCGCCGAGGAAGAGGAGCGCAAGACCGTGGACGGCGGAGGCCACGGCCCGACCGTATCCGCCGGTCGAGAGGGGTGAGAGTGGGCCAAGCGATCGTCGACGGTGTCACACTTCTCGGCGATGCGATCTCCGGCTTCTCGTCCTAGCGTGCCGACCCGGGAGCAGAAAGCCGAAGCATTCGCGGCTCTCCACGTGGGCGAGCCGTTCGTCATCCCCAATCCGTGGGATGCGGGGTCGGCTCGCGTCCTCGCGGCGCTGGGATTCCAGGCGCTCGCCAGCACGAGCTCCGGGTTCGCGTACACGCTCGGGCGTCTGGACAGCCAGGCGACGCTCGACGAGGTCGTCGCCCACGCCGCAGAGCTCGACAGGGCCACCGATCTGCCCGTATCGGTCGATCTCGAGAACGGGTACGGCGCTGACGCAGAAGGCGTCGCCGAGGCGGTCGCTCGCGTGGCCGGAGCCGGCGCCGTGGGCGCGTCTATCGAGGACTACGATCCTGCTGGCCGTCTCTACGAGCGCAGCGAGGCCGTCGAGCGCGTCGCGGCAGCCGTCGAGGCAGTGCGCTCGCTCGACACGCCGTTCGTGCTCACCGCACGTGCGGAGAACCACAT
>DATKBJ010000018.1:0-19688 GCA_035514135.1 Gaiellaceae bacterium | reverse complement strand
GGGCGCGTCTATCGAGGACTACGATCCTGCTGGCCGTCTCTACGAGCGCAGCGAGGCCGTCGAGCGCGTCGCGGCAGCCGTCGAGGCAGTGCGCTCGCTCGACACGCCGTTCGTGCTCACCGCACGTGCGGAGAACCACATCCGCGGGAACCCGGACCTCGACGACACGATTGCCCGCCTGCAGGCGTACGAGGCGGCGGGAGCAGACGTTCTCTACGCGCCGGGGTTGCGGTCGACCACCGAGATCCGTGCAGTCTGCGATGCGGTAACGCGGCCGGTGAACGTCCTCGCGCTGGGCGAGCTCAGTCTGGCCGAGATCGCGGATGCCGGCGCACAGCGCGTGAGTGTGGGCGGGGGGCTCACGTGGGTCGCCGTGAGCGCGTTCGCCGAGGCTGCCCGAGGGATCCGCGAGCGTGGCGACTTCTCGGCGCTCGGGGTCGGCGTCCCGCTGCGCGAATGGTTCGACTGAGGCGGACCGGCTACGGAAACCGGCGCGGGGCAGGCCCGTCCGGTACCAGGTGACCGAGGACGTCACGACTCGCGGCGAGAGAGCGGTAGATCGCGTCGGGCACGCGACCTCGCACTCCCGCGTAGCCGACGAGCGACCCGTCCCGGCGCGCCAGCCTCCAGCTCGCGACGCGCTCCTCCCCGGACAGTCGTTCGAGGATCGGCGTCGCATCGGCGTCGTCGAGCGGTAGGAACGCGAGCCGTTCGCGACGGTCGACCCGAGCGGCGACACGCGCCGCGAACCGGCAGAAGCGTCAGGTCGCGTCGTAGAGCAGGACTGGGCGGCGCAGCTCCGTCACCGCGTCGCGTCGATTCCTTCGAGTGCCGCGCGCACGAGGTGCCCCACGGTCTCGAGCACATAACCGCCTTCTTGCACGACGACGGTGGGAAGCCCGAGCGCGCCCAGACGTCGCCCGGCTTCCCGGAATCCTGCCTCTGTGACTTCGAGCGGAGAGTTCGAGTCGTGTGTGGCGGCATCGACGCCGAGCGCGACGACGAGCGCATCGCTGCCGTGATCGCGTGCCGCCGCAACGAGCAGGTCGACCGCTGCGAGCCATGCGCCGTCTCCCGATTCGGGTGCGAGCGGGACATTCAGGTTCGTCGGGCCGCTCTCGTCGGCGAACCCGAGAAAGTGCGGGAACCAGCCCTCGCCCGGATCGACATGGACAGAGCCGGTGAGGACGTCGTCCCGCCCCCGGAAGATCGTCTGCGCCCCGTTTCCGTGGTGGGCGTCGATGTCGAGGAGCGCGACGTGCGGGACTCCGCGGTCGCGGAGGTACTGTGCGGCGACCGCTGCGTTGTTGAGGTAGCACGAGCCGCCGAAGGCCGATCGCGTCACATGGTGGCCGGGTGGGCGGCAGCACGCGTAGGCAGCGGGCGCGCCGTCGAGGACGAGGTCGGCGGCCGTCAGCGCCGCGTCGACGGCGCCCCGCGCGGCGTTCCAGGTGCCGCGCGAGACGGCGGTCATCGTGTCGAAGCACCACGCTCCTGTACGGGCTGACAGCGCTTTCGGGACGCGCGGCTGCACGTCGCCGACGAGGCCGGGCGTGGGGAAGATGTACGCGACGACCTCGGATTGGCCGGGGTCGTCGGGGAGCCCGGCCTCGTCCCAATCCGCCCAGGCCGCGCGCAGGAACTCGACAAGGCCGGCGTCGTGGACCGCGAGGAGCGCGTCGTCATCGTGCGGCTCCGCCTCGACGACGCGGGCGCCTGCCTCCTCCAGCTCCGAACGGATCCGGTCGGCGCGCTCGGGAAGCTCGTCTGCGTCGATCGTGACGCCGACCCAGACGGCCATCGCCGGCGCGTGGAGCCGATGTGCCTCGCTCCACGTGACCGGAATCGAGAGTGCCACGACTAGTCGGCGAAGCGGTACTCGGCAGCGACGCCGGGCTCGAGATATGCGGCCGAGGGGCTGCCGGCGGGAGTGAAGACGCCGATGATCGTCACCTCGCTGTCGCTCAGGTTCTCGACGATGTGCACCTGCCGCGGCCGGAGCCTGAACGCGGAGCCGGGCCCGAGCTCCTCGGTCGTCTCGCCGATGTGGAGGCGGCCGGGGCCTTCCGGCACCCAGACGATCTCGTCGTAGAGGTGGTAGTGCCACGGCGCCTTGCCGGGCGGGATGAACCCAACGAAGAGCGTCGCGCGGGTGGAGCCGTTGTGCGGCCCGAACAGGATCTGGAACGACCGCGAGCCCGTTGCCTGCTGGGCACCCGCGCCGGCCGGTTTCACGACTGACGTGCGCGGCCCCATCGGAGCGTGCACATCTGCGGTCGATCCGACCGTTACGACGAGGAGCTCGATGCCCTCGTCGAGAGCAACGAGAGATCCTTCCTCCCCGACGGGCACCAGTGCTGCCATTCCCGGCTCGAAGGCGTACCCGGTCTCTCCGACCTGGATGGCTCCGAGCCCGGAGGCGACGTACACGAGCGTGTCCGCATCGGGGTGCCCGACTCGCGTCTTCGCGAAGCGAGCGAGCGACAGGTGGTCGAGCGCGAGCGCGGAGTCGTCGAGCGGCGGGATCATCGGTCGAGGATCGGGATCTCGTCGACGTAGCACCACTTCCACTCCTCGTACGGCTCGGCCGAGCGGATCAGCGGGTGGCTCGTCTCCTTGAAGTGTCCGGTGGCATGGCGGTTCGGCGAGTTGTCGCAGCAGCCGATCTTCCCGCACTGCAGGCACATGCGCAGGTGCATCCAGTGGTCCCCTGCCTTGACGCACTCCTCGCACTCGAGCGGCGGTTCGGGCAGCTCCGTGAAGGCGATCGAATCGAGGTGCTCGCACGCTGCGCTCATAGGGCAACCTCGGTTGCGCTATGAGCGTGGAGGGGTGTGTGGAACCGGGAGGTTCCCCACGTTCTCGAAGAGAAGGGGGCACGCGGGGGAAACAGGGTTTCCCCCGCGACCACTCGCCGGAGGCGGGTGGTGCTCATGCGATCACGAGCCCTTCGAGGCCGGCCTCCGCCTCGGGCAGCTGCGGGTCGAGCCGCTCGAGGACCTCGACGAGGAGCGCGGCGACCGCGGTGCTCTTCACCCAGTTGCGGTCGGCGGGAACGACGTGCCACGGCGCCCATTCCGTGGACGTCTCGGCGATGACCTCGTCCCACGCGGTCACGTACTCGTCGAAGCGGCGCCGTACCTCGAGATCGTCCTTGCGGAACTTCCAGTGCTTCGCCGGATCGTCGAGGCGTGCCTGGAGTCGCTCCCGCTGCTCGTCCTTCGACACGTTCAGGAAGACCTTGACGAGCGCCGTGCCCTCGTCGACGAGCATGCGCTCGAACTCGCGGATGTGCGCGGGTCGCCGACGCCACACCTCCTCCGGCGCGAGCGCGTGCATCCGCACGGCGACGACGTCCTCGTAGTGTGAGCGGTTGAAGACGCCGATCGTGCCGCGGGACGGGAGCGCCGCGTGGACGCGCCAGAGATAGTCGTGCGCACGCTCGGTCTCCGCCGGCACGCGGAACGAGGTCACGCGCACGCCGTGCGGGTTCACGCCCGAGAACACGGAGCGGATGACCCCGTCCTTTCCCGAGGCGTCGAGTCCCTGGAGGACGAGGAGCACGCTGCGCTCGTCCTCGGCGAAGAGCCGCTCCTGCAGGGCCGCGAGCCGGTCGACGAGCTCCTCGCGCACCGTCTTGACCGCGTCCCTGTCGCCGAGGCCGAGGTCGTCTCGGGTGTCGCGCGCCGCGAGCTCCGGCGCCGATCCCGGTGCGACACGCAGCGCGTCCACCATGCGCGCGACTCTAGATGCTCGTCGTCAGCGCGCGGCGAGCGCAGACATCGGGATGCGGCCCTCGAGGAGCGCGCGGCCCACGATCGCCCCCTCGCAGCCCACGGCCGCGATGGCGCCGACATCCTCCAGCGAGCCGACACCGCCGGCGGCGACGACTGCGAGGCCCGACGTGCGCACGACCTCGTCGAGGAGGTCGAGCGCCGGCCCGGCAAGCGTCCCGTCGCGGTCGATGGCGGTGCAGAGCAGTCGCTCCACACCTGCAGCTCGGCAGCGGTCGATCGCGCGCTCGACCGTAAAGGTCGTCGCCTCCTCCCAGCCGCGGATCGCGACGACACCGTCGCGGACGTCGACAGCCACGACGGTGCGGTCGCCGAAGCGGTCGATCAGCCGCTCCAGGAGGCCATCGTCCGTGAAAGCCGCCGTTCCGACGACGATGCGCGCGACGCCGGTGCGAACGAGCTCGTCGGCGTCCTCCACACTTCGAATGCCTCCGGCCGCCTGTATCCCGGCGTCTCCGGCCGCAGCGACCGCACGCCGGAAGAGCTCCGGTCGCACGTGTCCCGAACGTGCCGCCGTGAGGTCGACGACGTGGACGAGCTCCGCTCCGGCTGTAACGACGCGCTTGACGAGAGCGTAGGGGTCGGGATCCCGAAAGGACACGTCGTCGTACGCGCCGCGAACGAGCCGGACTGCCTCCTTGCCGAGCACGTCGACGGCCGGGATGAGCTGGAGCTCAGGTCTCGCTAGTGTCATCGTGTTAGCATGCTAACATGCTACGAAGTGACGACGACCGACGACATTCCCCACGTATGGCGAACGACCGAGACGGACGACCTCTTCGACGCGATCCTGAGCCTGCGGACGCAGGACGAGGCGCAGCGGTTCTTCCGGGATCTCTGTACACCGCAGGAGATCGAGGCGATGACCCATCGCTGGCAGGCGGCACGGCTGCTCGATCAGGGGCTTCCCTACCTGGAGATCTCGGCGCGGACGGGCGCGTCGACGACGACGGTCACGCGGGTGGCCCAGTGGCTGAGGCGTGGGGCCGGCGGGTATCGGCTGGTGCTCGATCGCAGGGCACGCCGCTCGGCGAGTCGCGCCGGCTGACGATCGCCGTCCCGGCCAAGGGCCGTCTCCGAGAGCCGTCGGTCACGCTGCTCCAGGATGCCGGGCTCGGTCCGGAGCAACCCGGCGAGCGAGCGCTGGCGTTCCCGTGTCGAAACGCGCCCGTCGACGTCATGCTCGTGCGCGCGGCCGACATCCCCGAGTACGTCCAGGACGGGGTCGTCGACTGCGGCGTGACCGGCGCCGATCTCGTGGCGGAGAGCGGCGTGCGCGTCGCGACCCTGCTCGGGCTCGGATTCGGCGCCTGCACGCTCGAGGCCGCTGTGCCGAACGAGTCGACCGCCGAGGCAGTCGGGGACCTCGACGGGCTGCGGGTGGCGACCGTGTACCCGAACCTCGCCGAGCGCCTGCTCGCGGCGCAGAGCGTTGAGGTCGAGCTCGTGCGCGTCACCGGCTCGGTCGAGGTCGCGCCGCGGCTCGGTCTCGCGGACGCGATCGTCGACCTCGTCTCGAGCGGGAGCACGCTTCGGACGAACGGCCTGCGCTCGCTCGGCGTCCTCCTCGCCTCCGAGGCCGTGCTCATCGCGCGAGACGGCAGCGACGAGCGTGCCGCCGAGATGGCGACCGTCTTCCGCAGCGTCGTCGACGCGCGCGAGACGCGGTACCTGATGCTGAACGCGCCGGAGAGCGCGCTCGCCGAGATCTGCCGGATCGTTCCGGGCTCGCGCTCACCGAGCGTCGTGCCGCTCGCCGAGCCGGGGATGGTCGCGCTGCAGGCGCTCGTCCCCGCGGCCGACGTCTGGCGTCTTCTTCCGCAGCTCGAGGCCGCGGGCGGATCATCGATCCTGCTCGTCCCTGTCGAGCGGATGCTCGCGTGAGCAGCGTCGCCGAGATCGTCGAGGACGTCCGCGCCCGCGGCGACGAAGCCGCGCGCGAGTGGTCCCTGCGGCTCGACGGCGTGGAGCCGGCACGAGCGACTGCCTCGGCGGTTCCGGAGCAAGCCGTCCTCGACCTCGCGGACGCCGTCGAGCGGTGGCATGCGCTCCAGCGTCCCGCGGACCTTCGGTGCGAGATTCGGCCGGGCGTCGAGCTCGAGCGCCGCTGGGTTCCCCTTCGGTCCGTGGGTATCTACGTTCCGCGCGGTCTCGTCTCGACTCTCGTCATGTGCGCCGTACCCGCGCGGGTTGCCGGCGTCGAGCGGATCGTCGTCGTCACACCGCCGGCCGGCGCGGGTTGCGTCGCGGCGGCGGCGAGACTGCTCGGCATCGACGAGGTGTGGGCACTCGGCGGCCCGCCCGCGATCGCCGCGCTCGCGTACGGGACGGAGGCGATCGCGCGCGTCGACAAGATCTGCGGCCCCGGCGGCGCGTACGTGAACGAGGCGAAGTTGTTCGTCTCGCGCGACGTCGCGATCGATCTTCCCGCCGGCCCGTCCGAGGTCGTCGTGCTCACGGCCGACGACGCAGATTCGCGGGTCGTGCAGCTCGAGCTCGCCGCCCAGCGCGAGCACGGGCCTGACTCCGTCTGCCGGGTTGTTCGGGTGAACGGCGATCTCGAGAGTGCGCTCGCGGAGGTCGAAGAGCTTGCGCCGGAGCATCTCGTTCTCCTCGGCGAAGAGGCGGAGAGTGCCGCCGATCGGATCCGGAACGCGGGCGCCGTGTTCGTCGGCCCCTGGGCTCCGGTCGCCGCAGGCGATTACGCGACGGGCGGAAACCACGTCCTGCCGACGGGAGGCTGGGCTCGCTCGGTCGGCGGCCTCGGGCTCGAGACGTTCCTCAGGCCGATCACGATCCAACGCGTGACACAGGCCGGGCTCGCGGCACTGCGGCCGACCGTCGAGGCTCTCGCTTCGATCGAGAACATGCCCGCTCACGCCGCTGCGGTACGCCGATGAGAGCGCTCGCCCCGGACTTCGCCTCGTACACGTGGGCGCCGTCGACTGCGGCGATTGCCGCCGAGCTGGGCCTCGATCCGGTGGAGGTCGTCCGCTTCGACGCCAACGTCCCGGCCGCGCCTTTGCCGGCTGCTCGCCCTGGAGCGATCGCGGCGGCACTCGCTGCGGTGAACGAGTACGCGCACGGCGGCTTCCCCGAGCTCGTCGACGCGATCGCCGAGTACGCGGGCGTCTGCCCCGAGAACGTCGTCCTCGGCGCGGGCGCGGACGATCTCATCCTTCTCTGCGCCCGCTCGTTCGCGGGCCCGGGAGCCACGGTCGCGATTACGGAGTCGCCGACATATCCGCTCTTTCGCATCGCGGCGCAACTGGCCGGTGCCGAGGTCGGAACGCGGGATCCGGCCGTCACGTTCTGCTGTCGGCCGAACAATCCGACAGGAACACTCGGCCCGCTGCCGCCGGGACGACCGCTCGTCGTCGACGAGGCCTACTTCGAGTACGCGGGAGAAACTGCAGCGGGACTGATCGGCGACGGCGTGATCGTCCTGCGCACCTTCTCGAAGGCATTCGCCCTCGCCGGCGCGCGCGTGGGCTACGCGCTCGCCGACGCCGACACGGCCACCGAGTTGAATCGTCGGCAGGCGCCGCAGCCCATCTCCGGCATCTCCGCCGCGCTCGCCCTGGTCGCGCTTCGCGAGTCGCCTGACGTCAGCGCGCAGGTCGAGGAGCGCGAGCGACTCGCAGGCGCTCTCGCCGGGCTCGGGCTCGAGCCGCTCGCTTCGAGCGCAAACTTCCTCTTCGTCCCGGTCGAGACGCCCGAGATGCTCGGCGCCGCCCTTCTGCGGGAGGGGATCGTCGTTCGGGTCTTTCCGGACGGGATTCGTCTCTCCATCCGCGACCGCGAGGACGACGACCTCCTGCTCGCCGCGCTTGCGCGGGCACTCGACCGCGAGTCGCCCGGCGAGGTTGCGCCCACGCGCCGTGCGCGACATGTTCGCGCGACGGCCGAGACACGATTCCGCGTTCGGCTGGCACTCGACGGCTCCGGCCGGGTACGGGTGCAGACGGGAGCGGGGATCTACGACCACCTGCTCGAGCAGCTCGCATTCCACGCCGGCTTCGACCTCGTGCTCGAAGGGGTCGGCGATCTCGAGACCGGACCTCATCACACCGCCGAGGATGCGACGCTCGCGCTCGGCGAGGCGCTCGACCTTGCCCTCGGAGATCGGCGCGGGATCGCGCGCTACGGCGACGCGGTCGTGCCCATGGACGACGCGGTGGCGCGTGCTGCGGTCGACCTCGGCGGACGCGCGGCGTCCGAGGTGCAGCTCCAGCTCGATCCAGGGCTCGCGGAGCACGTGCTGCGGAGCCTGTCTCAGGCGGCACGCCTTGCGCTCAACGTCGATTCGTCCGGCCGCGACGAGCACCACGTTGCGGAGGCCGCATTCAAGGCGGTCGGTCGTTCGCTCCGTGCGGCGGTTCGCGTCGAGGGCAGCGAGCTGCCGTCCACGAAGGGCCGCATATGAAGGTCGCGGTTTGCGACTACGGCGCAGGGAATCTCCGGTCGGTCGTGGTGGCGTTCGGGCGGCTCGGCGTCGAGGTGCACGCGACGCAGCGCGCAGAAGACGTGGCCACAGCGGATCTCGCCGTGCTGCCGGGCGTCGGCTCGGCGGGGAGCGCCATGACGGGACTCCGTGCACGTGGCCTCGACGAGGCGATTCGCGAGCGGGTCGACGCGGGCGGAGCGACGTTGGGCATCTGCCTCGGCTTGCAGCTTGCGCTCGAGGAGTCCGAGGAGGACGGAGGCGTGCAGGGTCTGGGCGTTCTTCCGGGGCGGGCTGTCCGGCTGCGCGAGGGACGCGTCCCGCGTATCGGCTGGGCGCCGGTGGGCCCGAGCGGCGAGGCGTTCTACTTCGCGCACTCGTACGCGGCGGAGACCGAAGCGGCGACGGCGTACTCCGAGGGTGTCGTCGCGATCGCCGAGTCGGGCAGCTTCGTCGGCGTCCAGTTCCATCCCGAGAAGAGCGGCGCGGCGGGGGCGCGCCTGCTGGAGCGATGCCTCTCCCGCGCCTGATCCCCTGTCTCGACGTCGCGGGCGGCCGGGTCGTCAAGGGCGTTCGTTTCGAGGCTCTGCGCGACGTCGGCGATCCCGTCGAGCTCGGCGCGCTCTATTCCATTGCCGGCGCGGACGAGCTCGTCTACCTCGACGTGAAGGCGACGCTCGACGGCCGCGACGCGCTGGCCGACCTCGTCGCGCGCATCGCCGACCGGCTCTCGATCCCGTTCACGGTCGGCGGGGGTGTGCGCTCGGTCGACGACGCGAGCGCGCTGCTAGCGGCAGGTGCCGACAAGGTCTCCGTGAACAGCGCTGCGCTCGCGCGGCCGGCACTCGTCGGCGAGCTCGCGGCGAAGCTCGGCTCGCAGGCGGTCGTCGTCGGGATCGACGCCTCGGGCGGCGACGTCTATACCCGGGCGGGCACGGAGCGGACGAGCCGCACCGCGGTCGACTGGGCACGTGAGGCTCAGAAGCGTGGCGCCGGGGAGATCCTGCTCACGTCGATCGACGCCGACGGCACGCGTGACGGATACGACCTCGAGCTGACGGCTGCGGTCGCCGGCGCTGTCTCGGTCCCCGTAATCGCGTCGGGCGGCGCCGGGAGCGCGCGCCACGTCGCCGACGCGCTCGACGTCGCGCAGGCTGCCCTGCTCGCATCGATCCTGCACGAGGATCCTGCGCGGCTCACGGCGCTGCGCGACGAGCTGCGGGTTCTGGGAGTGCCGCTTCGCGATGCGGCCTGAGCTCACACCGGCGATCGTCCAGGACGCGGACTCGGGCCGCGTGCTGATGCTCGCCTGGATGGACGACGAGGCTCTACGCCTCACGCGCGAGACCGATCAGGCGCACTTCTTCTCGCGCTCGCGCGAGCGACTCTGGCGCAAGGGGGAGACCTCCGGGAACACGCTCGCCGTCGAGGAGTTGCGCGACGACTGCGACGGCGACGCGATCCTCGTGCGCGTCCGTCCCGCCGGTCCGACGTGCCACACCGGAGCCGCCTCCTGCTTCGCGCCGTGGCTGTGGCGGCGAATCGCCGAGCGCGCGAAGGAGAGGCCCGAGGGCTCCTACGTCGTCGCCCTTCTCGACCAGGGGGCCTCCGCGGCGGCACGCAAGGTCGCCGAGGAGGGAGTCGAGGTCGCGCTCGCCGGCGCCGGAGAGAGCGACGAGCGCCTCGTCTCCGAGATCGCCGATCTCTGGTTCCACACGTACGTCCTGCTCGCCGCGCGCGGCCTCGATCCGAGCGCCGTCGAGGACGAGCTGCGCGCCCGACAGGCACCTTCAGCCGCGCGCGCTCGGGTGGAGGAACGGCACGACTGAGGGCCAGCCTGCGCGCAGCACGGCGACCAGCGACGGCGGCGTGACGACCTCGACGTGTATTCGGTGCGGACGCGCCGTGCGCTCCACATAGCCGCCGGGGCTCCAGCGCAGGAGCTCCGACCCGAGCGCGAGCCACGGCTCGCCCGCACGAAGGACGAACGACCCGTCCGGGAGCTCGTCGAGCGAGGCGTCATAGTGGAGCTGGGCTCCTGTCCTGGGCGCGATGCGCTCGACGTGCAGCTGCGCGTCCATCGCGTCTGCGCCGTTCTGGTCGGGATGCAGCATGCGCCACAGCCGAGCGAAGCGATCGTAGTCCTCGCGCCGGCAGAGCGCGCACGGCCGGTGTCCTGCGGCGAACGCCGTCGCCTCGTCGAGGAAGAAGAGCTCCGTGAACCGCCCGGGCTGGAGGAGCGGGCCGCGCTGCCAGCCCTTGAACTCGAGGCGGCACGCGATCCAGCGCTTCACCGCGAAGCGGCGGCGGATCCGGCCCTGATCGTCGTGGAGGCAGCCCCGGTTGCCGTACACGAGCCCGCGCGCGGGCTCGGCAACGAGCTCTCCGAGAGGCGTCACACGGTTCTGCAGCGGCACGGTGCCGCGCGAGACTAGCTTTGCGGCGCTGGATCTCGCACGGCTTGCGCAGCTCGACCGCGTCCACGTTTCGGTGGGCCGCTACCGATGAGTTCCGGCGCCCGCCACCGTCCAACCTGCGACGATCGAAATCGACTGCACGAGGAGGCACCCCATGCCCGCACCCACCATGGTCGTCGGCGCACCGTGCTGGATCGACCTGTACAGCTCGGACACCGAGATGGCCAAGGCGTTCTACGGCGCCCTCTTCGGCTGGACGGCCACCGAGCCGCAGCCCGAGCTGGGCGGCTACTTCACGTTCGAGAAGGACGGCAAGGCCGTCGCCGGCTGCATGGCGAACGACGGCCAGCAGGGCTACCCCGACTCCTGGACCGTCCATCTCATGACCGACGACGCCGAGCGCACGGCCACGGCGACGCCCGAGCACGGCGGAACCGTGCACATGGGGCCGATGACGGTGGCCGACAACGGCGTCACGACCATCATCGGCGACCCTGGCGGCGCGACGATCGGCGCGTGGCAGCCGGGGACGCAGAAGGGGTTCGAGGTGCGGAACGAGGTCGGAACCGGGGCCTGGTTCGAGCTTCACACCTCGAAGTACGGCGACTCGGTGGACTTCTACCGCGAGGTCTTCGGCTGGGACGCGCGCACCGCGAGCGACACCGACGAGCTGCGGTACACCACTCTCGGCGAGGGCGACGGGATGCTCGCGGGGATCATGGACGCCTCCGCGTTCATGCCCGAGGGCGCGCCTGCGTCGTGGTCGGTGTACTTCAAGGTCGAGGATGCCGACGCGGCGCTCGAGAAGATCGTCGAGCTCGGCGGGGAGATCCTGCGTCCGGCGGAGGACACGCCGTGGGGCAGGCTCGCCGAGGCGGCAGATCCGACGGGCACGCACTTCAAGCTCCTGGTCGAGGCATAGGCGATGCGGCCGCTCGTCGTCAACACGTTCCTCACCCTCGACGGCGTCATGCAGGCGCCGGGTGGGCCGGAGGAGGACCCGATTGGCGGGTTCGCCCACGGCGGCTGGTCGGTTCCGTACTGGGACGACGCCATGGCCGAGTCGATGGGCGAGGTCATGACTCCTCCGTTCGACCTCTTGCTCGGCCGGAAGACCTACGAGATCTTCGCCGCGCACTGGCCGCACACCGACGAGCCAGGCGCTGCGGAGCTCAACGCGGCCACGAAGTACGTCGCCTCGCGAACGCTCGACGCGGTCGAGTGGGAGAACTCGGTGCTCCTCGAGGGTGATGTCCCGGAGGCGGTCGCGGAGCTGAAGCGCGGCGACGGCCCGGAGATCCAGGTGCACGGCAGCGCGGATCTTCTCCAGACGCTCCTCCGCCACGACCTCGTCGACCGGTTCCGCTTGCTGGTCTTCCCGGTCGTGCTCGGCTCGGGGAAGCGCCTCTTCGGCGACGGCGCGATCCCACGCGGTCTGCGGATGGTCGAGACCGCCACGTCGAGCACCGGCGTCGTCATGTCGATCTACGAGCCGGCCGGTGACGTCGAGGTCGGGACGTTCGCGCTCGAGACGCCGACCGCCGCCGAGGTCGAGCGGCGCGAGCGAGCCATGGCCGAGACGGACAGTCAGCGGTCAGACCCGTAGGGTCCGACCGCTGGTCGTGTCCCCGAGCGCGCACGTGTGCGGGTCGTGGGCTACGAGACTGTCACGACGATCTTTCCTCGCGGGTGCCCCTCGGCCATGTGGTCGAGAGCGTCCGCGAGGCGATCGAGTGGGTACGTGCTGTCGATGACGGAGATGAGCTTCCCTGCCTCCAAGAGCTGGCGAAGCGTTTCCATGCCGTCCTTGTCGAGCTTGGCGACGAAGAACGTCGCCTTCTGGCTCGTGAACAGCGACCGCACCTTCGTCCGGACGACATGGCCGAGCGGCCCGAGCACCTTCCCCTTCCTCGGCCCGCCGACCACGACGATCCTGGCGCCCGGCTCCAGTACGCGACGGAGCTGCCGGAACGGCCGTGTGCCGGCGATGTCGATAAGGAGGTCATAGCGCTCGTCGCCTCTCGTCACGTCCTCGCGGGTGTAGTCGGCGACCCGATCGGCCCCCAATGACCGTGCGATGTCGACGTTCGGCGTCGAGCAGACTGCCGTCACCTCGGCCCCCAGGGCCTTCGCAATCTGGATGGTGTACGTGCCGACGCCGCCCGAGGCGCCGTGGACGAGTACCCGCTGCCCCGCGCGCAAACCGCCCTTGTCGCGGAGGGCCTGGAGCGCGGTGATCGCGGCTATCGGCGTCGCCGCGGCGACCTCGAAGGACACGTTCGCCGGCTTGTGGACGATCGCGCGGTCGGCCTTCGCGACGACGTAGTCGGCATACGCGCCTGTGCGCCCGCCGAACACCTCGTCGCCCGGCCGGAACTCGGTCACGTCCTTCCCGACGTCCTCGACGACGCCGGCGTAGTCGACGCCGAGCCGCTTCTCCTTCGGCGAGCGGAGGCCCATGGCGAGGCGGCCGATCCGCGGCCGTCCGACGACGCCGTACCAGTCGGCGATGTTGACCGATGTGGCCCGGACGCGCACGAGCACCTCGTCCTCTGCCGGAGCCGGCTTCTCGACCTCGCGCAGCTCGACCACCTTGGCCGGCGGGCCGTAGCGCTCGCGGAACGCGGCTCTCATCGTCCGGCTCCGTCGAGCGTGAGGACGACGTTCCCGACCTTCTGCCAGCTCTCGACATAGCGCGACGCCTCCGCGACGTCCTCGAGGGGGTAGATGCGGTCGACGACCGCGCGATAGCGGCCAGCCTCGAGGAGCTCCTTCAGCAGGAGCACGTCCTCGCGCCGATACCCCGAGATCTCGAACGCCACGCGCGTCGACCCGAACCAGCGGGTGAGGAGTGCCAGCGGGAAGTGAAAGAGCCGGTCGGTCGCGACGAAGATGCCGCCGGGCACGAGCGAGCGGCGCGCGCGGAGATACGAGTGCTTGCCGACGGCGTCGACGATGACGTCGTACGTCTCGCCGCTCCGCGTGAAGTCCTCGCGTTCGTAGTCCATGACCTCGTCGGCGCCGAGCGAGCGAACGAGCTCGATGTTCGGCCCGTTGCACACGGCAGTGACGCGGGCTCCGAGGTACGACGCGAGTTGGACGGCCCCCGTGCCGAGCGAACCGGACGCGCCGTAGATCAGGAGGTTCGTACCCTCGCCGACCCGACCGGCTCTGAGTGCGCCCATCGCCTCGCCCATCCCGTCGCAGACCGCGGCTGCCTGCTCGAAGCTCATGCCTTCGGGGATGCGCGCGATCAGCCCGGACTCACGCACGCAGATGTACTCCGCGTGCGAGCCGGTCTTTAGCCCGAAGACTCGCTCGCCTACGGCGATCTGCGTCACGCCGTCGCCGACGGCCTCGACGACGCCGGCGAACTCGAGCCCGAGCGTGCGCCGCCTCGGCCGGCGGAGCCCAAGCATGAAGCGCCAGAGGAAAGGACGGGCGCGGCGCATGTGGCAGTCCGTTTGCGTGACCGTGGTGGCGTGGACGCGGACGAGCACCTCGTCCGCCTTCGGTACCGGCCGCTCGACCTCGTCGATACGCAGCACCGCGGGCGGGCCGTAGCGGTCATGCACGACGGCTCTCATCGTGCGAGCACCCCCCGTCGAGCCGCGAGCACGCGCCCGATGGCGTCGACGTTCCAGCATGGGACGCCGCGGTCGGCGTGCCGCCGCTCGACCGTTGCGGCGAGGCGCGCGTTCCCGGCCTCGAGCAGACGCTCGCGCTGTCGCTCGGCTGCAAGCTGCGCCAGCGTGTCCGGAGTCATCGGCCCGCTCCGTTCAGCGAGAGGACGACGTTGCCTGTCTTCTGTCCGGTCTCCACGTACCGCGTCGCTTCGACGACGTCCGCGAGCGGATACGTACGGTCGATGACCGGGCGGTACTTCCCCTTCTCGACGAGCTGCTTCACGTGCAGCACGTCCTCCTTCGAGTACTTCGGAATCGGGAGGAAGACCCTCGTCGACCCGACGAAGCGCGTCCACAGGATGAGCAGCGGGACGTGCCACCCGAACCCGAGGTCCGTCGTGATGAACGCGCCGCCCGTTCTCAGCGAGCGCTTGCAGCGGCGGAACGACTGCTTTCCGACCGCGTCGAAGATCGCGTCGTAGGTCTCCCCATTCCGCGTGAAGTCCTCGCGCTCCCAGTCGACGACGACGTCGGCGCCGAGCGAGCGGACGAGCTCGAGGTTCTTCGTGTTCGCGACGGCGGTGACATGCGCGCCCGTCGCCTTCGCCAGCTGCACGCCGGCGGTGCCGATCGCTCCGGTCGCGCCATACACGACGATGTGCGTGCCGGGGCCGAGGTCGGCCTTCGCGAGACAGGCCCGGGCGATGCTCGCCCCGTCGGGGAGCGCAGCGGCCTCCTCGAAGCTCAGGGACGACGGTTTGTGCGCGAGCGCGCCGGCTTCGCGGACGCAGACGTACTCGGCGTTGGCGCCGGAGCGAAGACCGAAGACCTCGTCCCCGACCTGGAACTCCGTGACGGCGGAGCCGACCTCCTCGACGACACCTGCGAGCTCCATGCCGACGACGGGCTGCTTCGGTCGCCGAAGGCCGGTGAAGACGCGGGAGAAGAACGGGCTCGCGCCGCGGAATCCGCAGTCCGAGCGGGTGACGGTCGATGCCCGAACGTGCACGAGCACCTCGTTCTCGGCCGGAACTGGACGTGCGACCTCCTCGATCCGGAGGATCTCGGGCGGCCCGTAGCTGTGAGCGACGACTGCTTTCATCGGTCTACCTTTCGTCCGTTCGGTGCGTGCGATGGATGGGGCCGCCGTGGCTCCAGGCGCGGCCGGCGCGGTAGAGCTCTGCGGGTCGGCCGCCGGTGGTGCCGGGGCGGGCGCGGCGGCCGGTCGGGACGACCCAGCCCTCCTCGGCGAGAATGCTGCGGCGGAAGTTGGCGGCGTCGAGCTGCACGCCCCAGATCGCCTCGTAGACGGTGCGCAGCTCGGCCATCGTGAACGTCTGCCCGACGAAGGCGGTTGCGATGCCTGTGGCTTCGAGCTCGACCCGGACGCGTTCGATCGCGTCTCGCACGATCCCGCTGTGGTCGAACGCGAGCCGGAGCTTGCCGCCGAGGACGTCGGAGACAGGCGTGAGCGCGGCGTCCGCTGCATCCGTTCCTGCCTCGATGTCTCCGACGTTGCGCAGGACCGCCAGGTACGCGACGGTCACGACGTTCATGCGCGGGTCGCGGCCCGGGTCGCCGTAGGCGCCGAACTGGGCGAGCACGGGCGGCGCGGCGACGCCGGTCTCCTCGCGGAGCTCGCGGTGCGCGGCCTCGTCGAGCGTCTCGTTCGGCCGTTTGAAGCCGCCGGGGATCGCCCAGAAGTCCTCGAACGGATCCTCGCCGCGCCGTACGAGCAGCACGTGCAGCGCGCCGGCTGACATCGTGAGGATGACGATGTCCACGGTGACGGCAAACGCCGGAAACTGTGATGGGTCGTACGGTGTTTTGGTCGACATGACCAGTACCGTAGCAGATAGTTCGAGTCGTGTCGACAATAACGCGCACGGTTGGGTACGCCACAATCGGGGAACGACAACGCCAACCGCAGAGAGAGGACGACCATGGCGACGAAGACCACCCGCACGTTCGAGACCCGCATCGACATCCCGGAGGACGCGCGCGGGAAGCTCGTCGACCTCCTCAACGCACGCCTCGCGGACAGCTTCGATCTCTACTCGCAGCTGAAGCAGGCGCACTGGAACGTCAAGGGACCGGACTTCATCCAGCTCCACACGCTCTACGACGACATCGCGGAATCGGTGCTCGAGTTCGTCGACGAGATCGCCGAGCGGGCGACCGCCCTTGGCGGGCTTGCACTCGGCACCGCACGGATGGCGAGCGAGGCGACGACCCTCGACGAGTACCCAAGCGGCGCTGTCGCTGGTCAGGACACCGCGGTCGTCGTCGCCGACCGCCTCGCGGCGTTCGGCGCATCAGTGCGATCCGCGATCGACGAGTCGGACGAGCTCGGCGACATGGACACTGCTGACCTCTTCACCGAGGTCTCGCGCGCGATCGACAAACACCTCTGGTTCGTCGAAGCGCACCTGCAGGACTGACCCCGGAGCGGTAGCCCCTCAGCCAGCCGCTCGAACGCTTCGAACATCCCGCCCGAGGAGCGCGATCGCGTGCGCCGCGGCCTGTGCGACGCGCGTCAGGGCCGTGTCGCTCAGGTTCGCGAGCGTGTCGCACGAGCGGTGGTAACACGGGTCGTAGGGCTGTCCGGCCCGCCCTCCGAAGGCTGCTGCGTCCGCCTCGGACTTGCGCCCGCCGGCGCCGGTGAAGAGTCCGCCCACCGGGATACCCGCGCGCGCGAACGGTAGGTGATCGGAGCCGCCCATCCCGATCTCGCGGTACGCGAGGCCACGCGCCGCGAAGTAGCGCGCGAAGACGCGCTCGATGGGAGCAGATCCAGGTGGCGCCGTGACGCCTCGCTCTCCGGACGTCGAGCCGTCCCCGTCGTAGACGAACAGCGCGTAGTTCGGCGATCCGACCATGTCGAAGTTCAGGTAGAGGGCATGTCGCTGCCGTGCGACTGCACCGAGCCGCGAGACGTAGTGCTGCGCGCCGAAGAGACCGAGCTCCTCCGCGCCCCGCCAGACGAAGCGCAGGCGGTTTCTGAGCTTCGTGCGCGCAAGCTGCTCGGCGACCTCGAGGATCATTGCGGAGCCACTCGCGTTGTCGTTGATTCCCGCGCCATCGCGGACGCCGTCGAGATGGGCTCCGACGACGACGAGGTTGGCCGCATTCCCCGTTCGGCTCTCGGCGATCACGTTGCGTGTCCTCCGCGTCTGCGCGATCACGTCGGCCGACAGCTCGACGGTAACGCCTGTCCGGCCCTCGCGCGTGCCGTTCCGCAGGGTCTCACCGACCGCGAAGCTCACCGCGAGGACCGGGATCCGAGCCTGCGGCACGCCCAGCGTCCCGGAGAAGAGATCGCGTCGCTCCGGGCTTCCTTCGTTGAACACGACCGCCGCGCTCGCGCCGGCGGCGATGGCGTTCTCGACCTTCACCCGGAACGTGCACGTGCCTCTCTGGAGCAGCACGACCGCGCCTCGTGGAAAGCCGGTGAAGTCAGCTGTCTCGCATCCGCTCGTCGACGCGTTTTCCCGCGGGCTCGGCACGAGGAGGTCGACCGCCACCACGGGCCCCTCGACACGACCGCTCCCGGAGTAGGCGAGCGTCGCGTGATCCTCCCCGGCGCGCCAGGGCGTCTCGCCCGGCGTCCGCAGCGTGGGCGGAGAACGATCGGTGACGAATGGAAAGGTGACCGGCTGGAAGCTGACGCGGTACCCGGCCGCCCGCATGTGGCGAGCGACGTACTCGGTCGAGGCGGTGTAGCCCGGCGTTCCGGCCGCGCGATTCCCTCCGTTGCGGCGCGCGATGTCCGCGAACGCCCGCAGGTGCTCGCGAATCCCCGCGAGCGGCACCGTCGGCGCAGAGCGCTGCTCGGCCGCGAGCCGGGTCGTCGTCTTCGCGGACGCGGCTGCGGCGAAGGGCAGCGCGGCGAGCACGACGACGAGCGCAGCCGGCCGGAGCAGCCCCATGCGACCAGGGTAGGCGCTGTTGCGCGCGCCGCGTGCGGCCGGGTGTCGTCTTCAGGCACCCTTTACGGAAGCGGAACACGCAGGAGGTTCACCTGATCGACGAGCACCTCGAGCGACGACTCACACGTGCCGACGCGCTGCGTCTTGCCGCCGCGGGCGGGGCGCTCCTCGGGCTCGGCGCCCGACCCGCGTTGGGCATGCCCGCCTCGGTCGAAACGGCGGCGCGCGCGTTTGTCGCCTCGCTCACAACAGATCAGCGTCGGCGCGCGCTGTTCCCCTTCGGCGGGGCGGAACGGACGCGGTGGCACTGGACGGTCCCGGCCTCCGTACCGCGCAACGGCCTGCCGCTCGGCGCGATGACGGCACGCCAGCGCCGGCTCGCGCTCGCGCTGCTCCGGGCCAGCACCTCGGCGGCCGGCTACCGCAAGGCGCTCGACATCATGGCCCTCCAGGGCGTGCTGCAGCGCATGAGCACCGGCTTCAGCGACCCCTTCGATCCCGACCTCTACTACGTCTCGGTGTTCGGAACGCCGTCCGCCAGGACCTGGGGCTGGCGCCTCGAGGGCCACCATCTCTCCCGGCACTTCACCGTCGTCGGCAGCACGCTCGTCGCCGAGCCGTTCTTCCTCGGCGCCTGGCCGACGCGCGCCGGGACCGCGTATCGCACCGTGCCTCGCGGGTACCGGACGATGCTGCGCGAGGAAGACGCCGCGCGGGAGATCGTGCGCTCGCTCGGCGGCCGGATCCGGACGCGCGCGATCCTCGCCACGCAGTCGCTGACCGACCACGTGACGCAGAACGTCGTCGAGGTGCGGCCGCTCGCGCGCTCGGGCGTGCTCGCCGGCGACCTCCCGTCCGCCGCGCAACGGCGGGTGCTCGAGATCGTGCGCACGTACCTCGCCAACCATCCGGGCGACCTCGCGCGCCAGACGCTCGCGCGGGTCGAGCGGGCGGGACTCGGTCGCGTTCGCTTCGGCTGGGCGGGCAGCACGCGCCCCGGCGAGCCGCACTACTACCGCCTGCAAGGGCCCACCTTCCTGCTCGAGTTCGACAACTCGCGCAACGGCGGCACGCACATCCACAGCGTGTGGCGCGACTTCGACCGCGACTTCGGTCGCCACCTCCTGTAGGGCGCCTTCTGCGCCTCGAAGATCCCGGCCTGGTACGCGAGCACCGCGTGTTCGTCGATGAAGCTGCTCGGCGACTGGAACTGGTCCTGCAGTGGTTGCCCAAGGAGGAGCGCGCTCCTCGCAACCGACGCCCGAGATGACTCCGGCCTCGGTCTGAAAGGTCGCGCGGCTCCCGGCCTACGAGAGTGGGCCGGGAGCCAGAGTCCTTAGACGGGAGCGGGAGCGACGGGACTCGAACCCGCGACCTCCGGCGTGACAGGCCGGCGTTCTAACCAACTGAACTACGCCCCCTAGGCCGGGGAAGTGTAGCCGCGCGGCAGGGATCCCAGGGCGCGGCACGTAGCCTCA
>DATKBJ010000017.1:0-10770 GCA_035514135.1 Gaiellaceae bacterium | reverse complement strand
GCGATCGCAGGCTGGACGATCGTCGGCGGAATCGTAGGCTCCATCATCGTCGCGCTCTGGCAGCAGTCTCTCTGGGGCCTGCTCGCCGGGCTCGCGGCGCCGTTCGTCACGAGGTACATCGTGTCCCGGCGCGTCGCGAAGATGCGCAAGGCCTTCATGGAGCAGCTTCCCGACAACCTCGACGTCCTCGCGGGCGCAATGCGGACGGGACACTCGACGATGGGCGCGCTCTCGGTCATGGTCGACAGCGCGATCGAGCCGTCGAAGAACGAGTTCCGTCGGGTGCTCCAGGACGAGCAGCTCGGCGTTCCGATCGACGACGCGCTGATGGTCATGGCGCGACGGATGCAGAGCTACGACGCGGAGCAGATCGCGCTCGTCATGCGCCTGCAGCGCGAGGCCGGCGGTAACACGGCCGAGGTTCTCGACCGGGTCGCCGAGGTGATACGCGGGCGAATGGAGCTTCGGCGCCTCGTCGACGTGCTCACCGCCCAGGCACGGATCTCGCGATGGGTCTTGACCGCTCTGCCGATCTTCGTGCTCCTTATCCTGCTGTTCACAGGTGGCGAGTATCTCCAGCCGATGATGGACTCGCTCATCGGCAAGATCATGCTCGTCGTCGGCGGCACCATGGTGTTGATCGGTTCTCTCTGGATCAAGCGAATCGCGAATCTGGACGTGTGACATGGGTCTCGAGCTGATCGCAATCGCAGGCATTCTCCTCCTCGGGGCAGGAGTGATGATCCTCGTCGTCAACCTCGGCAAGAGCAGTGACGGATCGTCCGCGACGATCGACCAGATCCAGACCTACGGATACGTCGCGGAGACGAGCGGTGGCTCGGAGGCCGAGTCTGCGGCACGTCGCCCGATCGATTCGATGGCCGGACGCCTCGGCGACTGGGCGGCACGACGGTCGGATCGCTTCGGCGAGGCCAAGATCCGCGAGAAGCTCGTCGCTGCCGGCATGTACGGCACCACGCCGCGAAAGATCCTCGGATATCAGGTCCTCTGCGCGATCGCTTTCTCGCTCCTGGTTCTGTGGCTCATTCCAGCCGGCGGCGGCTCGATCCTCTTCGCCGTCCCGCTCGCGGTTGCGGCGGGTGTCGGCGGTTGGTTCGCGCCGATCTACTACATCGAGCTCAAGCGCCGCAAGCGCATGGAGCTGATCGACAAGCAGATGCCAGACATGATCGACCTGCTCGTCGTCACGATCGAAGCCGGTCTAGGGATTCTCGCGTCGATGCGGGTTGCATCGGAGAGCATGTCCGATCCGCTCGGGCAGGAGCTTCGGCTCACTCTGCAGGAGCAGCGAATGGGTCTCTCTGTGGGTCAGGCGATCGAGAGCCTCGGTCGCCGTGCGGACTCCACGAACGTGCGCATCTTCGTTCGCTCGATCACGCAGGGTGAGCGCTTGGGCGTGTCGATCGGAACGACGATGCGGAACCTCTCCGTCGAGATGCGGAAGCGCCGTCGAGCAATGGCGGAAGAGCGTGCGCAGAAGATGCCGATCAAGATGCTGTTCCCGCTCATCTTCTTCATCTTCCCGGCGCTCTTCATCGTGATTCTCACGCCGATGATCATCAGCATCGTCGACGCGCTCGGCTAGGAGGGGGCTCCATGGCAACGCTGACGCTCCGCCGGGAGGATGGCCGGATCGTCTGCGAGCGCGTGGTCGTCGCCGACAGAGCGCATCGCCGCATGCGGGGGCTGCTGGGGCGCAAGTACCTGCGCCAGGGAGAAGGCATGGTGCTGCGCCCGGGCTGGAGCATCCACACAGCCTTCATGCGCTTCCCGATCGATGCGATCTTCCTCGACGCCGATCAGGTCGTGATCCGGATCGAGCACGAGGTGGGCCCGTGGAGAACCGTGTCGTGCCGAGGTGCGCGTGAGGTCGTCGAGATGGCCGCGGGCGAATCGCGCCGGCGCGGGCTCGAGGTCGGAGACCGCGTTGCGTGGGCTTCTCGCAGCGCCGCGGACGCGCGCGCCGATCAGGCGGCGGGAACGTTCGACGACGAGGACGACGAGCCGCGCGCGCGCGTTCTCGTCGCAAGTCGCGATCCGCGATTCCTCCGGCTGGCACGATTCCTCCTCGGAGGGCGTGACCTGGAGGTCGAGGAGCTCACGACTCCCGAGCGTCTGCCTGACGCAATCCTGGAGCCGGGCGTCGACCTCGCCGTCCTCGACGGCGCGGATTCCGTGGCGGAAGCGCTCCGCACGGCCAATGCATCGCGTGCGCGCCGACCCGAGGTGCCGGTGATCATCGCCGCCGATACCGGCGGGAAGAGCCCGTCCGGCGTGCGTGTGTTCGACCGCTGGAACGAGACCGAGGAGCTCCTTCTGGACATCGAGCGCCACCTCTCCGAGCTTGCGGGAGCAGCCCTGCACGGGCCCCGCTAGCGACTCGAGGGGGCAGGACAGTTGCATTCGTGCCGGAACACACCAAGATGAGGCGGTAGCTCGCACATGACCGAGGCAGGCAGCCACATCGGTTCGGGAGGGACTGTTCCGCTCCCCCACACTCCGCAACCGGAACGCCACGTGTACCGCGGGCCGGAAGCGCGGCTCGAGCGACTCCACGCGTACTTCCTCGAGGGATGCACCGACGAGATCAGGCCCGTCCTGGATTCGGTGCTGGCCGACGCGCGTCGCATGCACGCCGGCTACGCGGACGACGACGTCGGTGACAGCCTCGCATCGGTCTGGTACGCGGCGACCGCGATCGTCGAGCTGGGAGCCGCACTCGAGCTCGACGAGGCCGACGTTCGCGGCGCCGGAGCCGTCATCGCCGAGGCATGCGCGCTTCCACTGTCGGCTGCGCGCTATGTCCTGTTCCGCGAAGTGGTCGGGCATCCCCGCCTGTTGGAGCTCCCACCGATTCTGACGCTCGAGCTCCAGCTCGGTCTGCTCCTCGGCCTCGACGTCCTCACCGACGTCTCGCTCTGGACGCGCTCGCCCGGCGGGCTCGATTGCATCGTCACGCTCGGCGGTGAGGCGCGTCCGAGCCGCCGCACACGGGCCGAAGCGAAGGCGACGCTGCGCCAGCGCTCGCGACTCTCTCTCTTGGGGGGCTCGCAACTGCGATCCGCGACTGTGCTCCGCTTCGGCGAGGCATACGCCGCGGTCGTGGGTCGCGTGGGCTCCGCCGAGCAGTTGGTCGCCGACGCGTATCTCGCCGAGGCAGCGGCCGCAGTCAGCCCGGTGATCGAGCGCGAGCACCTCCTCGAGCACTCCGCAAGCCGGGAGCAAACCCTGATCGCGTCGGCCGAGCGGCGGCTCATGCGACTCGGGTTCGACCTCCACGACGGCCCGATCCAGGACGTTCTGGCGTTGGCGGCGGATGTCCAGCTGCTCCAGCAGCAGGTCTATCCGTTCATCCTCGAGGACTACCGCGAGCAGGCACACGGGCGGTTCGACGACCTCAGCGCTCGGCTCGTCGAGCTCGATCGGCAGTTGCGCGAGATCGCACACTCGCTCGAGACCAAGAGCGTCATCAGCCGACCGCTGGGCGAGATTCTCCACCGGGAGGTCGACAGCTTCGCCGAGCGGACCGGCGTGCACGCCGAGCTCGAGATCCGTGGCGATCCAGACTCGCTGTCCTCCGCGCAGCGCATCACCGTCTTCCGGGCGATCCAGGAAGCGCTCGCGAACGTCCGCGAGCACGCCGGAGCGACCACCGTCAGCGTGCGCGTGCGTGCGCGACGGAGCGCGATCGAGCTCCAGATCGTCGATGACGGAATGGGCTTCGAAGTCGAGCGAGCGCTCGCGAAGGCCGCGCAGCGGGGCCGCCTCGGCCTCGTCGGCATCGGCGAGCGCGTGCGCATGGTCGGCGGCACCTTCGAGCTCGAGAGCCAGCCCGGCGGTCCGACGTCGCTCAAGCTCACGCTCCCGCGTTGGGAGCCCCTCAACCCGTCCTGAACAGCCACCCGAGGGGTCAGGTCCCGGGACACGTCGCAACCGCTCGTGTCCCCGGAAGACATCTCGCGCAGCGAGTTCCGTCAGGCCATCCTTGCCCTGATGACTCGGAGGCCACGCGAGGATCATCCCGGCGGTATTCATCACGCCATTGCAAAGGGCAATGCCGGTGCAGCGATCGTCAGGGACGATGTCGACCGTGAGCTCCTCGTCAAACGGATCGGCAAGACGGTCGAGCGCCACCGGTGGTCATGTCTGGCCTACTGCCTGCTCGACACGCACGTCCACTTACTGATTGGAACGCCTCGCGCGAATCTGAGCCAAGGGATGCAGTGGCTCCTCGGTCCGTACGCACAGAAC
Organism: Gaiellaceae bacterium; assembly: GCA_035514135.1. Taxonomy (GTDB): domain Bacteria; phylum Actinomycetota; class Thermoleophilia; order Gaiellales; family Gaiellaceae; genus GMQP-bins7. The sequence goes on along the minus strand of DATKBJ010000017.1, from coordinate 6,498 downwards.
TTCAATGCCAGACACGAAAGAGAGGGTCACCTGTTTCGCGGTCGCTTCTACTCGAAGCCCATCCGTTCGCAGAATCACCTCGTGTCGGCGCTGATCTACATCGCTCTCAACCCGGTCCGCGCCGGCATCGCCGACCAGCCCGAGACGTGGAGCTGGAGCAGCTACTCGGCGACTGTCGGGCGAGGCGACGCTCCCGAGTTCCTCGACGTAGCGGCGGCCCTCGAGCTCGTCCACGCGGATCCTGAATCTGCCCGCGTCGGTCTTCGGCTCGGCGCCCAGGATGCGATTCGGTTCGACGCCGCGGCGCCGCGGACCTGACGCCGGACCTGACCCTGGGCTGTCCGTTTAGGACACCACACACGCGACGAAGGAGGCCTTTTGACCTCCTTCGTCTCTTCCCCCTACCGCCGCAACCGGTGCCGCCGCCCCGTCGCGGATCCTTGGCTTTCAGACAGCTACGAGGTCGCCTGCTTCGAGAGCTTCGAGACGCACTTGCCGAAGGCGTTTGCTCCGTTCGGATGACCCGCGGGCGCGTACTTCTTCTTGAACTCGACGAGACCGAGCTGATCGCGCTCCTTCTTGCATTTCTTGGCCGCGTTCTCGCGCGCCTCTTCGGCCTCTTCGGCTGCTTCGGCCTTCTTCTCCTGAGCGGCGACGCACTTGCCGAAGGCGTTGGGCTTCTCGCCGTACTGCGCCTTGAATCCCGTTAGGTCGTTCTTGCGCATCGCCTTGCACTTCTTCGCAGCGTTCTTCTCGGCGGACTGACCGGGCGCCGCCGCACTGTTACCCGGGTTGTCCGGTTTGCCCTTGCCGGCCGGTGGGGCCGCAAGGGCCATCGGCGCGGAGAGGGCGAGAAGGGCGGCGAGAACGATGAGTGTCCGTGTCATGTCTGCTCCAGCGTGTAGAGGAAACTTTCGGGCGTGTACCAGGAAGATGTCCGCACGCCGCGGAACTTGCGCCGCAGATTGTTAAGACTTCGTGAGGTGGGTTGCGGGCGCGGACGCGGTTGGCGACCGTTCAAGTCATGGCCGTCACCGAATCCGGCCACCTCGCGTCGCGCGAGATCGACGAGCTTTACCGCGCTCACTTCGCCGAGGTGTACCGCTACGCGTTCGCCGTTCTCGGTAACCGCGCCGATGCGGAAGACGTCATGCAGACGACCTTCCTGAACGCGTACCGCGCACTCGAGCAGGGCGTACGTCCCCGGAAGCCGTCGAACTGGCTCCTGACGATTGCGAGCAACGCGATCAAGCAACGCTTCCGTCAGGAGCAGTCCCGCCCGCGCCAGGTCGAGCTCGACGACCGCATCGCCGACACCGACACAGGTTCCGAGGATGAGGACAGCCCGAGCGTGGGCGAGCTCCTCACGGCGCTGTCCAAGATCCCGCCGCAGCAACGACAGGCGATCGTGTTGCGCGAGTTCGAAGGTCGGTCCTACGCCGAGATCGCCGAGATCCTCGGCGTGACCACCTCGGCGCTCGAAACCCTTCTCTTCCGAGCCAGGCGCTCGCTCACCGAAGAGCTCCAGCACCAGCTGACGTGCACGGAGGCGCAGCTCGCCGTCTCGCGATCGGTCGACGGTCGCCTCGGGCGGAAGGAACGTCGCCGCCTGCGCGATCACCTCACCGAATGCCCGGACTGCGCGGGCTTCGCACGTCTGCAGCAACGGCACCGATCGGCGCTGCGAGGCCTCGCGCTCGTGCCCATCCCTCTCTCGTTGACCGTCTTCAAGGGTCTCGAAGGTACTGCGTCCGCCGCCCTCTTGCCGATCAGCGCCGGCGGGGCGGTAGGAGCGGCAGCGGTCGGAACGACAGCCGCCGGCTCGACAGGAGGCATCCTCGCCGGAGGCCTCGGAATGAAGGCCGCCGCGGTCGTCGCCGCTGCGAGCGTTGCGGGAGGCGTGGGAGTAGCAGGCTCGAGCGAGATCGATACGAAGCCTGCCAACCCAGGAAAGCCGATCGCACAGCAACAGGGACAGCGGCTCGGCCAGGTGGCGCCGCGCGGCGTGCTCGTGCCGGGCAACGGTGTCGCGGTCGGCAGGGCTTCGGCGCCCGGCCAGGCGAAGACACAAGCTGCTCTGCGGCGGGCGAACGCCGCCAAGGCAAAGGCGCAAGCGACAGCCAGGGCGGCGAAAGCGAAGGAAGCCGCGCGCGGCCAGTCGGTGCGTGCAGAGAAGCGAGCAGCAGCCGCCCGGAAGAAGGCGGCGAGCGCAAAGTCCACCGCAGCCCCGAAGCCGACACCCCCCGCTTCGAATCCGAAGCTCGCTCAAACACCGAACACGCAGCGACAGACCGGCACTCCGAAGGCTGGAGGGCCCCAGAAAGGGCAGCAGGCAGGCCCGGGTCAGACTGCAAGTGCGCCAGCGAGCGACAAGGCCGGAGGGCCGAAGGAACGCTGAGCACGTGACCGCTGTCCCCCGTTCGAGGGACGGCTTCGACGCGAGAACGGTCGATCTCGTTCTCACGCATGCGTTTCCTCGTCGTATTCGCAGCCTCGATCACGGCTGTCCTCCTCGCGGTTCCGGTCGCAACGCCGAGCGCCGCGACGAACATCGAGCGCCGCGCGACGCTCGAGGCCGCCGTGACTCGCGAGCTGAACAGGGTCCGAAGCGCGCGCGGTCTACGAGCACTGCGCGTCGCGCCGAGCCTGCGCACGGCAGCTCGGACGCACTCCCGCGCGATGCTCGCACACGGGTTCTTCGGGCACGACTCGGCTGACGGGACGGACTTCAGCGCGCGCATCCGGCGCTACTACACGAATCGTGGCTGGTCGACCTGGTCCGTCGGCGAAGCCCTGCTCGCGAGCCAGGCCCGCGACGTCGAGGCGAGGACCATCGTCACTGCGTGGCTCAACTCGCCGTCCCATCGTGAGATCATCCTCTCACCGACTTGGCGCGACGCCGGAATCGGAGTTCTCTACGCGCCGACCGCCCCGCACGAGTACGCCGGGGCCGAGGCCGTTGTCGTGACTGCCGACTTCGGCCGCCGGGAAGGACGAGCGAGCCTTCCCTGAGCCGCTCGTGGCGCTTACGCTGCGAGTGTGTGGACCGGCGTCGCGTTCGGATCGATCTCCGAGGCGAACCCGCGGTCCCAGCTCACGACGACGCGGCCGTCCTCGTCGATCCCGTCGACGATGCCGCGGTCGCCGGCGCACAGACCCGAGTCGTCGCGCGGAGCCTCGGCGAGCTCGATTCTCGCACCGATGGCCACACCGGCACGTAGCCGGGCCGCAAGGAATCGTGCACCCTGGGCATCCATAGGACGCGTATCGGTTGCGCAGGCCCCAGGCTTTAATCTCTTGCCGAAGTTCGTCTCGGAAGGACTCGGGAGAACCTCGACGAAGTCGCCTGAAGCCGGCGGATCGCTCCAAACTCGACGGCTTAGGGTCGATCCGTCGGCATCCCGTATCGAGACCGAGTCGCATCGATGACCAGCGCAGACCACGATCGCAGCGACGAACGCCGGGCCGGGCTCGTACGACGGGTGCTCTCCTCGGGCGCCGACCCGGAAGCGCGCCTGGAGGAGCTGCTGGCGATCAGACGCCGCGAGCTCGACGAGCATGCGGAGCGGCTGCGGGAGTCCATTGCGGAGCTGGAGCGGCGCGAGGAGCTGTTGCGCGACTCCCGCGCTTCGGTCGAACGAATGCTCCGCCTCGGAACGTCCGAGCTCGAGGCGCGCGAGGCCGAGCTGACGGGCTACCTCCGCGAGCTGACCGGGCGCGAGACGGCTCTCGCCGAAGCCGAGGATGACGTCGGCAGGAGACGGCAGGACCTCGGAGCCGTCGAGCTCAAGCGCGCAGCGATCGAGCGGCGAGAGCGCGCGGTCGCGGCACGTGAGGCCGAGCTGGAAGAGCTGGAGGAGGAATCTGCAGCACGCAACGATGACGACGCGTCTGCCGTCGAGCTCGCGTTCGTCCCGGGAACGCGGTACCACCTCGTCGAGCTCGAGCCGATTCACCTCTCTCGCGGAGTCTCGCTCGACGTCGAAGGGGAGACACTCGTCGTCACTCGCATCGGCCGATCGCCGCTGCCCGGCGACCGCAGACGCTGCGCCTACCTCGTCCGAGGCACGCGCGAGGGTGACGACGTGCCGTCCTCCGGCAGCTCGTAGACCGCCGGTCGAGGGGGCTGCGCTTCGGTGTCGCCGATGACTTCGAGCCGTCTCTCCGCCTGAGTCACGAGGAACCGGGCAACCGCGACATCGTCCTCGGTGAAGCGGCGCAGGCGCATCTCGTAGAGCTCGACGAGACCCCACGCGTTCCCTCGCACCTGGATAGGAAGCATGAGAAGCGCGTTCATGCCGAGGTCGCGCAAGATGAACGCCTCCGACGGATCCACACCGCCGTCGGCGAACGAGATAGCGCGCGGCTCCCCCGTGCTCAGCACGTCCGCTGTGAGCGGGAAGTCCGCTATGCGATACGCCGCCTCATCGCCGAGCGATATCTCACGGAGCGCATGGTCCGAGGCGTCGACGATGAACTCGCCCGCGACGCGAGACGCAGAACAGCCTGTGGCGCCGACGACGAACACGAGTGTCTTGCAGAGTCGACCGCAGACACCTTCGACCGTCTCCTCCACCTCGATCGCCCTCGCAGCGGCCATCGCCTCCGCAAGCACGGCGCCGGAGCTGTCCGATCGGCCTCGCCGTCTGCTCTCGAGCGCGCCCGCGCTCAGGCTCGACGTTGGCGAGGCAGCGCGGGACAGTTCGCGGAAGGACGCGACCCGATCCTTGCCGGCGGCCTTGGCCGCGTACAGCGCCTGGTCGCCGGCCCGAAGGAGCGATGTCGGCGTCGCTCCGTCGAACGGATACGTGGACACGCCCGCCGAGATTCTGAGCGGGAAGCCGGCGTCGGTCAGACCGTCCGCGAGCACCGTACGGATCTGGGCGCCCAGAGCCTCTGCCGAGTCGGCTCCAGCGCCAGGGAACATCACGACAAACTCATCTCCTCCGAGCCGGGCGGCGTCCGCCCCCTCGGGGAGAGCACGGGACAGCACGTCGGCGACCTCGCGCAGCAACGCGTCGCCGAACTCGTGACCGGCCCGGTCGTTGATCTCCTTGAAGTCGTCGCAATCGATCACGAGGAGACTCAGCGGCAGGCGCTGCTCTTGCGCATGCGCCAGCGCACGCTCGAGCCGCTCCTCGAGCCCGCGCCGGTTGAGGATGCGCGTCAGCGGATCTGTCGCGGCGCTGAGGCGCTCGCGCTGGAGAGCGAAGGATGCATCCAGCGACGCCGCAACGTGCGCAGCCAGGACGGCGGCCGTGTCGAGAAGCCCTGGATCGACGTGCATTGTGTCCGCCCCGATACCGACCAACGCACCGAGATCGCCGGCATTCGCACGCAGTGGGAGCCACACGACGGTTCTCGCCGACCGGCCGCGTTCGGTCAGCCCGAACCCGAGCACCTGGCAGACCACCGTCGGGTCGGTCTCCGCCCGCGCCCTCTCGATCTCCTCGACGCTGAGCGGTGCTCCGGTGCCGGACTCGGATCGCCACGACGCAAGCTCCGTCGCCGAACCGAGCTCGCCCCACACGACGATCTGCGTCGTCTCGACGGGAAGCACCTTCGGAAGCGACGCTGCAGCAAGTGCGGCGATGTCGACGGGATCACGAAGGCTGCCGAGATGGACGAATAGTCGAGCAAGAGCCGACAGATCGAGCGTTCTACTCGAACGCAGCGCATCGGCGAGGGGAGTGAGAGCGCGCACGAGCGGCCGTAGTGCGTCGGCGGCCCCTTCGGGGAGCGTACGCTCGGACTCGACATTCAGCACGCCGACGACCGTCCGGCCGGAGCGAAGCGGGATCGCGAGCTCCGAGCTCACGCCCGGAAGAGCGGGAAGGTAGTCGGAGTCGGAGTGGACGTCGGGTGCGAGTTGCGGCTGGGCAAGCCTGACCGCGCGACTCATGATCCCGCTGTCCACGGCGATCCCGTCGGGCACGACCGCGTAGCCGCGTTGCGCGACGAGCCAGAGCCGGCCGTGCTCGAGAACGAAGACGGAGGGCATGGCTCCGGCAACTGCCTCGTAGAATGCCTCGATCGCAGCTTCGATCGACCTCGCAGGCTCGTCGTGGGGGCCGATCTCGGCGACCGCGCGCTGTGCGGCAGCCGCCAGCAGGCCGACGTCGATCGGCCGGATGAGACGGGGAGCCGCGGAGGCGCTCTCCATGGCTTGGTTATCGGCGTCGGGGCCGTTCCGCTGGAGGGTCTGATTCTTGGCTACTGCGTTCCGAGCTCGCGGTACCAGTCGAGGATCGCATCACCCCAGAACAGCGCGATCACGCCACCGAGAGCGAGAAAGGGGCCAAGCGGGATGGCGAAGCGCCGAGCCTCCTTCCCGTGCCGGGCGAACAGCACGAGCGCGGGGACGAACGCGATGAAGAAGCCGACGAACATCCCGACGATGACCGAGATCCCGAGACCCGCGCCGAGGAACGCCGAGAGCTTGACATCACCCATGCCGAGGCCACGCGGATAGGCGAGGACGACAAGGAAGAGCACGAG
>DATKBJ010000016.1:0-9578 GCA_035514135.1 Gaiellaceae bacterium | reverse complement strand
TGCGCGTCCAGTTCGACCGCTTCTACACCTACGCCGAGCTGACCGAGACGCTCGAGGCGTGGGTGGCCGAGCATCCCTCACTCTTCTCCTTCGCCACGATCGGCAAGTCGTACGAAGGCCGCGACATCTGGCTCTGCACGGTCACGAACACCGACACCGGCCCGCACGACGAGAAGCCCGCCGTCTTCGTCCACGCGCAGATCCACGCAATGGAGTTCACAGGGACGACGGCGGCGCTCAACCTGCTCGACCACCTCCTCGACTCCGATGACGCACGCGTCCGCCACGCGGTCGACACGCGCACGTTCTACGTCGTTCCGCGCGTGAACCCGGACGGCGCCGATGCCGGGCTCGCGGACGGCCGCTTCCGCCGCTCGAGCGTCCGCCCGTACCCGCGCGAGGAGCGCCAGGACGGTCTCCATCGCGACGACGTCGACAACGACGGCCGTGTCCTCTTCATGCGGATGAAGGATCCGAACGGCTCGTGGAAGCCGCATTCCGACGAGCCGCGGGCGCTCGTGGCCCGCGCGCCGGACGACATCGAGGGCGACTTCTACCGCGTGCTCCCCGAGGGGACGATCCACAATTGGGACGGCGTCACGATCCCGATGGCGCCGCCGCTCGAAGGGCTCGACCTCAACCGCAACTGGCCCGCCGACTGGGCGCCCGAGGCCGAGCAGGCAGGCGCCGGGCCGTTCCCGACCTCCGAGCCCGAGGTGCGCGCGCTCGTCGAGGCGATCGTCGCGCGCAAGAACATCACCTCGTACGTCGGCTACCACACCTTCTCGGGCGTCCACCTTCGGCCGTGGTCCGGCCGCTCGGACGACGACTTCCCGGTTCCCGATCTCCGCGCGTTCGAGATCATCGGCGACGAGGCGACACGGCTCACCGGCTACCCATCGATCTCGATCTTCCACGACTTCAAGTACCACCCCAAGATGGTCATCAAGGGCGGCGACGTCGACTGGATCTACGACCACCTCGGCGCGTACGCCTGGGTGACGGAGTTCTGGAGCCCGCAGCGCCGCGCCGGCATCGAGGGCTACCACTTCATCGACTGGCTGCGCGAGCACTCGCCCGAGGACGAGCTCGCCGTGCTGAAGGTCGCCGACGAGCTCGGCGAGGGCTACGTCGACTGGTACCCCTTCGAGCATCCGCAGCTCGGACCGGTCGAGCTCGGCGGCTGGGATCTCGTGCGCTTCTGGTTCAACCCCCCGCTCTCCCAGCTCGAGGCGGAGGTGAGGCCACATGCGGACTTCGCCGTCTACCTTGCGCTCGTCTCGCCGCGCCTCGAGATCCGCTCGTTCGACTCCGAGCCCGTGGCCGGAGGCGCGTTCCGGCTGCGGCTCGTGCTCGAGAACGCCGGCTGGCTCCCGACGAACGTGACGGAGAAGGCGCTCGAGCGGAAGGCCGTACGCCCGATTGAGGTCGACCTCGAGATCCCGGACGCTGCCCGCATCGCGAGCGGCAAGCCGCGCGTGGATGCAGGTCAGCTCGGCGGTCGCGTCGAGCGCCGACAGGTCACCTGGTGGGGCGTCGACCACTCGACCGCCGAGCGCACGCTCGTCGAGTGGGTCATCGAGGCGAAGCCAGGCGATCGCATTGGCGTCGTCGCGCGGCACGAGCGCGCCGGCACCGTCCGCGCCGAGCTCGTCCTCTAGAACCGCCCCATCTCGACGAGCCCGCCCTCGGCCCCATGGTCGACCTGCAGCGTCGTGTGGTCGATCCCGAACTCGTCGTGGAGTAGCCGCTCGAGCTCTCGGCGGCGGCCGTGACAGTCCTCCCCTGGCCGCACGAGCACGTGGGCGGACAGGGCGGGGAAGCCGGACGTGATCGTCCAGACGTGCAGATCATGCACCTCGATGACGCCCGGCGCGGACGCAAGCCTGCGGCCGAGCGCGCCCGCGTCGATTCCCCGCGGCGTCGACTCGAGGAGGATCGCCGTCGAGTCGCGCAGGACCGACCAGGCGCTCGCGAGGACGAGGAGGCCGATGAGGATGCTCACGAGCGGATCGGCCTCGACTCGACCAGTCGCGAGGATGACGACGGCGGCCACGACGACGCCCAAGGAGCCGAGAAGGTCGGCGAAGACGTGGCGGAACGCAGCCTCGACATTGAGGCTCTGGCTCCGCGCGCGCGACAGGATCAGCCCCGCCGCCACGTTGATCGCCAGCCCGACGAGCCCGATCGCGAGCATCCAGCCGCCGAGCACGTCCCCCGGATCGCGGAGGCGCATCGCCGCCTCGTAGAAGATCCAGAGCGCGAGTGCGACCAGAGTGACGCCGTTCGCGAGCGCGGCGAGGACCTCGGCGCGCTTGTAGCCGTACGAGCGCTCGAGCGTCGCCGGCTTCGTCGCGAGCCAGGCTGCGACGAGCGCGAGCCCGAGCGCGACGTTGTCGGAGAGCATGTGGACCGCGTCGGCCAGCAGCGCGAGGCTCCCTGCGTAGAGACCGCCGACGACCTCGACTACCGTGTACGACGCCGTGAGGGCGAGGGCGGCGGCGAGCGCACGGCGGCTCGCGATGCGCCCATGGTCGTGATCGTGCGCCACGCCTGCGTTCTACCGCGCGGATCGGGCGGGCGCCGCGACTACGAGCTCGCGGGGGCGCCCGCTCCGCAAGGCTCTGTTCAGACTTTCCCGCGGTTCGTCTGCGATTATGCCCCGCATGCGGTTGCGAATCCTCGGTGTCGTCGCAGTCGTCGCGGTGGCCGCGTCGGTTGCCGTCGTCGCCGTCGCGAGCACGGGGCAGGCTGCCGGTCTGCCCTCCTATACGAAGGGCTACGCCAAGTGGCCGAAGCTCAACAAGAAACCCATTCGCAACGAGGATCCGCGGACGGGCCACGCAGGAACGAAGAACGTCTTCGTGAGCAAGCGCAAGGTCGGCAAGCGCTACCCGAACGGCGCCGTCGTCGTGAAGACGATCGTCGATCCCGGCACGAAGTTCATCGGCAAGGTGGCCGTCATGCGCAAGGTGAACGGGCGCTGGCGGTACATCGAGTACACGCGGTCGGCGCCGTCAAGGCGGTACACCGTCCTCGCGCAGGGCGCCCTCTGTCAGAGCTGCCACATGCAGGTCCGCTCGAACGACTACGTGTTCACGAGGTAGAGCGAGCTTCGACGACGGCGCGTGGCGCCGACGGGCCCGGCGACCCGGCTGTGCTACGTCGCGTACTTCTTGCGCCGGTACGTCATCCAGAGCGCCATGATCCCGCCGATGATCATGATCAGACCGATGATGATCCCGACGAAGTTGAGGAAGTAGGCGAACAGGATTCCGGCGATGATGAGGCCGAGGCCGACGATGTTGACTGGCAGCTTGTCCATGCGCCCATCTTCGTGGGCATCCCGCATAGTCCTCGTCCCCTGTTTGTGTACGCAGATCGCAATCCGCGAACGCGGATTGCGATCGCGAGGATCCCTGAAGGCGTCCGCCTCGCGGCCGCTGCTGTCATGGCTACCCGACGTACAGGCACAAGCGAGCGTCCCTCAGTCGGGGCGGACTCGCACGAACGCGTCGATCGCGCGCTCGAGGTGCTCTCGCTCGAGTGCCGCTGACATCTGCACGCGGATCCGCGCCGTTCCCTCCGGCACGACGGGGAAGCCGAACCCGGTGACGAAGACGCCTTCGTCGAGGAGCCGCGCGGAGAGTGCCATCGCCTCGGCGGTCTCGCCGATGATGATCGGAACGATTGCCGCTTCGCCTTCGAGCGGCGCGTAGCCCGCTTCGACGAGCATCTCCCGGAAGACGCGCGTGTTCGCACGCAGCCCCGCGAGAAGCTCCGGCTGCTCGAGCATGAGCTCGATCGAGCGGAGCGCGCTGCAGGCGACCGTAGGGGGCAGCGCATTCGAGAAGAGCTGAGGCCGTGATCGCTGCGCGAGAACGTCGCAGACCTCCTCCGATGCGGCGACGTACCCGCCCGCCGCGCCGCCGAGGGCCTTGCCGAGAGTCCCCGTGATCACGTCGACCTCGCCGAGAAGGCCGAAGTGCTCGACGGTGCCCCGCCCGGTCTCGCCGAGGACGCCGACGCCGTGCGAGTCGTCGACGATCACGACCGCGTCGAACTCGCGGGCCAGCTCGACGATCTCGGGCAGCTTCGCGAGGTCACCCTCCATCGAGAACACGCCGTCGGTGACGATCAGCTTGCGTGCGTCCCGGGGCGCCGCGGCGAGCCCGTCCCGCAGCGCAGACATGTCCGAGTGCGGGTAGATCACCTTGCCCGCCGGGCGCGAGAGCCGGATCGCGTCGATGAGGCTCGCGTGATTGAGCGCGTCGGTGAGGATGATCGTCGCTTCGTCGGTGAGGCTCGGGATGCACGCCTCGTTCGCGTTCCAGCAGGAGACGTAGGTGAGAGCGGCCTCGGTGCCCGAGAGATCCGCGAGCGCCCGCTCGAGCGCGAGATGGGGCTCGAACGTCCCGCAGATGAACCGGACCGACGCCGTGCCTGCCCCGTAGCGCTGGAGGCCCACGATCCCGGCGCGCACGACCTCGGGATGCCCCGCGAGGCCGAGATAGTTGTTCGAAGAGAGGACGATCACCTCGCCGCGTCCGACCATCTGCACCGCCGGCCCCTGCGGCGACTGGAGCGTGAGGAAGCTCTTGTAGGTGCGCGCCTCGAGCAACGCGTCGAGCTCGGCGCGTAGCTGCGTGTCGAGCGTCGATGTCATCGGCGCCTGCTCTTCCGGACACGTCGCGACGAGACGCATCCCGGGGTCAGACCCCGAGTCATGTCCGTTTCGGTCATGGCGTGGCTCCGCTCGGTCGCAGGACGATCTTGCAGGCCTCGCCCGACTCGAGCCGCGCGAACGCCTCCTCGTAGGACTCGAGCGGCAACTCAGCCGTGATGAGCGGGCGCAGATCGACGACGCCGTGCTCCAGGAGCCAGCGCGTCGTGTACCAGGTCTCCCAGATCTCGCGACCGTTGACCGCGCTCACGGTGAGGTTCTTGAAGATGAGCGACTCGGCGATGTCGATCGTCGCCGGCCGGGACGGAATCCCGAAGAGGACGACGTTGCCGCCGTGCCGCACGATTCCGAACGCGTCTTCGATCGCGCGCAGCGCCCCGGACATCTCGAAGACGACGCCCACGCCGATGCCCTCGTTCTGCTCGACGAACCACTGCGGAACGTCCTTCACCTCGTCGACGTTCACGACGGCGTCTGCGCCGAGCTTCCGTGCGAGATCCAGACGGAACGGGACGTGGTCGGATGCGAACAGACGGCCGGCTCCGAACGCCTTCGCGATCGCGATCGTGAAGAGCCCGACCGGCCCACATCCGAGCACGGCGACTGCGCGGCCCGCGAGATCCTGCGTCGACGTGGCGAAGACGGCGTTGCCGAACGGCTCCTGCAGACACGCGATCTCGGGTGGAAGCTTCGCGCGATCGTTCCGCCAGACAACCGCGGCGGGCACAGCAGCGTAGTCGGCGAAGCCGCCGTCACGATCGACGCCGAGGATCTGCGTCGCCTCGCACATGTGCGCCTTTCCGGTCCTGCAGTGGAAACAGACACCGCACGTGACATGGCTCTCGGCCGAGACGTAGTCGCCCTCGACGATCTCCCTCACCGAGCTACCCGTGGCCACCACCGTTCCGCAGAGCTCGTGCCCGAGCGTGAGCGGCGGCTCGACGCGCTCGGACGACCATTGGTCCCAGCGTTGGATGTGGAGATCCGTCCCGCAGATGGACGCCGCCTCGATCCGGATGAGAACCTCGTCCTGCCCGGGTGTGGGTACGGGCACCTCCTCGAGCGTGAGCCCGGGGGCGGACTCGCGCTTGCGGATGGCGCGCATCGTCTCCACGGCGTGCCCATCCTGTCACGCGTGGGTTCACCTGGCGCCGCGATCGGCGGGACGGGTACCTTCTCCTCGATGGGCCCGATCGTGGTTTCCGTAGACGAGTCGGACGGCGCGCGCGCGGCACTGCGTGTTGCCGGCGACCTTGCCGAAGCGCTGAGCACGACGCTCGTGCTCGTGCACGTCGCGCCGCGGACCGAGGCGCCGGGGGTGAGCACGGCGCCAGCGGGGCAGCAAAGGCTCCGCGAGGCAGAGCTCGAGGATGCGCGTGAGCTGCTGCAGCGTGTCGCCTCGGAAGCCGGTCTCGGGGACGACGTACAGCAGCGTGCCGAGATCGGTTCCGCCGCGGATCGCATCGTCGCTCTCTGCGCAGAGCTTGACGCCTCGTTCGTCGTGCTCGGCTCACGCGGTCGCGGCGGCCTGAAGTCCGCCGTGCTCGGAAGCGTGTCGAACCATGTCGCGAGCAACGCGCCCTGCCCCGTAGTGATCGTCCCGCCGAGCGCGGTCTGACTCCGGACCCGACGCGATTACTCGCGACGTGAGCTCCACGCGCGCGCGCGACGGCAGAGACCGGGTAGAAGGTGAGCTCGGTCGCACCGTTCGCGCGACCCCCCGCAGAGGCGGACGTGACGACGAGGAGTGCGACGACGGCTGAAAGTGCGAGGCGGCGGGCCACGAAGGCCGGAACCGCAGCGAAGGCTCAGCGGACGACGACCGGCGTGCCGACCTCGACGAAGTCGTAGACCCGCTTCGCCTCGCCTTCAGGCAGACGAACGCAGCCGTGCGACGCGGGGTACGAGGGCACGTCGGGCGACTGATGCGTCGCGATCCCGCCACGGAAGTAGGCGGCGTACGGCATCCACACCTGGAACGGAACCGACCAGGACATGAGCACCTTCGCGTAGACCGTGAAGTCGCCGACGGGAGTGATGCCGCCGACGCCCGTCGAGGTGTGCACTGCCCGGGCGACGCGGCCGTCCTCGACCATGAGGAGCACGCCGCGGCCGCGGTGGATCTCGATGTGGCGGTCCGGTCGGCGTGAAGCGGGTCTCGGACGCTGGGCACGGAAGAGCGTCAGCTGCGTCTGACCGGTCAAGGTCGCCGTGCGTTCGAGATCCTCCCAGCCCTGGAAGGCGAGTAGCGCCTGCTCTGTCAGATAGCCGTCGGACGCACCGACATCCCGGCGGTCGAGGTAGCCGAGCGCCGCCAGACGTTGCTGAACACCGCGAACGACGTACGGGTACTCGTTCTCCCCCGTCTCCGCGCGCCAGGCGCCGGGCCGCACGCCGAGCCGAACCGTCGTCACGAACCGTCCTTCCGTCCCGATCGCCACCTGCGCGCGGTCGCCATGAGCGGCGAGCGTCGCCGCGATCTGCCAGAGCCGCATGCGTTTCGTCTCGGGAGCGCCCGCGGCCAGCGTCGAGCGGGAGAAGCTCGCGAACCACGTCTCCCGGTCGGCACGCAACGAGCGAAGACGCGCGCCATCCGGAATCGCAGTGCGGATCCCCTTGCGTCGCTCGGCTTTCGTCGGACCCTGGGTCAGCTCTCGAAGCGCGGTCTCGGCCGGGCTCGTTCCGCGGCGGACGACTCGCTCGACACGGATGATCCAGCCGCTCTTCACGAAAGCCACCTCGACGGTCCGAGGCGCCGGCTTCGGCACAGCGACGTGGGCCGGCGCCGATACGGCGGCCTGCGGCACCGACGACGACTCGAGATCGACGGCGAGCAGGCCCGCAAAGGCGAGCACCAGGACGACGAGCATGACGCGCATCGGGCGGTCCGGTTTCGCCGCTCACGCGAAAATGCCTGCATGCCAGGTCGCACGCTCACTGTGCGGGAGCTGAATCGCGCCACGCTCGCGCGACAACTGCTGCTCAGGCGACACCGACTCTCGCCGACGCAGGCGGTCGAGCGGGTCGCGGGGATCCAGGCGCAGTGGCCGCCGTCGCCGTACATCGGCCTGTGGGCGCGCGTGGACGGCTTCCGTCCCGACCAGCTCGTCCGCGCCGTCGGGCGACGCCAGGTCGTCAAGGCCACGCTGATGCGGACGACGCTCCACCTGGTCAGCGCGCGCGACTACCTCACGTACGGCGGCATCTACCGCGACCGCCGGATCGCCGAGCTCCAGCGCCAGCTCGCGAAGATGGGCGAGGAGGCGGACTTCACGGCCGCTGGCGAGCGTCTCGCAGCGCTCGCAGCCGAGCAGCCGCGGACGCGACCCGAGCTCCTGGCCGCGCTCGGCAGGCCGAAGCTCCGGATCGAGGATCGTTCGCCCTGGCTCGTCTGGTACGGCCTCGTCGCGCACGCCGGGCTGATCAACGGGCCATCGTCGTCCGCGTGGCGGCAGAACACGGCGGGCGGCACGTTCGCTCCCGCGCGGACGTGGCTCGGTGCCGACGCAGCAGGAGGAGAAGCAGGAGCCGCGCACCTCGCCCACCGCTATCTTGCGGCGTTCGGTCCGGCGAGCCGCCCGGACCTGGCGCAGTGGACGGGCTTGCCGCTGGGCATCCTCGACCGCGGCCTCGAGCGGATCGCGCTCAGGCGCTTCCAGGACGAGCTCGGCCGCGACCTCTACGACGTCCAGCGCGCACCGCTCCCCTCGCCCGACACGCCGGCGCCGCCCCGGTTCCTCCCGCGCTGGGACAACCTTCTCCTCGCGCACGACGTCCGGTCGCGCGCGTTCCCCGACGAGTACCGAAAGGCGATCATCGAACGGAACGGCGACGTGCCCGAGACCTTCCTCGTCGACGGGTTCGTCGCGGGTCAGTGGTCTCTCGACGGCGGACGCGTGAGCCTTCGCCCCTTCGCACCACTCCCGCGCGTCGCCAGACGCGACGTCGAGGACGAGGCGCTCAGGCTTGAAGCGTTCGTCCGCGCGGCCGGACAGGTGTGATGGTCGAATAGCTCCACTCCGACGAGCTTCGACGCGAGAATCGTCACGGAGGGGTTGTGCACGTGGCTCATCGCTGTTCGACTGACTACCCCTAGTGGTTCTGCTTGTGCGCTCTGGGGGACAGGTACCGGTACTCAGGGAATCAATGCCTCTTTCGCCTTCAGCACTTTGCTCCACTTCCGAAACGCTGCTTCCACGTTCTTCACATCGTCTAGCTCAAGTGGGTTCATGTGCGCAGCGACGCGACGCGAGACGTTCACTTCATTCACGAGTTCCTGAAACCAGCTCGTCCGCTCGAAGAAGGGCTTCAAGTGAGGCCACGCCTTTGAGGCAGAAACAATCGACGGAAGACAGGAATCGGCGTCCGTCGAGGGAGAGGACCCTCGCCCACGCGAGGCCGCAACAGTCTCACCGGCGCTGCTTCAGGAAAGGATGCGCCGGGCGTCATACACGTTCACGCCGTTGCCGAGCCTCGTGAGCTGAGATCGCGCAGCGGCTCGCATCGGCCGCCTCCCCTCATGAGGACTGGCGCTAAGCAACCGGACGCACACCTCGGTGCCCGGGTTGCCGCCTGTGCGCGCGCCGCCGGCTCGTGCTCTCACGGGCGACGTACGGACGCGCAGACGCCCCAGCGTCCGGTCCGGCTCGTCTCCACGACCTCTTCAGGGCGTCAGGGACGCAGGCCACCATTAAGACGGTCAGCGAGAGTCAGGTTTCGCGCAAGTTTCGACGAAATCGAGCATCATCTGCCTTAGAGCCTATTCCGCTAGGCGCTCCAGTCGACCGCCCGCCAGGTGATGAGGGCGCAGGCGAGGTGGAGCATGGCGAGGTAGGTGTCGGCTCGCTTCTCCCAGCGCACGAGGATGCGGCGGAACCGATGAAGCCAGGAGTGC
>DATKBJ010000015.1:0-10775 GCA_035514135.1 Gaiellaceae bacterium | reverse complement strand
ACTCGCCCGTGCCGCCGTCGAACACGCGCGGGAACGTGGCGCGCGCGCGATCGAGGGCTACCCGATGCTCGTCGAGCCCGGGCAGAACGTCATCTGGGGCGAGTCACACGTCGGCACCCGCAGCATCTTCGACGCCGCCGGCTTCGAGGAGGTCAGCTACCCCTCCAAGCGCCGCGTCGTGATGCGGATCGACTTCTAGGAGCTACTGCCCGTCCGGGTGCCCGATGGTGTCGGTGCCGACAGGGTGCGCGCACGTTCGACCGAGACGTCCAACCGTCTCAGCCACGCGCGGCGAGGAAGGCAAGCGCCCGCTCCGTGAGCTGGGCGGCGGCGCGCTCGTCGTAGCCTGGCAGGCTGGAGTCGGCGAAGTAGTGCTGGTCGCCAGGGTACAAGAACAGCTCGGCGTCCTCGGTCGACTCGACGAGCGCGCGGGCCGCGTCGATGTCGCCTTCCCCGGCGAAGTACGGGTCGGCATCCATGCCGTGGATCTGCGCGGGGACGCCCGCCGGCCACGACCCGAACTCCTCGACAGGGACGAAGGAGTAGAAGAACAGGCCGCCCAGCGCGCCCGCGCGGGTCTGCGCGAGCTTCTGAGCAGGCAGCACGCCGAGCGAGAAGCCGCCGTACACGAGCTCGTCAGGCAACTCGTCGGCCGCGCGCACCCCGCGCTCGATGAGCGTCTCGAAGCCGACCTCCTCGGCGTACGCCACGCCCTCGTCGATCGAGCCGAAGGTGCGTCCGTCGAAGAGATCGGGGGCGTGCACCGTGTGGCCTGCTCGTCGTAGCTCATCCGCGAATGCGTGGAAGCCCGGGGTCTGACCCTGGGCGTGGTGGAACAGCAGCACCTCCGTCATGTCGCTCCCTCTCTCGCGTGTCAGGCGAACGGTTTACAGCGATCGATCGATCGACAATACTAGATCGATCCAGAGATGTCGATCGATAGCCCAGTACCCGACTACGACCTCGCCGACCGCCTGGTGGTGACGTCGCCGGCGCAACTCCGTGCGATCGCGGACCCGCTGCGCGCCACCATCCTCGACCTCCTCCTGGAACGCGCTGCGACCGTCGCCGAGCTCGCGGCTGCCGTTCAGCGTCCCAAGAGCACCGTCGCGCACCACGTCAACGTTCTCGTCGACGCCGAGATGCTGCGCGTCGTGCGGACGCGGCGAGTCCGCGCCGTCGACGAGCGCTACTACGGCCGGACGGCCCGCACGTTCATGGTCGGAGTCGTGAACCGTCCGGGTGAGGACCCGACGACGGTTCACGCCAACGCGCTGGCAGTCGCGGCGGCCGAGTCCCTCCCCGCCCACGAGGCCGACCGGCTGCGGACGATCCTGCGTCACTCCCGCATCCCCGAGCAGAGCGCCGCGGAGTTCTGGGACCGGGTGGAGGAGCTGTCGCGGGAGTTCGCACAGCTGCCACGCTCCGGCGGCACCGCCTACGGCTTTGCCGCCGGCCTCTACCCGACCGACTACCCCACGTTGCCCGATCCCGGCGAGCCGACGGATGAGCGCGCAGAGGTCTGAGCGCGTTCCCGAGGCGCTGCTCCTGCGGACAGAGCACGGGCTCGCGCCGGAGGGCGACGGCTGGTACGTCCTCAACGTGCGAGATGCGGAGTGGCGCCACACCGACGGCCGCGGCGCGGTTTGCGTCGTCGCCGACGACTTCGAGGGCTGGCGCCGCGAGCACCACCAGTTCGGCGTCAACCCGTTCGTGCTCATGCCGGGCGAGCCGATGGCGATGTACCACTGGGAGGCCGATCAGGAGGCGTTCCTGCTCGTCTCGGGCGAGGCCGTCCTCGTCGTCGAGGGCGAGGAGCGGCCGCTGCGAGCGTGGGACTTCGTGCACTGTCCGCCTGGGACGAAGCATGTGATCGTCGGCGCCGGGACTGGTCCGTGTGTCGTGATCGCCGTAGGGGCCCGCGTCCACGACGGACAGCCGGGCTCGCTCGGCTTCCCGGCCGGCGAGGCCGCAGCGCGGCACGGCGCGAGCGTCGACGAGGACACGCTGGACGGCGACGTCGCCTACGCCGCGATCCCGCCGCGCGAGCCGACCGCGTACCGCGACGGCTGGCTACCCGACTAGCGGCCGAGCGGATGGCCGAGCGCGTCCTCACGCTGCGCGAGCTGAACCGCGCCACGCTCGCGCGGCAGCTCCTGCTGGAGCGGAAGCGCCTCTCGCCGACGGCGGTGATCGAGCGCCTGGTCGGCATGCAGGCGCAGTGGCCGCCGGCGCCGTACGTCGGCATCTGGACGCGCACGACGAGCTTCAGGCGCGAGGCGCTCGAGAGCGAGGTCGCACGCGGCGGCGTCATCAAGGCGACCGTGATGCGGCAAACGCTGCACCTCGTCACGCGGCGCGACTACGCGCTTCTCCGCGCCGCGCTGAGCGAGACGAACTTCCCCGATCGGACGTCCCAGGCGGAGCGGCTCGCGCCGTCGGTGCGCGCGCTGGCTTCCGCAGGCCCCGTGACCACGGAGGAAGCGCTGGCTCATCTCGAGCGCGAGACCGGGCTCACCGGCATCGACGCTCGGCGTGCCTGGCGCGGCGCACGCGTGCGCGCTCACGTGCTGCACCACCACGAGACCGCCTTGTGGAACGCGCGGCCGGAGGGGAGGTTCGTCGCGATCGACGAGCCCGAGAGACACGTCCCGGTCGCTGCGCGCGCCGAGATCCTCCGTCGCTATCTCGCCGCGTTCGGACCCGCGTCACGTCGCGACATCGTCGCCTGGAGCATGATGCACGTGCCCGAGATCCAGCGAGCGCTCGACCGGCTCGAGCCACTGCGCCGCTTCCGAGACGAGCACGGGCGCGAGCTCCTCGACGTACCGCGAGGGCCGCTGCCGGATCCCGACACTCCCACCCCGGTTCGCTTCCTGCCGAAGTGGGACAACGTGCTGCTCGCGTTCGCGGATCGAACCCGGGTGCTCCCTGAGGAGTACCGCAAGGCGGTCATCCGCATGAACGGCGACGTCGCGCAGACCTTCCTCGTCGACGGGCTCGTTGCCGGCATGTGGCGCGTCGAGAGCGGGCGCGTGGTCGTCGAGCCGTTCGCGGCGCTGTCGCGCTCGGTACGGCGCGAGGTCGACGACGAGGGCGAGCGTCTGGCCGCGTTCCTCGCCGACTGAACACCTCACGCACATGCAATCGTCTCCGTCATGACCATCGCGATCGATTCGTCGCTGGACGGCATCGACTGGGTGCGGGCCAAGGCCGACCTCGCGGCCGACGACTTCGACAACGGACGCAGCCCGCAGGCGCTTCGCCGATCGTTCGAGCAGTCGCAGCACGTCGCCATCGCGCGCCACGGCGAGCGCGTCGTGGGCATGGCGCGCCTGCTCTCGGACGGCGTCTGCAACGCTTATCTCGTCGACGTGTGGACGGCGTCTGCGTACCGGCGCCGCGGTGTTGCGTCCTCGATGATCCGCCACCTTCTCGTCCAGGTGCCGGGGCAGCACGTCGGCTTGCAGACGAGCTCCGCGCAGGGGCTCTACGAGTCGCTCGGCTTTCGTCCGCAGCCGGAGTTCTGGTCGGCGACCGTCGGTCGCTGGCTCGACAACGACGCGAACCGCTGACCGTGCCGCTCACGCAGTACTACACGGCAACGAGCCTCGATGGGTTCATCGCCGACCCCGACCACTCGCTCGAGTGGCTCTTCACGCGCGACCAGGATCGCGCGGGGCCGCTCAACTACGCGGACTTCATCGCCGACGTCGGTGCGCTCGCGATGGGGGCGACGACGTACGAGTGGATTCTCGACCACGAGTTCGCCGGCAGGCCGCCGGAGGAGTGGGCCTGGCCGTACGAGATCCCGTGCTGGGTCTTCACGCACCGGCAGCTCACGGTCGTCCCCAACGCCGCGATCACGTTCACGCGTGACCGCGTCACCGACGTGCACGCGACGATGGTCGAGGCTGCAGCGGGCAAGAACGTCTGGATCGTCGGTGGCGGAGATCTCGCCGGCCAGTTCGCCGACGCAGGCCTGCTCGACGAGGTGATCGTCTACGTCGCGCCGGCGACGCTCGGCAAAGGCGCTCCGCTGTTTCCACGCCGCCATGAGCTCAGGCTGGAGGAGCTCCACCGCAACCGCGACTTCGCCTGCGCGCGGTACGCGATCGTGCGGCCGACCCGCTAACGCCAGTCGATCGAGACGACCTCGACGGGCTCGGCGATACCTTTGAGCTCCGTACGCCGCCGTTCGCTCATCCGGAACGCGTCGCCGGCGCTCGTCAGCGTCTCGGCGCTCACGAGGATCTCGCCGGATCCGGCGGCGGCGCCGATGCGCGCGGCGACGTGTACGCCTTGCCCCCCGTAGTCGGTCGACTCGGCATCCGTCAGGAATGCTCCTCCCGCGTGCGCGCCGATGCGGATGTCCGGTGCCACGATCTCGGCTGCCAGGTGTCGCTGCATCGCGATCGCGGCGTCGATCGCCGCCTTCGGGCTCTCGAACGACGCGAAGAACCCGTCACCCGTGCGCTTGACGACCTCGCCTCCCGCTCGCGCGATGCACTCGCGTACGAGCTCGTCGTGCCGCGCGAGCAGGCGCTTCCACTTCTCGTCGCCGAGCGTCTCGAGGAGCTTCGTCGAGTCGACGATGTCCGTGAAGAGGAACGTGCGCCGTGCCTCGACGCGGCCGAGCTGCTCCTTGATCCGCGCCGCCTCGGGCTCGGCGCCGAGCCGTTCGAATGTCGCGAGCGCACCCTCGAGCTCGACCGTGCTCCCGTGCTCGTCGCCGGCTCTCCGATACGCAGTCCCGAGGGTGGCCCGGACGCGCGCGACCTCGTACGGCGCGCCGATGCCCTGCCACTCGTCCCGCGCGTGCTTCAGCGCGGCGATCGCACCGTCCCAGTCCTTGTCCGCGAGGAGGATCTGCCCGCGCGCGAAGTGCACCATCGCGTCGAACGCCGCGGCCCGGCGTTCACCGATTTTGTACGCGTCGACCGTCTGCTCCATCTCGTCCGCTGCCCCGCGCGCCGTCTTGAAATCGCCCGCGGCGATGGCGATCTCGACCTGCGCGGGAAGCCGGCGCAGCCGGACGAGGGGGCTCAGCGTCTCCGCGAGCGAGCTCTTCACCCCGGCGAGCGCGGCGTCGACCTTGCCCTCGGCCAGCCGGACGAGCGAGAGCCCTGGCTGTGGCTCGCGTCCGAGCTCGCTCGAGATGCGGTACGCGTCCTCGGCTCCGCCGAGATCGCCGCGGCGCCGGCGGATCTCGCCGATCTCGTACCAGCCTGCGGCGGGGATCATCTGGTCGAAGTCCTTGAGCTCTTCGCAGGCCGCGAGCGCCTGCGCCTCCGCTCCCGACCAGTCGCCGCGCAGCCGCATCGCCTCTGCGCGGTGAACCCTGCACGCGCCGGGGAAGCCCGTGACGTCCAACGTGTCGCACCAACGATTCGCCGCTTCAGTCCACTCCGCTGCACGGCGGTAGTCGCCGACGTCCTGGCTGGCGCTGATGGTGATGCAGTAGACGACGCCGGCCGAGTGGGCGCTGATGTCGCCGCAGAGCGCCGAGGCGCTCGCCTCGTCGAGGAGCGCGAGGCCCTTGTCGATCTGGCCCGCGCTGATGAGCGTGCGCCCTTTCCCCGACAGCGAGAGCATCTGGCCGTCACGGTCGCCGACGCGCTTCGCGAGCTCGTACGCCTCGTCGAACATCGCGACGGCGGCCTCGAGCTCACCCTGAACCATCGCACCGAGCGCCTTCGTCAGGAGTAAGAATGCGTGCTCGGGTGCGTCGTCGACGTCGGCGAGGAGGCGCTCGCCGCTGGCGAACCAGCCGTTCGAGACGGCGAATGACCCCTTGCCCTCGTAGTCCCACGCGAGGGTCAGCGCCAGGCGCGCGGCGGCACGGTTGTCACCCTCTGACGTGTACGCCGCGAATGCCTTCTCACGGAGGCGGATCGCCTCGTCGATCTTGCCGCTCCACCAGGCAGCCTCGCCGAAGCGCTCGAGGTCGGCAGCGGTCAGCTCGGTCGCGTCGACGCCACCGTAGGCGGCGTACGCCGCGCGCCACGCCTGCCGCGCAGCCGCCGCGCGGGCGTCGTCGAGCGGGGCCATCAGCTCGGTCATCGACCTGCCATTGTCGCGCGCCGCGGACGCGGACGCCACCCCTTGCTCAAAAAGCGTCGGCGTAGGCGTTGAGAGCAGGCTGGCCTCCCAGGTGTGCGTACAGCACGCGCGATCCCGGCTCGATCCGGCCGGACTGCACGAGGTCGACGAGCGCGGCCATCGACTTCCCCTCGTAGACAGGGTCCGTGAGCATGCCCTCGAGGCCGGCGCACAGGCGGATCGCCTCGATCGTCTTGGAGTCGGGGATGCCGTAGGTGCCCGCGTGCCACTCGTCGAGGAGGACGATCTCGTCGTCGGCGAGCTGGCGGCCGAGGTCGATCGCCTCGGCGGTGAATCTGGCGATGCGCGCGATCTGCGCCCACGTCTGCTCGACGGTCGCGGAGCCGTCGATCCCGAGGACGGAGCGCTCGGTCTCCTGCGTGGCGAAGCCCGCGACCATCCCTGCCTGCGTCGAGCCGGTCACGGAGCAGACGACGATCGTGTCGAAGAAGACGCCGAGCTCGCGTTCCTGCTGGGACACTTCGTCGGCCCAGCGGGCGAATCCCAGCCCGCCGAGCGGGTGGTCGGACGCGCCGGCGGGGATCGCGTACGGCTTTCCGCCCGCCTCCTCGACGGAAGCGAGCGCGTCCTCCCAGCTCTTCCGGATCCCGATGTCGAAGCCGGCCGGATCGAGCTTCACGTCGGCGCCCATGATCCGCGACAGGAGGATGTTCCCGACCTTGTCGTAGACGGCGTCCGGCCATTCCACCCAGTGCTCCTGGACGAGGACGCAGCCGAGGCCGAGACGCGCCGCGACGGCCGCGACCTGGCGCGTGTGGTTCGACTGGACGCCCCCGATCGAGACGAGGGTGTCGCAGCCTTGCGCGAGCGCGGCGGCGGCGAGGTACTCGAGCTTGCGCACCTTGTTGCCGCCGTACGCAAGGCCCGAGTTGCAGTCCTCGCGCTTCGCCCAGATCTCGACCTCGCCGCCGAGATGCTCGCTCAGCCGCTCGAGCCTGTGGACGGGCGACGGCCCGAAGAGGAGGGGCACGCGGTCGAAGCGCTCCACGCCCACGACACGATCCTACGACGAATGCGCTTGTAACCGATCGTTACATGGTTGTGTGCGAGCGTGTTTCCTGCGCGGGAGCGCCGCAGCCCACGCTTGTAACCGATCGTTACAAGGCTCTCAGGGCGTTTCGCACTGCCGGAGCGACCTCGCGGCCCAGGAGCTCGATCGAGCGGAGGATCCCCTCGTGCGGGCTGCCGCCGATCGTGAACTGGAGCATGAAGCGGTCGTGCCCGAAGAGCTCGTGCTGGAAGAGGATCTTCTCGACGATCTGATCAGGCGTGCCCACGAAGTTCGCACCGCGCAGTGACGCGGCGGCGTCGTAGTCGGCGCGCGACATCGGCGGCCAGCCGCGCTCGCGGCCGATCTTGTTCATCGCCGCGGAGACGTACGGGAAGGACTCGTCGAGCGCCTGCTGCGTGCTCTCGGCTATGTAGCCGTGCGAGTTGATGCTGAGGCGCGGTCGCTCGTTGCCAGCCTCGGCAGCGGCGCGCCGGTGGAGCTCCGCGAACGGCGTGAACCGCTCCGGGAGCCCCCCGATGATCGCGAGCGCCATCGGCAGGTCGAGCATCCCCGCACGTACGGCCGACTCGGGTGTCCCGCCGACGGCCACCCAGACGGGAAGCGGATCCTGCGTCGGGTGGGGGTACACCTCTTGGCCCTCGAGCGAACGCCCCGTCTCACGGATGTGCAGGAACTCGACGAGCTTTTCCTCGAACAGCCGGTCGTAGTCGCGCAGGTCGAAGCCGAAGAGCGGGAACGACTCGATGAACGACCCGCGGCCGACCATCATCTCCGCGCGTCCCCCGGAGAGCAGATCAAGCGTCGCGAACTGCTGGTAGAGCCGGATCGGAACGGCCGAGCTGAGCACCGTAACCGCGCTCGTCAACCGGATCCGGGAGGTGCGTGCGCCGCCGGCCCCGAGCACGACCGCCGGTGCGGACACGGCGAACTCTTCGCGGTGATGCTCCCCGACGCCGAAGACGTCGAGCCCGACCTCCTCGGCGAGCTCGATCTCCTCCATGAGGTCGCGCAGCCGCTCCTCTGCTCCCTCGCCGTCCCGCAGGTCCGCGAAGGTGAACACGCCGATCTCCACGCCCTGGTTCTACCTGCGCTCCTACGCTCAGCGGGCGGTGTAGCCGCCGTCGACGACGAGCGTCGTCCCGGTCACGAAGGACGCATCGTCCGAAGCGAGGAACGCGATCGCGGCTGCGATCTCCTCGGGCCTTCCGACACGCCCCATCGGCGTGCCCTGCGCTCCGGCGTTCTCCCAGATGGCGTCCTCGGCCTCCTGCGAGAGATCGGGCATGAAGTGACGAACCTGCCGCGTGCGCGTTGCGCCGGGGGCGACGGCGTTGACGCGGATCCCCTGCTTGGCGTAGCGCGTGGCGAGGTTCGTCGTGAGCTGTCGGGCGCCCGCCTTCGTGACGGAGTACGCGAAGAAGCTCGGGCCTCCCTCCTCGGCCTCCTGGCCGATGAACGCGCTGATCGACGAGAGGTTGACGATCGCCCCGCCGCCCTGCTCGAGCATCGCCGGCAGAACGTGCTTGCAGCACAGGAACATGCTGCGGAGGTTCGTCGCGAGCAGCCGGTCCCAGTCGTCGACGGACGTCTCCGTGATCTCGCCGATGTATAGGTCTCCGACGTTGTTCACGAGCACGTCGATCCGTCCGAAGCGCTCGTGCCCCGTCTCCGCCAGGCGGCGGGCCGTCTCCTCTTCCGCGACGTCGCCGACCAGGTAGGCGTGCTCGCCTCCGAGCTCGTGCTCGAGCTCGCCGAGGTAGTCGGCGCTGATGTCGTTGAGGACGAGCTTGGCCCCGTCGCCGGCGAACCTCCTCGCGGTCGCTTGCCCGATGCCGCTGCCCGCGCCCGTGACGATCGTGACCTTGTCCTTCAGCATCATCGCTGCTCCTCTCGTTCGCGGCGCTCAGGTGCCGGGATGGCCGGCGGGCCTGCCGAGCTTCTGTCGGAGCTGCCCACGGGCGATGCGAGCCGCGCCGCGCACGAACGGCGTCCTGGACGAGCCGAACGCCTCCGCCACCACCTGCCTTGCCCGTGCCTTGTCGTGGAACGCGTCGGTGATGAGCGCAGGGTCGTTGAAGTTCTCGATGAAGAGGTCGGCGATCTTCTGCTGGGGGGTGTCGTTGCCAAGCTTCGCGTCGCTGCCGTACTGCGAGACGAGAATCGTCCGCCCGGCGGGAGTGAGAGGCTCGAGCAGCGTGTCGTTGAACCGCTCGATCCAGTGGTGACGCTCCCAGAACCGATCGAAGGTCGCCCGCATCCAGTCGGCG
Source organism: Gaiellaceae bacterium (assembly GCA_035514135.1). Lineage (GTDB taxonomy): Bacteria > Actinomycetota > Thermoleophilia > Gaiellales > Gaiellaceae > GMQP-bins7. The sequence goes on along the minus strand of DATKBJ010000015.1, from coordinate 1,373 downwards.
TCGAACGGCCCCTCACCGCGCGAGGCGATCTCCTCGACCACGACGCGCACCATCTTGTTCCCGTTGTTCGCACCCTGGCCACCGATCGGGTCGAGCGAGTGCGCCGTGTCCCCGACCGCCATGACCTGGCGTCCCGAAGGCAGCGTTCCGACCACCTGGCGCACCTCGGGCGTGAACTCCCCCGTGAGCCAGGCGTTCTCGTCGGCGAGCTCGCCCTTCTCGAGGAGCTCGTAGTCCCAGGGCATGTACTCGCGCACGAGCTCCTTCGTGCGACGCAGCACCTCGTCGCCGGTCGTCGCGTCGCGGTACACGTCGAACGGACCGCCCGCCTTTGCCTCGACGAGCATTCCCCAGCAGGACTGCCCGCTCTTCGAGTACCAGGGCACCCAGAACGCCTCGCCGTACGGCGCGAAGAAGTTGAACTTCACCGGCCGGAACCACGGTGAGTAGGGCAGCTCCATCGGGACGCCGGTGACGTTGGTCATCGCGAGGTACCGCTGCGGCTTCGCGTACACCGAGCGCGACTCGTCTCGTGGAAAGAGCCGCATGATCTCCCCGCGTCCCGCGGCGACGAGCGTCAGATCGCTGGCAGCCGCGATCTCGTCCAGCCGCTCGAGCGTCACGCTCTCGATCTCGATCTGCCCACCGCGTGCGTCGAGCTCCTCCATCCACCGCGCGCTCTGCATGCGCAGGTCGATCGAGAGAAACGGCTTCGAGAGCCTGCCGAGCAGCGTCACCAGGACGTTTCCCTTCTTCGGCAAGAAGTGCAGATGGACGCCCTCCCCGTGCGGGGCGACGTCGCCCCAGTGCTCGAGGCCGAGCTCGCGCTCGAACTCGAGCGCCATGTCGAAGCGCGCGGCCACGCCGGTCGGGCGAGCTCTGGTCAGAAAGTCGTCGGGAGTCTTGTCCGAGTGCAGCGTGACGTCGTGACCGCCGAGGCGGAGCGCGTGGGTGGCAAGCAGGCCTGCCTGCCCTGCTCCCACAATGGCGACTTTCGGCATCGGCACCTCCCGGGCCGGCGGGACCTCGATGCCCGCCTGTCACGACATGGCAACTCTAAACGCGGGTGGATTAGCCTGTGGCAGACGAGCACGTGGGCGGTGGCCCGCGTCTGACGGCCCCGGTGATCGCGAGGGCGGCGGCACCGGCGAAGAGCGTGCCGAGGGCGAGCATGCCGATCGCGATCCAGAGCACGGCGTCGAGCTCGGCGCCGATGCTCATGTCGGCGGAGACGCCCCGCGAGGAGTCGTTGTTCATGAGCACCACGCGCCAGTCGCCGTCCTCTGGCTTCCAGTCGAGGGTCTCGTCCATGCCCGACGACGACGCGACCCAGAAGGTCTGCTCACCGGGGAACACGACCGGATCGGTTCCGC